>JBIIZY010000054.1:0-15286 GCA_044346035.1 Rhodoferax sp. | reverse complement strand
AGGCGGGGCGGGGTGCCAGTTTTCAGGCGCCCCTGCGGAAGCTTGAGTTCCTTGAGCCGCGCGCTGAGCGACACGGCCGGTGGATCACCGGCCCGGCCGGCAGCATAGTTGTTGAGACCAACGTGAATTTTTCCGTCCAAAAACGTGCCTGCTGTCAGCACCACGGCGCTGGCACGAAACTCAAGTCCCACCTGGGTCACCGCGCCCACCACCCTGTCACCCTCCACCAACAAGTCGTCCACCGCCTGCTGAAACAGCACCAAGTTGGGCTGGTTTTCTAGCCTGCGACGAACAGCCGCGCGGTACAACACCCGGTCGGCCTGGGCCCGGGTAGCGCGCACCGCCGGACCCTTGCTGCCGTTAAGAATACGAAACTGGATGCCCGCCTCGTCGGTAGCCAACGCCATTGCACCACCCAAGGCATCGACTTCTTTGACCAGGTGCCCCTTGCCGATACCGCCAATCGAGGGGTTGCAGCTCATCTGCCCCAAGGTCTCGATGTTGTGGGTTAGCAGCAGGGTTTTGCAGCCCATGCGGGCAGACGCCAGGGCGGCTTCGGTGCCGGCATGGCCGCCACCGACCACGATCACGTCAAAATGTTCCGGGTAACGCATGGCAAATCCAAAGGTGGGGCAGGCAAACGGCTGCCCTGCGTGGGGTCCTGAAAAGGACGCGCGATTTTAGCGGCTGCACCGCCAACCCGCATACCGCCCCAGACAGACGCCGCGCCGCCCAGGCACCTGCTCAGGAAAACCCCAAGCTGCTCTAGGCAAAGCCATCTAGTGAACGCAGCGTAGTTTGTGCAATAGTTGCCCACCGCGCGCAACGACCACCAAGCGAAGACCTATGGAATCTGCAACCTTTGACTACCTGATTGTGGGCGGCGGCTCTGCCGGCTGTGTGCTGGCAGCGCGCTTGAGTGAAGACCCCGGTGTCACCGTCGCGCTGCTGGAAGCGGGTCCAGTAGACAAAAACATCCTTATCCATGTGCCGCTGGGCATTGCCTTGCTGGCCAAGAACGGCCAGGCCAACTGGGGCTTCTCTACCACCGCGCAGCCCGGCCTCAACGGCCGCCAGGGCTACCAGCCGCGCGGCAAGGTGCTGGGCGGGTCCAGCTCGATCAACGCCATGATTTATGCCCGCGGCCAAGCGCAAGACTACGACGCTTGGGCCGCCGAAGGCAACCCCGGCTGGTCTTACCAGGAGGTGCTGCCCTACTTCTTGCGGGCCGAAGACAACGCACGCGGCGCCAGCGCGCTACACGCCACCGGCGGACCTCTGCATGTGCAAGACCTGACCAGCCCCAACCCACTGGCGGCACGTTTCGTCGAGGCCGGGCAGCAGGCAGGCTTCCCCTTGAACACGGACTTCAACGGGGCGACACAAGAAGGCGTGGGCATGTACCAAGTCACCCACAAAAACGGCGAGCGCTTTAGCGCCGCCAAGGCCTACCTCACACCCCATACAAACCGGCCCAATTTGCAAGTAATCACTGACGCACATGTCGTCAAAATCTTGCTAGCCGGGCGGCAAGCGACCGGGGTGGAGTTTGTGCGGGGCGGCGTAGCACAGCAGCTGCTCGCGCGCCGCGAGGTGCTGCTGTGCGCAGGCGCGCTGCAATCGCCCCATATCTTGATGCTTTCGGGCATCGGCCCGCGCCAACACCTGCTCGACCACCAAGTGGTTCCTGTGCACGACCTTCCCGGTGTTGGTGAGCACTTACATGACCATTTGGACGCGGTGCAGCTCATCCGCGCGCCGCGGGTCACCGAGTCATTGGGGATTTCGGTAGGGGGCGTGGCACGCATTGCCCGGGCAATTTTCGAGTGGCGCGGGCAGCGCACTGGCCTGCTGACCTCCAACGTGGCAGAGGCTGGTGGCTTTATCAAGAGCAGCCCCGCAGAAGCGACGCCCGATCTGCAACTGCACTTTGTCGTTGCCAAACTGGTCAACCACGGTCGCACCACGGTGCTGGGCCACGGGTACTCGTGTCACCTGTGTGTGCTTCGACCCAAAAGCCGCGGCAATGTCAGACTCGCCAGCAACGACGCCCACATGGCGCCCCGCATTGACCCCCAGTTTTTGAGCCACCGCGATGATGTAGACCGGATGGTGCAGGGCTTCAAAATCATGCGAAACATCTTGGCGCAACCTGCGTTGGCGGCCTTGGGTGGACACGAATCGCCCAAGTCGGCAGCAGCCCAAACAGACCTGCAGATCGAGCAGTTCATCCGCGACAACGCCGACACGATTTACCACCCAGTAGGAACGTGCCGCATGGGCAGCGGCCCCATGGACGTGGTGGACGCCCAACTGCGGGTACACGGCATTGGCAAGCTGCGGGTGGTCGATGCGTCCGTCATGCCGCGCATCGTCAGCGGCAACACCAATGCCCCGACCATCATGATTGCAGAAAAGGCCGCCGACTTGATCAAGGCCAGCAAAAACGACTAAAACAACCCTGCCGCCCAAGATCACCAAAACTGGTCATTGCATGTGGTGCAAATTGTGCGGTGTGTAGTGGACGGTGTGTAGTGGACGGTGTGTAGGGGTGAACCAAGGCGACAAAGGGCCAGCAAAGCAGTGCGCCCGCAGGCACGTCGCTACGTCACCAAGCTGCGCTGCCGTGTCGCAAGCAAGGCACCAGCCCACAAGGCCAGCGCCGAGCACCACAAGCCACGCTCCAGCCCACCCGCGCCGTCGGCAATCCAGCCTACCACCGTAGGCCCAACGATCTGCCCCAGCGCAAACACTGCTGTGAAAGCGCCAATGCCCGAAGCCCAGGCGCTTTGCGCCAGGTTGTGCCGCACCAGCGCGGTGGTGGACGCCACGACCGACAGAAACACCGCACCAAACAACGCGCCGGACAACAGCACCAACGGCCACGCCTGGGTCCACGCCGGCAGGATGGTAGCCATCCCCAACAAGCCGTTGAGCACCGCCAGCGGGCGCCCGTCGCGGTGGCGCTCCAACAAACCGGCCCACAAGCGGCCAGACACCATGACCGCAGCGCCCAACAAAGCGTAAAAGCAGGCGGCCTCCAATGCAGTGCGCCCTTGGGTGCGCAGCAACGCGACGACAAAGGTCATGTAGCCGATGTAGCCCACCCCAAACAGCGCGTACGCAGACAAGCCGAAACCAAACTGCTGCCAACGAAAGCGGTCGGCACGCGCCAAGCCACCAGACGCCACCACCACCTCCAGCCCGGCCATGGCGCGGGCGGGCCAGCGCAGCACCACGCAGGCGAGCAAACACAAGGCACCCAAGCACCACCAGGCCCAGCGCCAACCGTGGGCCTGCAGAGCCGTCACGTCCAGCACCCAAAAAACCACCCCACTCGACACCACGATGCCCAAACCGGTACCACCGTAATAAATGCCCAACAGCAACGCGCTGCGCGGTGGGTCTTGCGCACCCAAGCGCGCAGCAAGCAAACCACCGGCAACAAAAACCGCAGCACTGGCGATGCCGGCCATCAAGCGCTGCAAGAGCAAGGGCTCGGTCTGGGTAAAAAACCCACTCAAAACCATGAAGAAACTGGCAAACAATGCACCCAGCCACAACAAAGTGCTCGGCCCCCAACGGCGCATCATCCAGGGAGCAGCCAGCGCGCCCAGAAAGTAGCCCAAGGCGTTGGCGGTGTTCATTGCGCCGGCCAAGGCATACGACCACGCCAAGTCGGCACGCATCGCCGGCAACAGCAAGCCATACGAAAAGCGGGTTATCCCCAAAGACACGGCAGCGCCCAATGACAAGGCCAGCGCCAGGACCATCCAGTGCCCAGGTGAGTTGACTACGCGGACGCGCTTCATGGTGATCCTAGGCGCGTGGTAACAAAGAGGCAAGACATCGTGGGCAACGTGACTGCCGTGGCCTAAGGCGCAGGCGGCTTCCAGCGCTGCAGCAACAAGGCGTTGCCCAACACACTGACCGAACTCAGCGCCATCGCAGCACCCGCGAGAACGGGGCTCATAGCACCCAGCGCGGCCAATGGAATGCCAGCCACGTTGTAGGCAAACGCCCAAAAAAGGTTTTGCTGGACTTTTGCCACCGTGCGCGCCGCCACATCAAGGGCCGCCGCAACCAAAAGCGGGTCACCACGCATGAGGGTGATGCCTGCAGCGTGCATCGCCACGTCGGTGCCGCGACCGTCCGGGTTGGCCATGGCCATACCGACATCGGCTGCCGCCAACGCAGGCGCATCGTTCACCCCGTCGCCAACCATCAACACAGTGCGCCCGCGCTCACGCAAGCGCATGACCAGCGCCGCCTTGTCGGCTGGCAAGGCCTGAGAATGGACCTCTTCGGGCAAGAAGCCCACGCGCGCAGCCAAGGCCTGTGCCGCACCGGGGTTGTCTCCCGAAATCAGCACCAGGTGCAGTCCGCGCGCGCGCAAGCCCGCCACTGCTTGCGCAGCACCCGGCTTGGGTTCGTCAGCAAATGCAAACCATGCACGCAACACCCATTGCACATTGCCAGAGGCAGGTGTGTGCACGCGCTCGGCCAGGGCCGACACCGTGGCGCCCTGGCGCGCGTGCGCGTCGGCCTGCGCTGCAATGGGCGCAAGGTCCAAGCCCATGGTTGCCAACCACGGCAAGCTGCCCAACAAATAGGTTGTGCCCGCCACTTGGGCCTCTACGCCGCAGCCAGGCACCGCCCGCATGTCCATCGCCAAAGACGCCGTAATACCCTGTTCCCGTGCGTAGGCCAACACGGCACGGGCCAATGAATGCTCGGAGCCGCTTTGCAAACCGGCAGCCACCGCCAACGCGGTGTGCACTGGCATCTGCACAGCATCGACTGCAACCAAGGCCGTCACGCGCGGCCGGCCTTCGGTGAGGGTGCCCGTCTTGTCGAACGCAACCGTGTCAACCCGCTGCGCACGTTCCAAGACCTGCGCATCCTTGATCAAAATGCCGTAACGGGCTGCCACACCGGTGCCCGCCATGATCGCCGCCGGGGTCGCCAAGCCCAAAGCGCACGGACAAGCGATAACCAACACCGCCACCGCATGCATCAGCGACTGCTCAAAGGGGTGCCCCGTCCACCACCAGGCCAACAGCGTGGCTAACGCCAGCGCAACGACCACCGGCACAAACACCGCACTCACACGGTCCACCAGCCGTTGCACCGGGGCCTTGGCAGCCTGCGCATCCTCAACCAATGCAATGATGTGCGCCAGCACGGTTTGCGAGCCGACCGCCCGCACCTGCATCACCAAACGCCCCTCGCCGTTGATGGAGCCACCGGTGAGCAAACCGCCAGGGGCCTTGGGTACCGCAACCGCTTCCCCAGTGAGCATCGACTCATCTACCGTTGAGCGCCCTTGCAGCACCGTGCCGTCGGCGGCAATACGCTCACCGGGGCGCACGACGACGTGCTCGCCCACCAACACTTCGTCCACCGGCACCGCCATTTCACCGCTGCGGCCCAAAACCTGCGCAGTTGCCGGCCGCAAGGCGTGCAAGGCCCGAATGGCCGACGTGGTCTGCCACTTGGCGCGGGCCTCCAACCACTTACCGAGCAGCACCAAGGTAATCACCACCGCCGAGCCTTCAAAGTACACGTGCGGCACCACGCCAGACGGCGCGCTCAACCACAGCCAGGTCGACAGCGCCCAACCTGCCGTGGTGCCCAAGACAACCAGCAATTCCATATTGCCTGCGCGCGCACGCAACGCCGCCCAGCCAGCACGGAAAAACCGCGCGCCCAACACAAACTGCACCGGCGTGGCCAACAGAAATTGCCAAAACGCGGGGAGCATCCAATCGCGGCTCAAGACCGCGCCAAACATGGGCAAGACCAAGGGTGCCGACAGGGTGGCAGCGAGAACCACCGGCCAAACGGGGTTGCTTGCAATCTGGGCCGACTGCCCAGTCGCATCCGCCGCACGCGGAACGTAACCGGCCGCGCGGACCGCACGCCGCAAGCGCGCATCCATCTGCGGGCCCTCTGCGAAGCACACGCGCGCCGACTCGGTCGCCAAGTTGACGTTTGCATCTTGCACACCAGGGATTTTTTTTAATGCCTTTTCTACCCGCGCAACACACGACGCACAGGTCATTCCATCGATGCCAATGTCTTGCACCCGCAGACTGGGCGGCCCGAGCGCTGGGCCCGGCTCTGGCTGCGCCTCAGTGGTATGCATCGCAACAATATGTGAGACGACACGGGCTATGCTTGCACACCCCTACCGCTGCACGCCAGCTTGCACCCAAGGACACCACCATGTTGCACTCCTTTACCGTTACCGGCATGACCTGCGGCCACTGTGAAAAAGCAGTCACGCAAGCACTTCTTGAGTTGGACCCGCAAGCAGGCGTAACGATAGACCGCAGTGCACAGCGCGTACACGTGCAGTCAAACGCGGCGCAAGACGCGTTGGCCGAAGCAATCCGCGCCGAAGGCTACGCGGTACAGCCAACGCCACCACTTAGCCCTTGAGTGTCTGAGAGAAGAAAGCCAGCGTACGATCCCACGCCAGCTTGGCTGCCGCAGCGTCAAACCGGGGCGTGGTGTCGTTGTTAAACCCATGCTGGGTCCCGGGATACTGGTGCGCTGTAAAGCGCGCATTGGCGGCCTTGAGTGCGGTCTCATAGGCCGGCCAGGCCGCATTGATGCGCTCATCAACCGCGGCAAAGTGAATCAACAAGGGCGCGCGCACTTTGGTCGCCTCCTCGGGCGCGGGCACGTTGCCGTAGAACGGCACGGCAGCGGCCAAATCTGGCAGACGGATCGACAACATGTGCGCCACCCCGCCGCCATAGCAAAAGCCCACCACGCCGAGTTTTCCAGAGAAGTCTGCGCGGGCGCGCACCGCAGCGGCGGCAGCCACAAAGTCCTCGCGCGTCTTGCTTTGGTCCAGCTTGCCAAACAACTCACGGGCACGGTCCTCGTTACCCGGGTAGCCGCCCAACGGCGACAAAGCATCTGGTGCAAACGCCATGTAGCCCTCCAGCGCAAGGCGGCGCGCAATGTCCTCGATATGGGGGTTCAGGCCGCGGTTTTCATGCACCACCAGCACCCCGGGAAGTGGCGCGTTGTTCCCAGCAGGGCGCGCGACGTAGGCCTTAACGGTTCCGTACCCGGCGGGCGATGCAAACTCCACCATGCGGGCGCTGACCCGTGCATCGTCTTTCGCGACCACTTGCCCAAAGGCGAAATTCGGACTCAAGGCAGCCAAAATACCCGCCGCCGTCATGCCACCTACAGCAAACTTTTGCGCACGCTCCAAAAACGCGCGGCGGTCGAGGTTGCCGTGCACATACGCATCAAAAAGAATCAGCAGTTCTTGGTCAAAGTCCTGGGCGGTTTTGCGTTGCATATGCACTCCTTAAAAGACCCTAGCTTATACAAAGACAAGCCGAACCCCCAGACCGAAGCCATCACCTTGAATGCCTTGTTCTTGGTTAACTGAAGTTTTACCTAGGCTTCGCGCAACGCAACACGGCGCTTACACGCAGCAAAGACACTGCACACTGACTTGACGGCGATACCCGCTTGAAGTTCAACTCCAAAGGAAATCACCATGACCAAACTGTTCAAAACACTGTTGGTAGCCGGCGTACTGTCTGCAACTTCGTTGGCGGCCTTTTCACAGGGCGGCTCTGCGATGGGGGGCTACCACGACGGACATCGCATGCACCAGCGCGACCCCGCAAAAATGCAGGCCAAAGTGGAAAAACACCTTGCCGATCTCAAAGCAAAGCTCAAGATCACTGCGGCCCAAGAAGGTGCTTGGAATACCTTTGCAAGCGCTATGAAGCCACCGACTGCGCCCATGAACAAGGCCGCACGCCCAAACAAAGACGAACTGGCCAAGTTGCCCATGCCCGAGCGCATTGACGCCATACGCAAACTGCGCAAGGACCACATGGATGCACAGACTTCACGCATGGACACCTACGAAAACGCGGCAAAAGCGCTGTACGCGGTACTAACACCAGAACAGCAAAAGATCGCCGATGCCGAGCACGCCAAACGCTTAGGGATGCACTTTGGTCAAGGCCGCCACGGCGGCCGTGGAGACCATGACAGGTCGTAACCAAGCGGCTTGATTACGGTTGCTTTGCCTTGCCCTTGCGTCCCCCGCAAGGGCAATTTTTTTGGCGTGTACCAACTGGATTATCCTCATGCCACTATGACGAAACGTCGCGTTGTTCCCCTGCCGGTTCGGACCATTTCCCCGCTCCAACCTTTGGCCTGGTTGGCATTGGGTTGGCGCGACATCGGGCGCGCGCGGTGGGTTAGCGTGGCGCACGGAGCAGCGTTGGCAATGGTCGGTTTGTTGATCGTAGGTCTGGGTTACCAGCGGTTTTGGTGGCTGGCCGGCGCCTTGTCGGGCTTTATGGTGGTGGCACCCGTGCTTGCAACCAGCCTGTACGCATTGAGCCGAGCCATCGAGCGGGGCGAACCACCGCATTTGCGGGTGGTGTTTAAGACATGGCTTAATTGGCAAGACAGTCACTTCAACAAGTGGGGCAACGACTACTGGTGCATGGTGCAATTTGGCGTATTGCTGGCACTGGCGGCAACCGGCTGGGTTGTTACCTCAGCGGGCTTAATCACCTTGTTGGCTCCCGTGCCAATACGCACCCCCATGGACTTCATACACCATGTGGTGCTGGCGCGCGAAGGTTGGTTGTTTGAGCTGTGGTTGGCGCTTGGGGGCGTAATGGCTGCCCCCGTATTTGCTTCGAGCGTCATTGCCATGCCACTGCTATTGGACCGCCGTGTGTCTCTCTTGCAGGCGGTGCTTACCAGTTGGCAGGTGGTGTTGGTCAACCCACTTGCGATGGCAATCTGGTCGGGCATCATCATGGGCTTTACCTTGCTCGGCTTGGGTTCGTTGATGCTGGGCTTGGTGCTGGTCATCCCCATGCTCGGGCATGCGAGCTGGCACGCATACAAAGACCTGGTGGATCCGCAAGCTGCACCTGCACGTGAGACCCCCAACAACACCACTGTGCGCCTGGGTAGCCGCTGATGTTTGGTTTTTCCGAAGAGCAAGTGGCGGCTTTTGGTCTCAGCTTTGGCGTTGGCGGCTTCATGGTGTACATGCTGTTCATCATTGGACAGCTTGCCTGGGAGTCCAAAGCCGGTCGGTTTGGAACGTTTGTGCTTTTTTTGGGATTGGCATTTGGCATGGTCGGATTCCTTGCCAAATTCGTCATCCAGTGGGCCTTGGCGCCCTGAGGTGTGAGACCCTCGCGCGTTGACCGCCTGGCGCTACATCAGGCCCGCTGTGGCCAACTCAGGCGAACGGTTTCACACCAATCAGCATGCCGTGCAACCACAGCGCAAATGCGAACCACGCCAACACACCCACGGCAACCGTCGTGACGGTACCCATTGCGGTACCGGCCGGGTACTTGGTCCCTTGTGCGCGATCACGGCGACGGGCGGCCGCAAAACACGCAACTGCCCACAACAAAAATCCACCAAACAACAGCACATGCGCCGCCATGCCGTTGGACAGCAAGTGGGCCAAGGCCCACACTTTGACAGACAACACCATGGGATGGTGCAAGCGTGCCTTGATGTGGTTACGCGGAACGTACGTGGCGGCCAACAACACGAAAGCCAACAACGTCAGCAAAGAAGCTGCGTGGCGCATTCCAACTGGTGGCATCCACAACAGGGTTGGTGTTTCCCGGGCCATTCCAAAACCCCAGACCAACAGCACAAAGCCCAGCAAAGAGACCAAGGAGTACACCCCTTTGAAGGCTCCCTCGCCAAACTGCGCAATGGTGCGAGAGCGCCACTGGGGCGCAAAAATTTGCAAAGAATGCACACCCAAAAACAGCACCAATCCCAAAACCAAATACGTCATTGACTGCCTCTCTAATCGTTAGTACCAAACGTGCTCAAACGAAACCTGCTCAAGCACCAACTACCCTGTTCTTCCCGGTTCGCTTCGCGAGGTACATGGCTTGGTCTGCCCGCTCAATGGCTTGCATTCCCTTCTCGTCACTCGCTAACTGGGCTACACCTGCACTGAAAGTAATCAACACTTTCTCGGTGCCGCTAAGGAACAAGCGCTTGGTAAGTTCACGCTGTAAGCGGACCATGGCTTCGATTCCGCCATCCATGACCGTGTCAGGAAGCAGCACCACAAACTCCTCACCACCATAGCGCGCCAAAGTGTCTTGGGGCCGCATGCTCTGGCGCGCAACGGATGCCAAATGCTTGAGTGCTTCGTCGCCAGTGGCATGGCCTAGGGTGTCGTTGAGCTTTTTGAAGTTATCAATATCCAGTAAAGCGACGCACAACGGTGTCTCTTTGCGCCGCACCGTAGAGATTTCGCGCTCCAGCGCCTCTTCAAGTCCTTTGCGGTTAAGTGCGCCGGTCAAGGGATCGTGCCGCGCCTGGGTACTGACGCGATCGAGCTCTTGGTGCAGCTTTGCAATCTCCGCCTCGGTCGTACTGGCGTGCTCACGCATGGTGCGCAGCTCATCACGCACAATCTGACTCTCAGACGCCATACTGCGCGTTGCACCCACCACTTCTTTAAGTACAGGCGCAATTTCCGTCATTGATTTGGCTTGTTCAATCAGCCGGGCACTCTCTTCGAGCTTGAACTGAAAGCTGCCCGTGGTCTGCGACATCTCTGACAAGCGTTCAATAAACACCGCCAGCATGTCACGCATTTCGTTTTGCGCTTGAACTGCTTTTTCTTTTGCTTCACGCTGCTTGACAATCACGTCCATCAAGCGCCGTTCAACGTCATCAAGTCGGCGCAAACTCAACGGTGGTTTGGCCGCTTGCATCAAGGCGTCCATTTGGCCCTTAAGCCATTGATCCTCGATGCTCAACTCGCCGATGTTCTCGAACACAAGGTAGAGCAGCTTTAACAGCCCGCTGCGAATTTCCGCTTGGTCCTCCGCCACAAAGGACAGTCGGTGGCTGTAGCCCTTCAAGGTGAGTTGCAAAGTTTGCGGGTCACTGTCTGGGCTACGTAAAGCCTGAATTAGCTGTTTGCTTTGCTCTAAAAAAGGAACATCGTCCGTACCGAGCGCAGGTTGTACAAGCTCGAGCAAACGGCCCATCTGACGCAACCAATCAGACAGGTCAAGCTGTGTACTCTCCACCGGCTGATCACCAGCCCGGTTGGATCGCTCCGCTACAGCGTCAGTCTCTGGAAGATCAGGAACAAATCCGCTGTATGCCAGCAAGGCGTTCTTCACGCCTTCCCATTGCATCCGATCGATTGCAAATTCCAGCAAGCCTCTTTGTTTTTGTTGACCTGGGGTGTGTGTAGGCAGTCCTTGCGCGATCTCCTTAAGCTCGCGCGTGGGGAAGTACTCGACCGCTGGGATACCAGCAATCTGGTTGTAGATGCTCTTGTAGTTCAATGGCGTGGGCGGCAACTTGCGAAGAGCCAGTTGCTTGAGGGTCTCACGCGCGACTTCAAACGGTTTTTTTTCACTCATGGGCAATGCATCAACCGACTTAGAGACAGGAACGACAAGGCCAACACCCGCACCCTACTCCAAAAAGTCCACAACATTGGTACTTTGTCAAAGCACAAATCTGTGCATACATTCGGGAGAAATCGGGACTTATCCACAGCAGCGTACTCTCTTCTGAAGTTACCCAGTGTAGCTGCGCATTCTAAAAGCACAGTCACACACAAGGATCAACTTGCTGTAAGTCCATGATTTGACTAGAAAAAAACAGCTTGTCCACAAAAAAAGCGGCCCTTCTATCTACTATCACTATGTTTTATCTCTATAAAAAAGAAGTAACACAGCAAGAGCCCAAGCTACAAAATAAAGTTGGCTGTGTGCACTCAAGAATGCACAGTTGACGCTTAGCAATCAAGTAACATTTGCCAAGTTTTGCATGCGAAATGCAAGGCTCTGTGCAACAGCCAAGCCTGAAGGCGCCAGCAGTCTCCCCTGATGAATTTTGAAATCAAAAGTGCCCAGCTTGGTTTGGTAGCCTTGTTCTTGAAGGGTTCAGATCTCCAGGCTGTTACGCGTGACTTGCTCGGTCGCTTTGGACCCGCCAGCGACAACTTTGATTTTTTTGTTCGCGAACCGGTGGTGTTCGATTTTTCTCTGTTTGACTCCAGCCAAACCTCGCCGGATCTGTTGCACCTAGGACAAACCGCTTTGTCGTGTGGACTGGTACCGGTTGGTTACCGTGCAGCGCCCCCGGCCTGGTTGGCAACGTTGGTTGAGCATGGTTGGGTGGAAGTGCCTTTGGATACCAAAGTCCGGCCACACGCTGGTGCCACCGTAGTTGGCACTGCTGGTGAAAAAGCGCCAGTCCAAGCACCGCCACAAGACACCCGGCCTTTGCCCACCATGGTTGTAGATAGGCCCTTGCGGTCAGGGCAAAAGGTGTATGCGCGCGGTACAGATTTGGTCGTATTGGCCATGGTGAACCAAGGCGCTGAAGTGGTGGCTGATGGCAACATTCATGTCTATGCGCCGTTGCGCGGTAAAGCAATGGCCGGAGCGCGTGGCAACGCAAGCGCGCGCATTTTTTCTTTGTGCTTGGAACCTGAGTTGGTGTCCATTGCAGGTGTGTACCGCACCAGCGAAACACCATTTCCAAAAGACGTTGCAGGTAAAGCAGCCCAAGTTCGGCTGAGCTCTGACGGGCAAGACAAGCTCATTATTGAAGCGCTTAAAGTATGAAAGACAACCCAACCATGACCAAAGTCATCGTCGTTACCTCAGGCAAGGGTGGTGTAGGAAAGACCACCACCAGTGCCAGTTTTGCAACTGGCTTGGCTCTGCGCGGCCACAAAACAGCAGTCATAGATTTCGATGTAGGGCTGCGCAACTTGGACCTCATCATGGGGTGTGAGCGGCGTGTGGTGTATGACCTCATCAATGTCATCAATGGTGAGGCCAACCTTAACCAGGCCCTCATCAAAGACAAGCAATGTGAAAAGCTGTACGTGTTGGCAGCATCCCAAACCCGTGACAAGGATGCATTGACGCAAGACGGTGTGCAAAAGGTTTTGGCTGATCTCGCTGCAATGGAGTTTGAGTTCATCGTGTGTGACTCACCTGCAGGCATCGAAACCGGTGCATTGATGGCCATGCACTTCGCTGACGAAGCCCTGGTGGTTACCAACCCCGAAGTGTCCTCAGTGCGCGATTCAGACCGCATACTGGGCATGCTCGCTAGCAAGACCAAGCGGGCGATGGATGGCGCACAACCCGTAAAGGAGCATCTGCTCATCACCCGTTACAACCCTGCGCGGGTGGACCAAGGTCAGATGCTTTCCCTTGAAGACATTCAAGACATCTTGCGCATTCCTTTGATCGGTGTGATTCCAGAAAGCGAATCGGTGCTGCAGGCGTCTAATCAGGGCGTGCCCGCGGTCCACATGCAAGGCAGTGACGTGTCAGAAGCGTACAAGGACGTAATTGCCCGCTTTTTGGGCGAAAGCAAACCCATGCGCTTTATAGATGCGCCCAAACCAGGCTTGCTCAAGCGACTGTTTGGAGGAAAGTGAAGCCATGTCTTTGTTGTCTTTTTTGCTTGGCGAGAAAAAGAAGAGCGCAAGCGTTGCCAAAGAGCGTTTGCAAATCATCCTGGCCCACGAGCGCAGCGGCCGCAACGCTGCGGAGCCCGATTACCTTCCCGATTTGCAGCGCGATTTGGTTGCTGTGATAAGCAAGTACATCAAAATCAATCCGGCCGACATCAAGGTCAACTTAGAGCGCCAAGACAACCTGGAAGTGTTGGAAGTCAAGATCGAGTTGCCCGACGCGCGCTGACCACCGCACCACAAAGGACAGGCCGTTGGCCATGACTAGCCCACGTTCAAGTGGGTGTGGTCCACAACGCGCCGCAACACAAAGCTGGAGTGCACGCCCGTAACACCCGCAATGCGTGTAATTTTGTCGAGCAGCAAGTTCTGGTAATGGTCCAAGTCGCGCACCACCACTTTGAGCTGGTAATCAGCATCCTGCCCAGTGATGAGCAAGCATTCTTGAACTTCGGGCAACACAGCGATGGCAGCTTCGAAGTTTGCGAAACGCTCTGGTGTATGCACATCCATCGAAATGTGCACCAGTGCCATCAAGCTCAAACCCAATTTACGCGCGTCTAAGCGCGCGTGGTAACCCACGATCAGACCAGCTTCTTCCAAGGCGCGCACGCGGCGCAAACAGGGTGAGGCAGACAAGCCGATGCGCTCAGACAACTCCAGGTTGTTGATCCGCCCGTCCCGTTGCAGGATGTCCAGAATCTGGCGGTCATAGCGGTCCAATGTCATGGAATGTGTCTACGGTCTTGTTTGTGGGGGCTATTGCAATACGCAGCAAAACACGTTTTCGTAAATGCCGACCGCAGCGCTATGCCCGGGCCACAGGGTTTTCTGCGAATGCAACCATCATGCGCGCCAGCTGCAGCCCGTCGTGCCCGTGCTGTAGGCTCTCCAGGCCGCGGGCAAACAGGTGTTCGCCGAGAATGTGCTTGCGCTGCGCCAACAAAAAAGCACTGTAGTCCTCAACAAACTCCGGGTGGCCCTGCACACAAAACACCTGCTGTTCAACTGCGTAGGCGGCGATCGGACAGTGGGCGCTGCTGGCCAACAGCTGGGCACCAGGGGGGAGTTCCAATACCTGGTCTTGGTGGCTGACCAGCATCGCGAGTTGGTGGTTTTTGTCGTTCGATGTCCGGGCTGAACCCCGCCAGTCGTACACCATGCGCCCTACGCCCCAGCCATTTGGCGCCCGGTCCACCTTGGCACCCAAGCACAGCGCAATCAGCTGGTGTCCAAAGCACACGCCAACCAATTTCTTGCGCGCGTTGAGCAGCTCTAGCACCTGTTTGCGCAACTCCACAACCCAAGGCTGGTCAGAAAAAGCATCGGCCTTGCTGCCCGTCAGAACCACCAAATCGTAGGGCGCAAACGAGTCTGGATACCGCTGGTTGGGTGTGTGAAAAACATCGAACTCCCATGCAGCGCCGGCCGCACGAAACATGCGGATAAACATAGCCGCGTAGCCTTGGTACGTGCTTGCCGCTGCCGGGTGGAGGTCGTCGTTTTCGAGGATGCAAACTTTCATAGGGGCTTCATGCTACATTAGCGCACCGTCCGAGACGAACCAACCGTGTAGCCGCTTCTGAGCGCCGACACACAGTCCTGCGGCAGAAGGGTTGTTGGTTCTGTTGATTACCAGGCGGCGAGCAAGCAAGTTCACGCTCTGCGTTTGTTTCCCCTCTATTGCACACAGTCCCTGCCAGCGGCTTGTGCGTTTCTTACCTTAATGACTCAATTTCAAGCGACTTCTCTTTTGTCTCCCATCACCATTGG
>JBIIZY010000053.1:0-15453 GCA_044346035.1 Rhodoferax sp. | reverse complement strand
CATCGGCGTGCAATGCAGGACGGTTCCGACAAACACGCAGAGGATGCTGTATGAAAACACGCCACAAGCGCATCGCCATACTGATCGCCTTTCTTGCGGCGCTCGGCGGCGCTGCTGCCCTCGTGCTTAAGGCGTTTCAGAGCAATTTGGTGTTCTTTTATTCGCCATCCCAGATCCATACCAACGAAGCGCCTGTGGGCCGTACCTTCCGCGTTGGGGGCTTGGTGCAAGAGGGCAGTGTCCAGCGCGACGGCGTGCGCGTGAATTTCGTGGTTACCGACACTGCCCAAACCGTGCCGGTGCGTTACCAGGGCATCCTGCCCGACCTGTTTAAAGAGGGCAAAGGCGTGGTGGCACAGGGCCAGCTCGTTAACGGCATATTTGAGGCCAAAGAGGTACTGGCAAAACACGACGAAAACTACATGCCGCCAGAGGCCGCAGAGGCGCTCAAAAACGCGGCTGCTAGCAACGAAAAGACATCCAGCTCGCTGGTGCAAGGCAAGTAACCATGATTCCAGAAATCGGTCATTTTTCTCTGTGGTTGGCACTGGGCGTGTCTTTGGTTTTGGGTACGGTGCCCTTGGTTGGCGCACAACGAAACCGAGCCGACTGGATGGCGTTGGCGCGTCCGTGCACGTACCTGCTAACAGCCTTGTTGACGCTCGCATATATATGCTTGACGGTGGCGTTCGTGGTGCACGACTTTTCGTTGGTGTACGTCGCGTCCAACTCCAACTCTGCGCTGCCCTTGTATTACCGCATCGCCGCGGTCTGGGGTGGTCACGAGGGCTCGCTGTTGCTGTGGGTAGAAATGCAGTGCCTGTGGATGCTGGCCGTGGCACTTTTTAGCAGCCACCTGCCGCAGGCAGTGCAGTCGCGCATCCTCGCTGTATTGGGTTGGATCTGTGTCGGCTTCTTGCTGTTTATGCTGCTCACCAGCAATCCGTTTGATCGAATTTTCCCAGTGCCGGCCGACGGCCGCGACTTGAATCCGCTACTGCAAGACCCCGGCATGGTGTTTCACCCACCCATGCTTTATATGGGCTACGTGGGTTTCTCGGTGGCCTTTGCCTTTGCCATCGCAGCCCTGATTGGCGGCAACCTCGACGCCACTTGGGCCCGTTGGACACGGCCCTGGACTACCGTAGCCTGGGCCTTCTTGACGGTGGGTATTTCGTTGGGCAGCAGCTGGGCCTACTACGTGCTGGGTTGGGGCGGCTGGTGGTTCTGGGACCCCGTCGAAAATGCGTCCCTCATGCCCTGGCTGCTGGGCACAGCCTTAATCCACTCCTTGGCGGTGACAGAGAAGCGCGGCAGCTTCAAATCGTGGACCGTGCTGCTTGCTATCTTGGCCTTCTCGTTCTCTTTGCTAGGGACATTCCTGGTGCGCTCGGGCGTGCTGTCCTCGGTGCATGCATTTGCCACCGACCCTGGCCGGGGCATGTTCATTCTGGTGTTCCTCACGGTGGTCATTGGTGCTTCGTTTGCCTTGTATGCATGGCGGGCCCCCACCGTTGGACTGGGTGCGCGCTTTGCTATTGTTTCCAAAGAGACCACGCTGCTGGCCAACAACGTGTTGTTGGTGGTCGCCGCAGGCGCGGTGATGCTGGGTACCTTGTACCCCTTGCTGCTTGATGCGCTGGGCATGGGCAAGATATCGGTTGGGCCACCCTATTTCGACGCGGTTTTTTTGCCGCTTATGGCGCCCGCCTTGTTTTTGATGGCCGTGGGCCCCTTGACGCGTTGGAAGGAAGCCGAGGTTCCTGACCTGGCCCGGCGACTGCGCTGGGCCGCAGGCGTGGCGGTGGTGGCTTCACTAACTACCGGTGCACTGGCGGGCCAGATCCATCTGGTTGCGACCTTTGGGCTGTTGATGAGCTTTTGGATTGTCGCCGCGGTGGGCACGGATCTGTTCGAGCGCATCCACCCGGCCGGCTCGCGCTGGCGCGACGCGGGCAATCGTCTGCGCCAGATACCGCGCGCGTTGGCGGGCATGATGATTGCGCACCTTGGTGTGGCCGTGTTTTGTTTTGGTGTCACCATGGTCAAGGCCTACGAGGTGGAGAGCGATGTGCGCATGCTGGTGGGTGACTCCACCACGGTGCGCGGCTACACCTTCACCTTCCGTGGCACCCGCGAAGTCACTGGTCCCAACTACGTTGCGGTGCAAGGCAAGATGGATGTAACCCAGGACGGCAAACCGGTGGTCACGCTCTACCCCGAAAAGCGGGTTTACCGTGTCCAGCAAAGCCCCATGACCGAGGCGTCGATTGACTCTGGCTTCACCCGGGATTTGTACGTGTCCTTGGGCGAGCCGGTGGAAGGTGGTGCCTGGATTGTGCGGGTCTACGTCAAGCCGTTTATCGACTGGATCTGGGCGGGATGCACCTTGATGGCCTTGGGCGGCTTGCTGGCGGTGGCAGACAAGCGCTACCGGCGCAGGCGCACCGCTGAAACACCCGCAGCCGCGCCGCAAGACGGCAGCAAGAACATGGCCGGGGCTGCGCCATGAAGTACTTGCGCGCACTGATTCCGCTGCTGGTTTTCCTGGGCCTGGTGTGGTTCTTGGGCGCTGGTTTGTTCCTCAACCCCAAAGAGGTGCCGTCGCCGCTGATCAACAAGCCCGCGCCCAATTTCGCCCTCACCCGCCTTGACGACGCCCAGACCACAATCCGCCGGGAGGACATGCTGGGCAAGGTCTGGATTCTCAATGTCTGGGCCTCCTGGTGCGTGGCCTGCCGCTACGAGCACCCGTTGTTGGTGGAGTTTGCCAAGAAGAAGTTGGTGCCGATTTACGGTCTCAACTACAAAGACACACGCCCTGCCGGACAAAAGTGGCTGGCCAATTTTGGTGACCCCTATACGGCGTCACTGTTTGACGAGGACGGCCGCGTCGGCATTGACTGGGGCGTATACGGTGTGCCTGAAACCTTTGTTATCGACCGCAAAGGAGTCATCCGTTTCAAGCAGATCGGGCCGGTGACGCCCGATGTCTTGCGCGACCAGATTGAACCCTTGGTGCGCCAGCTCAATGGCTAGGTATTTCGCTCGGTGCTTGGTGGGCCTGTGCTTGGCTCTGTTGGGCTTGGCAGCGCAGACCAAGGAGGCTGCGCCTGCTGCCGCAGACCCGGCGCTGGAAGCGCGGGTGCAGCGGATTTCGATCGAGTTGCGTTGTCTGGTGTGCCAGAACCAGACGATTGCCGACTCCGATGCCGACCTCGCTGTCGACCTGCGCCGCCAAGTGCGCGAAATGCTGCAGCAAGGCAAGTCCGAGCCAGAGATTTTGGAGTTCATGACCGCGCGGTACGGCGACTTCGTGTTGTACCGCCCGCCGGTCAAAAGCAGCACCTATCTCCTGTGGTACGGACCGATGACCATGGCGGTGTTGGGCATCGCGATTTTGTTGTGGGTCCTGCGGCGGCGCAACCGCATGCCCAGTGAACATTTTGATCCCGACATCCCCGAGCCGGACGCAGATACCGACCTGCGCAAGCCTTAGCGTTGGCTTGCGCACGCAGGCGCCAGCGCCCCTTTCATTTACGACGAGTCAACGATGACCACGACCCTCCAAGCCCTCAAGGCGCAGCTGCAGCAGCTCAAGGACCAGCAAGCGTCTGGTGCACTCGACCCCGCGCAATACGAGCAAAGCAAAGCCCAGTTGGAGCGACGCATCCTGGAACTGGTGGTCGGCGATGCAGCGGCCACGCCGCGGCCCCCGCTGCGCTTGCTTGCTTTGCTCACTGTCTTTGTGTTGGCCGTTGCCGTCAGCGGCTACGCGTGGAAGCGCGCCCAAGGCCCGATGGTGGAGGTGGCGGAGCCCGCAGAGGGCACCGGGGACACGGCGGTCAGTGCCGATCAGCAGGCCGCCAGCGACCAAATCGTGGCCATGGTCGACAAGCTCGCCCAGCGGCTCAAAGAGCAGCCCGACGATGCCGACGGCTGGACCATGTTGGCCCGCTCGTACAGCGTGATGGGCCGCAATGACGATGCAATCGACGCCTACGCCAAAGCCATCGCCTTGCGCAAAGACGACGCGAGCTTGATGGCGGACTACGCCGACGCGCTGGCCCTGAAAAACAACCGCAACCTTGATGGTGAACCCATGGCTTGGGTGGAGCGCGCGCTCAAAATCGACCCCAAGAATCTCAAGGCGCTCGCCTTGGCCGGGGTGCACGCCTACGACCGCAAGGACTACGCTGGCGCGGTCAAGCAGTGGGAGAAGGTGGTGCAGTACGGCGCACCTGATAACCCGTTTGTGTTGCAGTTTGGTCCGGCCATTGACCAGGCCCGTGCGCAAGCCGGGATGCCCGCTGGCGCCCCCGTGCCCGGTGCGGCGGCCAAGGCGCAGGCAGCTTCGCCCAATGCTTCGGCATCGGTCAGCGGCCGGGTGGCCTTGTCGGCGGCGCTCGCCGCACAAGCCCAGCCGCAAGACACGGTGTTTGTGTTTGCCCGACCTGCGACCGGCACGGGCTTGCCCTTGGCGGTTTTGCGCAAGCAGGTCAAAGACTTGCCGTTTGAATTTACGCTCGACGACAGCATGGCCATGTCGCCGACCAACGCGCTATCGGGTGCCGACAGTGTGGTGGTGAGCGCACGCATCAGCAAAAGCGGCAATGCCTTTGCGCAGCCCGGCGACCTCTTGGGTCAAACAGCGCCCGTGCCGGTGGGCACGCAAGGCCTGCAAATCACCATTGACCAGGTCGTAAAGCCCTGACCGCGCTGGCCCCTCAGGCCAGGGCGGCTTCGATGTCTTTGGCCAAACTCTCCGGCGTATCGTTGGGCGCGTAGCGCTTGAGCACCGTACCGTCTTTGCCGACCAAAAACTTGGTGAAATTCCACTTGATTCCGGTAGTGCCCAAGAGCCCTGGCGCTTGCTTGGTGAGCCACTGGTACAAAGGATGTGCGGTGCTGCCGTTGACATCAATCTTGGCCATCATCGGAAAGCTCACCCCGTAGTTCAACTGGCAAAACTCAGCGATCTCGGCGTTGCTGCCCTTGTCCTGTGCGCCAAACTGGTTGCAGGGGAAGCCCAGCACCACCAAGCCTTTACCGGCGTAGCTTTTGTGCAGCGCCTCCAGTCCGGCGAACTGTGGCGTAAAGCCACACGCGCTGGCCGTGTTGACGATCAACATGGCGCGGCCCTTGTACTGGCTGAGCGGCACGTTCTGTCCGTTGATTTGCTGCGCTTCAAAGTCGTAAATGGTGGTCATGCAAGGGGCTCCGGTGGGGTGGTTTCAGCCATGCGGGTTGTCGCTGCGGGCGATGGTGAGCAGGTGCTCCACCTCCCCGCTGTGTTGCTTGCAATTGTGCATGTGCCAGCGCCGGATCACCCACATCAGGCCAGCCACCAGCACGCCAAAGATGGTGATCGCACCAAAGGCCGACAGGCCCAAGCCCGTTGACAAAGCGTAGAGCCCGCCCAAGCCCAAGATACAGGCCTGCTCGTTGAAGTTCTGCACCGCAATCGAGCGGCCAGCTCCCATCAGGTTGTGGCCCCTGTGCTGCAGCAGGGCGTTCATGGGCACCACCAGATACCCACCCAAAGCACCCAACAACACCAAGAAGGGCGCGGCCACCCAGACGTTGTCAATGAAGTTGAGCAAGATGACCAGCAGGCCCATGCCGATACCCAGCGGCATCAGCCGGGTCGCATGCTCTAGGCGCATGCGCAGTGATGCAACCACTGCGCCCACGGCGGTGCCAATGGCCACCACGCCCACCAGCGCCGAGGCCTGGGTGACGCTGTAGCCCAAGGCCGCTGCGGCCCAGGCCAACACGATGTAGCGCAGGTTGCCGCTCACGCCCCAAAACAGCGTGGTGGTGGCCAGCGATATCTGGCCCAGACGGTCGCGCCACAAGCGCAGATTGCATTGCCAAAAGTCAGGCAACAAGATGATGAAGTTGCGCGGCAGTGGCCGCATGGGAACACCGGTGTCAGGAATGCGGGTGTTGAACCACGCCGCCAGCAGGTACAAGCCAATGAGTACGCCAATGGCCGCCTCTGGCGGGGTGTCTATGCTGGTGTCTATGCCGGGGAAATCGAGCCCCAGCAAAAAGTGCGACACCACAGGCCCCACCAGCTGCCCACCGATGAGCACCCCCAAAATAATGGACGCAATGGTGAGGCCTTCAATCCAGCCATTGGCTTTTACCAGCTGGGACGCGGGCAATAACTCGGTGAGGATGCCGTACTTGGCCGGCGAGTACGCTGCTGCGCCCAGCCCCACCACCGCGTAGGCCATTAGCGGGTGGGTGCCAAACAGCATCATCAGACAACCCACCACCTTGATGCTGTTGCTCACAAACATGACACGTCCCTTGGGGTAGGCGTCGGCAAACGCGCCCACGAACGGCGCCAACACCACATAGAAGAGTGCAAACATGGGCACCAGTGCCGCCTGCTGCCATTCGGGAGAGCCGCTGCTTCTGAGCAATTGCACCGCAGCCACAAAAAGCGCGTTATCCGCCAGCGAGCTAAAGAACTGCGCCGACATGATGGTGAAGAAACCACGTTTCATGGATGTGTCTGCTGCACCGGTCAAGCCAATGCGGTGCCTGTTGTTGTGGGTCCCCAAGGGTGCTCGGGTTATAGCATGGCGGGCAATGTCAAAATCGCAAGCATGCCCCGCCCCATTCTCGCCACCGTGCACACCCACGCATTGGTGCACAACCTCGCGCAAGTTCGTCGCCACGCCAACGACGCCCGCGTTTGGGCCGTGGTCAAAGCCAATGCCTACGGCCACGGTATTGAGCGGGCTTTTGAAGGACTGCGCGGCGCCGACGGGTTTGCTGCGCTGGACCTGGACGAAGCCCAGCGCCTGCGTGACCTGGGCTGGCGCGGCCCGGTCTTGCTGCTAGAAGGTGTGTTCGAGCAGCGCGACCTGGAGCTGTGTTCGCGCCTGGGGCTGTGGCACACCGTGCATTGCACGGAGCAAATTGACATGCTCGCGGCGCACAAGACCCAGGTGCCCCACCGAGTGTTTTTGAAGATGAATTCCGGCATGAACCGGCTGGGCTTTCGCCCCGACCAGTACCGCAGCGCCTGGAGCCGCCTGTGCGCCTTGACCCAGGTGGATGAGATTTCGCTCATGACCCATTTCAGCGACGCCGACGGCCCAGCGGGTGTGGCGCACCAGATGGCGGTCTTTGCCGCCACCACGCACGACCTGCCCGGCGAGCGCAGTTTGAGCAACAGCGCCGCGCTGCTGCGCCACGGCGTCCACCCCACCGAAGCCCAGCAGCATCCACACACCTTGGTCGCGTCGGACTGGGTGCGCCCCGGCATCGTGGTCTACGGCAGCGCGCCCGACTATCCGGAGCACACAGCCGACCATTGGGGGGTGCAGCCCACCATGACCTTGGCTGCAAAAATCATCGCGGTACAAGAGCTGCAGCCTGGCGACGCAGTCGGCTACGGGTCCACCTTTGTCGCTACCGAGCCCATGCGCATCGGTGTAGTGGCCTGCGGCTACGCCGATGGCTACCCGCGCATATGCCCCACCGGCACCCCGGTGCTGGTTGCCGGTGTACGCAGCCGCACGGTCGGTCGGGTCAGCATGGACATGATCACCATCGATCTCAGCCCGGTGCCTGAGGCGACGCTGGGAGCGGAGGTTACGCTGTGGGGTCGCGCCGCCGATGGCACCGTGCTGTCGATCGACGAAGTGGCCCGCTGTGCGGGTACGGTGGGCTACGAGCTGATGTGTGCGCTGGCGCCGCGTGTGCCCGTGGTGGTCGCGTGAACTTTGTTCCGATTCCGGTGTCCATGCTGGAGGTGGGCAAGCCGCTGCCGGTGAACATCGTGAGCGAATCGGGTCAGCTGCTGCTGCGCAAGGGCCAACCCATTGTCTCGTCGGCGCACCGCGACAAGCTGCAAAGCTTCAACGCCAGCGCTTCGCCCGCAGACGCCCACGCCTGGCAAAAAGCCTATGTGCGCATGGTCCACGAGATGCTGCGTGCCGGCGTGCCGCTTGGGGAGATCGCCAAGCTGCCCATGCCATCGGAAATTCGCGACAGCGATTACCTGGAAGTGCAGCGATTCTCGGGTGGTTGGCTGGACTTGCAAGAAGTGTTGCGCGGGCTTCTGTACCAAGGCGGTTTGACCCTCAACCCGCTCGAGCGCATATTGGGCATCCAGGACAAAGCAGCAGCGCTGGTGGGCGCCGATGCGGACGACTGCCTGTTTGTGCTGTTCCAGGCCCTCACCGACGACAGCCTGGGCTACTGCGCCACCCACGCATTGTTGTGCGCGGTGGTGTGTGAACTCACCGCCAGCAAGCTGGGCCTGGACCCCCTGCTGCGCCAGTCCTTGATGGCCGCGGCCCTGACCATGAACATCAGCATGGCGCGCGAGCAAGACAGCATGACCCGCCAGGCCACACCCTTAACGCCGGAGCAACGCGAGCTTGTCGATGGGCATGCACAGCGCAGCGCCGAGGTGCTGGCTGGCTTGGGCGTGGACAACCTGGACTGGCTTGACATCGTGCGCTGGCACCACCAACCCGAAAACCCGCAGGCCTTGGCGCACAACCTGGGCGCGCGGCGCATCTTGCACCTGGCCGATGTGTTTGTGGCCCGCGTGGTGGCCCGGCGCACCCGCGGTGCGCTGTCGCCACTCAGCGCGGTCAAGACCATGGTCATGGGCGCGCAGGGCGAGGTGGTGGGGCTGGGCTCGGCCATGGCACAAGCCGTGGGCTTTTACCCGCCGGGCACCTATGTCCAGTTGCACGGTGGCGAGCTGTCCGTGTCGGTGCAGCGCGGTGCCAGGGCCAACACACCGTGGGTGGTCCCGATTACTGACAAAGATGCGATGCCGATTGGCATCTATGTGTGCCGCGACACGTCCGATCCCCGGTATGGCATTTCGGCTGCGGTCAACTTCGAGAGTGCGCGCGTGGCCGTCCACCTGGAAAAAGTGCGCAAGGCGCGACAACGCATACCCGCCGCGTCCCTTCCCAAACCCTGACCATGGCCAAAGAAAAATCGGTCTTTAGCTGCAGCACCTGCGGCGGCACATCGCCCAAATGGCTTGGCAAGTGCCCGCACTGCGGCGCCTGGAACACGCTCATCGAGACCGTAGCCGTCGCCGAAGCGGGCGGAAAAAACCGCTTTGCCTCGCTGGCCAAAACGGCGGAGGTGGCGGTGCTGTCCGAGATCGAAGCCTCCGACGTCGATCGCACCCCCACTGGCCATGCAGAGCTCGACCGGGTGCTGGGTGGTGGCATGGTCGAAGGTGGCGTGGTGCTGATTGGTGGCGACCCCGGCATTGGCAAAAGCACACTGCTGTTGCAGGCGCTGGACGCCTTGCAGCGTGCAGGCAAAAGCACGCTCTACGTCACCGGCGAAGAAAGCGGCGCGCAGGTCGCGCTGCGTTCGCGCCGCCTGGGGCTGGAGCGCTCGCAGGTGAAGGTGCTGGCCGAAATTCAGCTCGAAAAAATCCTCGCCACCCTGGATGCGCAGCGCCCCGATGTGGCGGTGATTGACTCCATCCAGACGGTGTACTCCGAGCAACTCACCAGCGCGCCGGGCTCGGTAGCGCAGGTGCGTGAGTGCGCTGCGCACCTCACGCGCGCCGCCAAGTCCAGCGGATGCGCCATCGTGCTGGTGGGCCACGTTACCAAAGAAGGCGCGCTGGCCGGCCCGCGCGTGCTGGAGCACATGGTGGACACGGTGCTGTACTTTGAGGGCGACACCCACAGCCAGTTCCGCCTGGTGCGCGCCATCAAAAACCGGTTTGGTGCGGTCAACGAAATTGGCGTGTTCGCCATGACCGAGAAGGGTCTCAAAGGCGTCTCCAACCCCAGCGCCATCTTCTTGAGCCAGCATGCCGAGCCGGTGCCCGGAAGCTGCGTCATGGTCACGCTGGAGGGCACGCGCCCGATGCTGGTTGAAATACAGGCGCTGGTGGACAGCGGTGGCCCCTCGCCGCGGCGCCTGTCGGTCGGGCTGGACAAAGACCGCCTGGCCATGCTGCTCGCGGTGCTGCACCGCCATGCGGGCGTGGCCTGCATGGACCAAGATGTGTTTGTCAACGCGGTGGGCGGCGTGCGTATCTCCGAGCCGGCGGCTGATCTGGCGGTCATGTTGGCCATCACCTCGTCACTGCGGGGCAAGGCCTTGCCCAAGGGGTTCATCGCCTTTGGCGAGGTGGGGCTGGCCGGCGAAGTGCGCCCGGCACCGCGCGGCCAGGAGCGCCTGAAAGAGGCGGCCAAACTCGGTTTCAGCGTGGCGGTAGTGCCCAAGGCGAATGCGCCTAAGAAAGCCATCGAAGGCCTGACCATCCACGCCGTAGACCGCGTGGAAGAGGCCATGGACGTGGTGCGCTCGCTGCTGTAGCGCGGGCTACGGTCACGCATGGCTTGGCTTAACAAACTCCCCAATTCGATCCGCAGCGCCTCGGGTCTGGAGTGGTCGCTGTGGCGCAAGCTGCCGCTGATATTTCTGGTGGGCACCGCACTGCCGGTGCTGGTCTTGGCGGCGCTGCACCTGTTTTGGCAAAGCGACAACCCGGCGCAGGCCCGCTGGCTGCAAATGGCGGAGTACATCGTGGCTGGCGTGGTCATCTTCCACTGGACTGCGGTACTCACTGTGGCCATTGGCTGCGTGGTGGTCATGCTGATGAAGGGGCCCGGCTATGTGGCCGATGGCCTAGAGGTTTCGCACAGCGACCAACCCCGCAAAGACACAGAAGGCGACAGAGGCGATGGGCATCCAGGCGGATCATGAGGGCGCACAACTCGGCGGCCTGGCGGTAACGGTACGCTGGGCCAGCGCGACAAGCTGACAAAATCGCGGGCATGCGAACGCCCACCTCATTTTCTTCTGTTGCCATTCCCCTGGCGTGCGTGGCCGGCGTGGTGCTGGCCTACCGCGCCTACGGCTGGCCCGGGGTGGCGCTGGCGGTGGGCGCCTTGGTCATGTGGATGCTGCTGCACTTCACCCGCTTGCTGCAAATTCTCAAGCGCGCAGCCGACCGGCCGGTGGGTTTTGTTGGCAGCGCCGTCATGCTCCATGCCAAGTTGCGGCGCGGCGTAACGCTCATGCATGTGGTCGCGCTCACACGGGCCTTGGGCGCGCTACAAAGCCCCAAAGACACGCAGCCCGAAGTGTTTCGCTGGACCGATGTATCGGGCTCCTCGGTGACCTGCACCTTTGTCGGCGGCAAGCTCACCCACTGGGAGTTGCAGCGCCCGCCCGAGCCGTAGCCAATGCCATTTGGCCTGGTTGTAGGTGATGCCATGCGCGTGCGTGGGCGGCCATTAGCCCCGCCGCAGGTGCCCCTTAAAATCGCCCGTCGGCCCGATGCCACCCCACCAAAACCGAGGACACCCGCCCATGACCGCAATTCCCCCTTCCATGTCTGACCGCGACGGAAAAATCTGGATGGATGGCCAGATGGTCGATTGGCGCGACGCCAAAATCCACGTACTCACCCACACCCTGCACTACGGCTGCGGCGCTTTTGAAGGCGTGCGCGCCTACAAAGGCGAGGGCGGCACCGCCATCTTTCGCCTTGAAGAGCACACCGAGCGGCTGTTCAACAGCGCCAAGATTTTGCGCATGAAAATCCCCTTCACCCAAGAGCAGGTCTGCGAGGCGCAAAAAGCGGTCATTCGCGAGAACCAGCTGGAGTCGGGCTACATCCGCCCGCTCACCTGGATTGGCGACCGCAAACTGGGCGTCAGCCCCAAGGGCAACACCATCCACCTGATGGTCGCCGCCTGGCCCTGGGGCGCGTACCTGGGCGAAGAGGGCATGAAGCGCGGCATCCGCGTCAAGATTTCGAGCTACACCCGCCACCACGTCAACATCACCATGACCCAGGCCAAGGCGGTGTCCAACTACACCAACTCCATCCTTGCCAACATGGAAGCCACCGACGACGGCTACGACGAAGCCATGCTGCTCGACGCCAACGGCTTTGTGTCCGAAGGCGCGGGCGAAAACCTGTTTGTGGTGAAAAACGGTGTGGTCTACACGCCCGACTTGTCGGCTGGTGCCTTGAACGGCATCACCCGCAACACCGTGATGCACATCTGCCAAGACCTCGGGCTGGAGCTGGTGCAAAAGCGCATCACCCGCGACGAGGTGTACATCGCCGACGAAGCCTTCTTCACTGGCACCGCCGCCGAGGTTACGCCCATCCGCGAGCTTGACCGCATCGAAATCGGCAAGGGCAGCTACGTGGGCAGCCGCGGCCCCATCACCGAGAAGATCCAAACCGCCTTCTTCGACATCGTCCACGGCCGCAACCCCAAGTACGCCCACTGGCTGGCCAAGGTCTGAGCCCACACCCGCAAGGAGCCGCCCATGTCCAAAACACCCGCCCTTATTGAAGTAAGCGCCGCCGATCTCAACCACCAAGGCGGCGTGTTTTGCCCCAGTCCCCTGGCCCAGATGGAAACCTGGAACACCCACCCCAAGGTCTACCTCGACGTAGGCCGCAACGGTGAGGCCAAGTGCGCGTACTGCGGCACGGTCTACAAGCTCAAGGCGGGCGAGCACTTCGACGCGCACCATTAAGGTGGTGCCCCCACGCTCCCCGCTGCGCGTGGTTCGCTGCCCCCCGAGGGGGCTAAGCCCGCTTGGGGCGGCCCGGCGCGGGCTTGTTGCCCACACGCTTCTCACTGCGTGTAGTGCGCTGCCCCCCGAGGGGGCTAACCCACCTTGGGGCGGCCCTGCGGTGGGTTGTGGTGCCTCCACGCTCCCCGCTGCGCGTGGTTCGCTGCCCCCCGAGGGGGCGAACCCACCTTGGGGCGGCCCTGCGGTGGGTTGTGGTGCCCCCACGCTCCCCGCTGCGCGTGGTTCGCTGCCCCCCGAGGGGGCTAAGCCCGCTTGGGGCGGCCCGGCGCGGGCTTGTTGCCCCTACGCTTCTCACTGCGTGTAGTGCGCTGAGATGATCAATTCCCTGGTGATTGCGCCGCAGTGGATTGGCGATGCGGTCATGACCGAGCCGCTGCTGCGGTGTCTGGCGGCGCGGGGGGAGCGTGTCACGGTGGGGGCGTTGCCTTGGGTGGCGCCGGTGTACCGGGCTATGCCGCAGGTGGCGCAAGTGTTGGAGTTGCCTTTTGCCCATGGCGGCTTGCAATGGACGGCGCGGCGCGCGCTGGCGCGGCAGCTGCGGGGCCAGTTTGATGTGGCCTATGTCTGCCCCAATTCATTTAAAAGTGCGCTCTTGCCTTGGTGGGCCGGCATTCCGAACCGCGTTGGCTATATGGGCGAGGCGCGCTTTGGGGTGCTCACGCACCGCGTGCCCAACCCGCCTTCGGGCCACCGTCCGCCCATGGTCGCGTTTTACACGGCCTTGGCCGCTGCGTTGCAGCCAGCCGATGCATTGCATGCGTCCACACATGCATTGCAGCAGCCCACAGATGCAATGCAGCGTTCTGCGCATGCAGGGACGCAGCCCCCAAACGCAGCACCGCTGCCCACCGCCGCAGTGCCACAGCTCAGCCTCGCCGCCGAGCGCTGCGCTGCGGTGTTGGCTCCGTTGGGGTTGCAGCCGCAGGGGTATGTGGTGTTGTCGCCCGGTGCCGAATACGGCCCAGCCAAGCGGTGGCCAGCGGCGCACTTTGCCGCGCTGGCGCGGCAACTGCCGCTGCCGGTGGTATTGCTGGGTTCTGCCAAAGAACGCGCGCTGTGCGCCGAGATTGCCAGCGCCGCCAACGCCAGTCGCGACGGCCAGTGCACCGACCTCTCGGGGCGTACCGCACTCGACGAGGCGCTGGCCTTGGTGGCGCAGGCCAAAGCGGTGGTCAGCAACGACTCGGGCCTGATGCACGTGGCCGCTGCATTCGGTGTCCGCCAAGTGGCCCTGTTTGGATCGTCCAGTCCCCTGCACACACCGCCATTGAACGCGCAGGCTACCGTGATTTGGCTGCGCGACGACCCGGCGTACACACCGGCCTTGGACTGCGCCCCGTGCTTCGCCCGGAGCTGCCCGTTGGGCCACACGCGCTGCCTCAAGGACATTGCCCCCGAACGCGTACTGGCGTTGCTGTAACCCCAAGACAAAAAAAAAGCCACCTTGCGGTGGCTTTGAAAAAGTCCCCGAAGGGACGTCGTTGGATTCGTTGAAAGCAAACCACTTGGATGGTTTGCCTGTGGGGGCCTTGCACTGTGACAGCAGTGAAGGGACTGTAAACAGCGCCTTGGGCGGTGGGTATCCCCCGTTTGGGTGAAAGGTGGCATGTGCGGTCGGGGAGTTGGTGGGTGGGTATCACTTTTAGCGTTTTGACTTTCATGTGCGGACTGCCCGTGCCCTACTCCCCCACCACCCAATCTGCCCGCTCCCGCGACGCCGCAATCCGGCGCGCATTGGGCGTATCCGTACTGGCAATCCAGGCCAGCGCGTCTTCGCGGCTGCGGCCGAACTGCACGTGGCGCGCTAGCAGGCGTTGGTTGCGCAGTGCATCGTCCACCTCCAGGTACCAGGCCTCATCGAGCAGGCCGCGCACCTTGGCCCAGTCGCCTTCGTCTAGCAGCAGGTAGTTGCCTTCGGTAATGACCAGTTGGGTGGAGTCGGGCACGGCGATGGAACCTGCTACTGCTTCTTCCATGCCGCGCACGTAGCTGGGCGCGTACACGGTTTCGCCTGGGCTTGGGTTGCGCAAGCGGCGCAGCAGGTGGCAGTAGCCGGTGGCGTCGAAGGTGTCGGCTGCGCCTTTGCGCTGGGCGCGGCCCAGGCGATGCAGCTCGCTGTTGGCGAGGTGGAAACCGTCCATGGGCACCACCTGCGCCTGCGCGCCCAAGGCCTGGGCCAGCGCTTCGGCCAGGGTGGATTTGCCAGCACCCGGCGGTGCCGCGATGCCCAGGATGCAGCGGGTGCCGCGCGCCAGCAGGCGCTGCGCGCGCGCCAGCGCCTCTGGCGGCACGGCAGGGACTGGGTTTGGAGCCGGGCCGGCCATGTTCATGCGGGGTTGACGTCCACGGCAAACTGCACGCTGCCAGCGGCCACCTGGGCGCGCACCTCGTCGCGCAGCGGCGGCGCGCAGCCGCGGCGTTGCACGCAGATGCTGGCGCTGGCCACCGCGTTGGCCAGCACGCTTTCGGCCTGCTCGGTGGCGACCGCGGTTCTGCCCCAGCGCGCGTCCAACCCCGCTTCCAGTATGGCCGCCACCAGGCCGGCCAGAAAGCAGTCGCCCGCGCCCACGGTGTCGACAATTTGCAGGCGGCTGGTCTCGCGGGCATGGAACACCGCGCCGTGGCGGGTCAGCAAGCTGGCACCGTCGCCGCCCCGCGTCAGCGCAACGCAGGCCGCGTTGCTCGATTGCAGCAGCCGCTGCGCCTGCGCCAGCGGCGTGCCGCCGGGCAGCGCCAGGTGCGCTAGGTCCTCGTCGCTGACCTTGATGACATCGGCGTACTGCAGCGCCTCCAGTACATGGGCGCGGTAGCGCGCCAGGTCGGGCATGACGGAGGGACGCAAATTGGCGTCGATGACCACCACGCGGCCAA
>JBIIZY010000052.1:0-15619 GCA_044346035.1 Rhodoferax sp. | reverse complement strand
AGCAAGCGTTGGCGCAGGGAGTTCATAAGCGCAGTGGGGGCACGGGCCTCAAAAGTCGGTCATTTTGCAGAGGGCTTTGGCTTGGCAATTGCAAGGGCCATCCAAGCTTAGGCCTTGCCTTGGTCGGTCAGCATGTAGCCCAGGCCACGCAAGGTGTTGATGCGCAAGCGCTTGCCGCTGTCTGCGCCGCCCGGGGGCGGGCCAATCTCCACCTTCTTGCGCAAGCGGTAGATCAGCACCTCCACCGCATCCAACTCCGCCGTGCCTTCGCCGAACACGCTAGCGTGCAATCGCTCCTTGCTAACGACCCGGTGCGCCGACTCCACCAACGCTTGCAACACCGCGGCTTCGCGCGGACTGAGCGACAGCACCTGTCCGTGCAGCCGAAAACTGTGGCTTGCCGCCTCCCACAGCAGCGGTCCAACGCCCCGTTCGGACCATTGCATGTGGCGCGGCCGGCGCAACAGTGCGCCCACCCGGGCTTCGAACTCGCTGAGGTCAAAGGGCTTGGGCAGGTAGTCGTCCGCGCCGCCGTTGAGTCCGAGTACCCGGTCGGCCACACTCGCGCGGGCGGTCAAAATCAGTACCGGCACGGGGTCCGACCGCTGGCGCAGCGCCTCCAGGACCGACAGACCGTCTCTGCGCGGCAGGTTGAGGTCCAGCAAGACCAGGTCGTAGCCGTGGCCGGGGCACAAGCGTTGGTGCGCGTCCTCGCCGTCAGGGGCGAAGTCCACGGTGAGGCCCAGCTGGCGCAACGCGGTGCCCAGCCAGAGCGACAACTCGGGGGTGTCTTCCACCAGCAAAACGCGTTGTTTAAGGGTTATCACGGACTGCATTTGAAAGCCGATTGACAGATTGGCGCCGCCGATTCGTGGAAACTTGCCGGGCCTTGGCGCGTTGCCAAGTAGTGTGATGAACATTTTCACCCAGGAGACATCAATGCAAGTTAACAAGCGTGAATTCATGACCATGGGCGCAGCCCTCGGCGCCAGCGTAGCCTTGCCGGCGTGGGCCCAAGGCCAACCGATGTTTGACACGGTCAACATGTTCGTGCCCGCCGATCCAGGTGGTGGCTGGGACGGCACCGCCCGCGCCATTGAGCGCACCGCCAAGGCTGCGGGCTTGGTGGGCAACTTTCAGTTCGAAAATGTCGGCGGTGCCGGCGGCATGGTGGGCTTGCCCCGTTTTGTAAACCAGCGCAAGGGCCAGGGCAACAGCCTGATGGTGGGCGGCTCGGTGATGGTGGGCGCGGCCCTGACCAACAAGAGCCCAGTCACCATGCGCAATGTCACACCGATCGCGCGATTGACCGAAGAGTCCAGCGTCATCGTGGTGCCGTCAGCGGGCAAGATCAAGACGTGGGCTGACCTTACTGCCGCCATCAAAGCCAACCCCAAAGCCGTGTCAGTGGCAGGTGGTAGCGCCGGTGGTACCGACCACATCGTGTTGGGGCTGATCATCAAGGCTTTGGGCCGCAATCCCAAGGAAGCTGCCTACGTCGCCTTTGCTGGCGGTGGCCCGGCCAACGCTGCTATTTTGGGCAACCAGGTGGCTGCCGGTGTGTCGGGTTACTCGGAGTTCGAGGAGCAGATCAAGGCGGGTCGCATGATTCCACTGGCCGTCTCGGGCAACTCGCGTATCCCCGGCGTCAACGTACCCACCCTGCGCGAGCTCGGCCTCAATGTAGCCGCCTCCAACTGGCGCGGCGTGTTTGGGGCACCTGGCATCAGCAACGCACAGCGCGACAAGCTGGTCGAGTTGATGACCAAGGTCACGCAATCGGCGCCGTGGCAGCAAGAGCTGGCCACCCGCAAGTGGACCGGCGTTTTCTTGGCAGATCTGCCTTTCCAGCGCGAAATCAGCAACAACATCAGTGAGACCGAGGCGGTGTTGAAGGACTTGGGTCTGGCATGACGCCTCTGCGCGTTGCGTACTGCATCTTGGCTCTGGGGGTGCTGGCGGCTTGGCAGGTCACTGTCATCCCCGAGTCTCCCATCCAGATGCCAGTGGGCCCTGTCCTCACTCCCGGGGTGGTGGCAGGGCTGCTGATTTTGTTGGGAATTCTGTACGGCATCAGCGCGTGGCGTGGGCGCCAAACCGATGCAATCGACGGCGACGACGGTCAACCACTGGCAGGCGCCAACCAGCGCATGCTCACGTTGCTGCTGGGCGGTGCCGCCTTCATGGTGTTGGTGGTGCCGTTGGGTTTTGTGATCCCTGCAACCCTGTGCGGCATGGGTGTAGCCAAGGCGTTTGATGCCCCTTTCGGTGTCCGTTCAGCCGCCATGTGTGGCGCCATTTCCCTGGTGTTTTGGACACTGTTTGCCCAAGTGCTGGGTGTCGGCCTGGGTCCGGCGGTGGCATGGGCGTTTTGAAACCAAGAGAAGTATTTCAATGAACGCCTTCGATTCTCTGATGGGCGGCTTTGCCAGCGCCTTGCAGCCCATGACGCTGATGTACGGCTTCATCGGCTGCTTTGTTGGCACACTGGTGGGTGTTTTGCCCGGTATTGGCCCGGCGCTGACCATCGCCTTGCTCTTGCCGCTGACCTACCACGTACCCGCCACCGGCATGTTCGTGATGTTTGCTGGCATCTATTACGGTGCCGCCTACGGTGGCTCCACGACATCGATTCTGCTCAACACCCCTGGCGAGTCCGCAGCGGTTGTGACCGCGCTGGAGGGCAACAAGATGGCCCGTCGGGGTCGCGCTGGGCCTGCCTTGGCCACCGCCGCCATCGGCAGCTTTGTCGCGGGAACCATAGGAACGATTGCACTGACGTTTTTTGCTCCTTGGGTGGTCGAGGCGGCGCTCGCTTTTGGCCCAGCCGAGTACTTCAGTTTGATGGTGTTGTCGCTGGTTGCCGTATCTGCGGTGCTGGGCAATTCGGTGCTGCGTGGCTTGGTCAGCCTCGCGGTGGGCTTGCTGTTTGGCCTGATCGGTATCGATCTGCAGACCGGACAACCCCGTTTCACCTTTGGACAAGCCGAACTGCTAGACGGTATTGAGGTGACGGTAGCCGCAGTGGGCTTGTTTGCCATTGGCGAAGCCTTGTACCTTGCGTGGCATGGCAAAGAGTCCAAAGCGGGCGAAGTGATGAAGGTGTCAGGCAGTTTGTGGCTCAGCAAAAAAGACTGGGCGCGATCGTGGAAGGCCTGGTTGCGCGGCGCGATGTATGGTTTCCCGATTGGTGCCATGCCTGCTGGTGGCGCTGAACTGCCTACGCTCTTGTCGTACTACACCGAGAAGAAACTCAGCAAACATCCCGAGGAGTTTGGCAAGGGCGCAATCGAAGGCGTGGCAGGCCCCGAGGCTGCCAACAATGCCGCAGCAGCTGGCGTACTGATGCCTCTGTTGACGTTGGGTATTCCAACGTCTGCAACTGCGGCCATCATGCTCTCAGCGTTTGAAGGGTATGGCATTCAAACCGGCCCGACCTTGTTTCTCCAACAGGGCGGTTTGGTCTGGACCCTGATCGCCAGCCTGTACATCGGCAACGTGATTTTGTTGGTGCTCAACCTGCCACTGGTGGGCCTGTGGGTCAAGCTCTTGAAGATCCCGCCGCCTTGGCTGTATGCGGGCATCATCATCATCTCTACTGCGGGGGTCTACGGCGCGGGCAACTCTGTGTTCAATGTGGGCTTGCTGTACTTTTTTGGCCTGATTGGTTTTGTAATGCGCCGGTTTGACTTCCCTGCAGCGCCTCTGATCGTCGGACTGATTTTGTCGCCCATGGCAGAGCAGTCCATGCGCCAGGCGCTAACTATCAGTATGGGCGACTGGTCCACCTTCTTTGTCAGGCCGCTGTCCGGCTCGTTGATGGCTGTGTCGGTGCTGCTGCTGGTGCTGCCGCCTCTCTGGCGCCGCATGCGCAAGGCCTAGGTCGGCGGGGCGTCGGCCCCCCCGACTGGCTTGCGCACGCTGCGCTCGTTAGGCCGGCACTGCGTGACGGCGCTTGCGCAGGATGACGGTCGGGGGTTTTTTCTCTTCGGTGGGGCGTTCACTTGCATAGGAGCACCCTCTGCCGTGCAGCCGGGCGACTTCAATCGCCTTTTCCACAGCGCGCTGGCTGAGGGTCTCCACCTGGGACCCGTTGACACGGAGGTAGTGGCCGGCCTCGTTGGTTGCCAAAAGGCCGTATTCCAGAGCGCAACGCACGATGCCGATCACCTCATACTCCTTTGGGCAAGCCACGTAGGCCTTGATAGTCGGGCTGCCCAAGATAACTTGCAGTGGGTGTGCCGGGTTGGAGCCAAGTGCCATGTTTGTGAATCTCCGTGGAATGAAAACCGGCGGAGTGTTTTCTCAAAGCGTGGCGTGGTGGTTTTGAATTGTTCGAGATCAATGTTTGTGGACGTTCCGAGCGTCCAGTGCTTCCTAGCATGCGCCTCATTTGCGATGCGCATGGCATCGTCATTGGAGGCAGCATGTTGGATGAAAAGCTGAAAAGTGTCGGTCCCGGTATAGCGTCTGTGCGCAAGCACAAGGCCCAGCTAGAGCAACTGGAGCGCCTGTGCGCTTGGATTGACCTGCACCTAGATGAGCCGATTGGATGGCAAGAACTGATTGCCCAAACCGGCTGGGATTACCAAGAGATCCAAACCGTGTTCTACCGGCACAAGTGCACCACCGCCATGACCTGGATTCGGTTGCGCCGCGAGATGCGTTCCGTCAACGTAGACGCAGCCGTGCAACGTCTCTTCACCAACTCGCACAAACTTCCTAGCCCATAAAAAAACCCACTGCCAAGGCAGTGGGTTCAAAGTGGCCTTCGCCACATCAAGGGTGATGTCGGTGGATGTCAATCCAACCGACCGCCGAAATTTATAGGTGCAGTTTCAATGTGCACACACCAATTGTTTTTGGGTGCACAGAACCTTTGCTGCACCTGCATCTGGCGCCAAGCAACGGTCCGACGACCGGATGGCCTACACGCCGCGCCATTGCGGTGCTCGCTTTTCAGCAAATGCGCGCGGCCCCTCTTGGGCGTCAGCGGATCGCAGCATCGCTCGGTAGCAGGGCAGTGACCCGGTGCGCAGGGTGCGGTATGCGTCAACCAGCGATTGGTGCTCGGTAGCTTGTAGCACCTCTTTAACCGCCTGCACCGCCAAAGGCGCGGCCTCCACAATGCTTTGTGCGAGCGCCTGTGCTGTTGTCATCAGTAGGTCGGGCGCGCAGACGGCATTGACCAGCCCCCAGTTGGCCGCTTCGGCGGCGTCCATGCGCCGACCAGTGAGCAGCATCTCCGTGGCCAGCGCCCTGGGCAGGCGCCGTGGCAGGCGCAACAGACCGCCTGAGTCGGCGACCATACCCAGCCTGACTTCGGGTAGTGCGAATTGCGCATCCTCAGACGCCACCAGCAGGTCAGCCGACAGCGCAAGTTCGAAGCCGCCACCTATGGCCAGACCATTGACCGCAGCAATCACTGGCTTTTGCAAACCAAAAAACTCCGTTAGCCCGGCAAACCCACCCGGGCCGTGGTTGGCGTCAATGGCTTCGCCTTCGACGGCCGACTGCAAATCCCAGCCGGCCGAAAAGAATCGACCGGTACCGGTGATGATGCCGACCCGCAGCGCAGGATCTTCCTGCAAGGTGGCGAAGGCCGCGTAGAGGGCCTTGCTGGTCGCCACATTGATGGCATTGGCTTTGGGCCGGTCCAGCGTGATGGTAAAGACGCCGCCGGTGCGCGTGAGTGAGACGCCCGTATTCAAGTGGTGCTCCTGTCTGTGGTGCGAATGAGTGCGTCGACGGCCCGCACGCCGTGGCCTTTGGCGAAAACCAGCAGGGGGTTGACATCGAGTTCTTGCAAGGTGTCGGCGTGCGCTTCGCCGAACGCTGCAATCGCCATTACCGCATCCACCAATGCCTCCACATCGCCTCCGGGCTGGCCGCGAAAGCCTTCTAACAGCGGACGCATTTTTAGCGACTGGAGCAGGCCATGTACGTCGCTGCGGCGCACCGGAAAGAGCAGTGTGGCACTGTCTTGTAGAAGTTCGACCCAAACGCCGCCTGCGCCGATGGTGAGGGCCAGCCCAAACTGCGCATCGCGCTGGATACCAACAATGAGCTCGGCCACCGCACCTCGCTCCATGGACTCCACCAAAAACTGGTCTGACAAGTGGGCCATGGTCGCCACCGCCTCGGCCACCGCCGCGGTGCTGCGCAGGTTCAGCTGGACGCCACCGACTTCGGTCTTGTGGGCCAGCGTGTCGGATACGGCTTTGACCACCACCGGCAGGCCGATGCGCTGCGCCATGGCCGGTGCGTGCGCCGCGCTGCACACAGCGCCGCGCGGCACGGGCACGCCCCACTGCGCCAGCAGCGCCTTGCTGCGCGATTCGTTGAGCAGTAGCGCAGCAGGCGCAAGGGCGGTGCTGGCGGCGGTCTGGGGTGCAGGCCCCAACTCTGGCGTTGGTGGGTCCGCGAGACCGCGCAATGCGGCGTTGGAGCCCACGGTGCGTCGCGCATGCCCGAAGGCGGCGGCATGGCCAATGGCGCCCAGGCAGTCCCAAGTACCTTGCATGGGTGCGAGTCCGTGTGCCATGAGCACGGCGGCAACCGGGTCCGGCATGCCTTCTGGCATGGTCGACACCACACAGGCGACGGTGCCTTCGGCTGCCGCCTGCTTGGCGGCAATGAAGGCGTCCAGCGTGGTGTGCCAACTGCTGCCGTCGCAGCGGTCGGCACGCGGGAAATCCAGCACCAGCACATGGGCGTCGAACCCGCAGTCCATGAGGCCGCTGAAGGCTTCGGTGGATGCTGCAGCATCGCCCCAGATGTAGGTGTGGTAGTCCAGCGGATTGGCCACGTTGACCTTCTCGCCCAGCACGTTTTGCAGCCGCAGCCGCGCGGCTTCGGGCAGTGCCGGCATGTCCAGACCCTGTGCCTGCGCCAGGTCGGCCACCAGCGAGGCCTCGCCGCCCGAGCAGCTGGCCGACACGATGCGCCTGCCCGCCAGGCCGCCATGCACATGCAAAAACTTGCAGGTCTCCAGCAGCTGCCCTACATCGAACACGCGGGCAATGCCAAAGCGCTTGAAAAGCGCCTGGTACAGCACGTCCGGCCCGGCCAGCGAACTGGTGTGGCTCATGGTGGTGCGCGCGCCCAGCTCGGAGCTGCCGGCCTTGAGTGCCACCAGCGGCACGCCGCGCTCCAGTGCGCGCAGGGCCACGCGCGAGAAGGCGGCGACATCGTCCAGCCCTTCAATGTGCAGACCAATGGTGGTCACGCGCGGGTCGTCAAGCAGCGCGTCCACGATGGCGTCGATGCGCTTGCCCGCCTGGTTGCCCACGGTAATCAGATAGGCCAGCGGCAGGTGGCGGCGCTGCATGGTGAGGTTCAGGCCGATGTTGCCGCTCTGGGTCACGATGGCCACGCCGCGGTCCACCCGTGTGCCGCCGTGCTGGTCGGGCCACAGCGCCACGCCGTCGAGGTAGTTGAGCAGGCCGTAGCAGTTGGGGCCCAGCAGCGCCATGGCGCCCGCAGCACGTACCAGTTCGGCCTGCAATGCCATGCCGCCTGCGCCCACCTCGGCAAAGCCCGAGGCGTAGCAAATTGCGCCGCCTGCGCCGCGTGCCGCGAGTTGGCGGACCACATCCACGGTTGCCACATTGGGCACCGCCACGAAGGCTGCATCGGGCGCGCCGGGCAGGTCTGCCACGCTTGCAAAACAGGGCCAACCTTCCATGTCGGTGCGGCTGGGGTGCACCGGCCAGATGTCGCCCGCATAGCCCAGTCGGCGGCACTGGCGAACCACCTCAAGGGCTGCACGACCGCCCAGCACCGCGATGTGGCGGGGCGACAGCAGGCGCTGCAAGGCGCTTGCTGAACTTGGGACACTGGTGCCCTCAGCCATCAGCGGCAGCGTGTGCGTGGGTGCGGCCTGCGTCACGCGCCGTGCGCGCGCAGCATAGCGCGCGAAATGATGTGGCGCTGGATCTCGCTGGTGCCGTCCCAGATGCGCTCCACCCGCGCGTCGCGCCAAAAGCGCTCCAGCGGCAGCGAGTTCATCAAGCCCATGCCGCCATAAATCTGCAAGGCCTCGTCGGTGATGCGCGCCAGCGCCTCCGTGGCAAACAGTTTGGCCATGGCCGCGTCGGAGTCGGTCATACGGCCTTGGTCGCATTTCCAGGCGGCTTGCAGGGTGAGCAAGTCGGCGGCCTCCAGGCTGGTGGCCATGTCGGCGAGCTTGAAGCCAGTGCCCTGAAAGCGCCCGATGGGCTGGCCAAACTGCTGGCGCGTGGCGGCCCATTGGGTCGCCATGTCGAGCACGCGCCGCCCGCGCCCCACGCTGGTGGCAGCCACGGTCAGGCGGGTGGCACCCAGCCACTCGCCCATCAGCTCGAAACCCTTGCCTTCTTCGCCCAGGCGTTTGCGCACCGGCACTTTGCAGTCGTCAAAAAACAGCTCGCACTGGTGGTAGCCGCGGTGCGACACGCAGGCCGGACCACGGCGCACCGTCAGGCCGGGGCTGTCGAGGTCGACCAAAAAGCCGGTGATCTTTTTCTTGGGGCCGCTCTTGGTTTGCTCCACATCGGTGGCCGCAAACAGAATCACAAAATCGGCCATGTCGGCATGGCTGATGAAGTGCTTGGTGCCGTTGATGACGTAGTCATCGCCCTGGCGTACCGCACGGGTCTGCATGCTGCGCACATCCGAGCCCGCATTGGGCTCGGTCATGGCCAGGCAGTCGTGGCGCTCACCGCGAATGGTGGGCAGCAAATACTCCTCGATCTGGTCGCCCGTGCAGCCGCGCAATATGTTGCTGGGCCGCGCAATCAGCATTTGCAATCCGTACGACGCGCGCCCCAACTCGCGCTCCAACAGCGTCACGCCAAAGTTGTCCAGCCCGCCGCCCCCCAATGCTTCGGGCATGTTGGCCGCGTACAGGCCCAGCGCGATGGCCTTGGCCTGAATGTCTGCGGCGAGCTCAGGCGGTATGGCGTCGCTGCGCTCCACCAGGTCTTCGTGCGGGTACAGCTCGGCCTCAATAAAGGCGCGCACCGTGTCGACCAGCAGGGTGTGTTCGTGGCTGAGTTCGAAATGCATGGTGTGGCTCAGGGTTTGCGGCGGATGCCAATAGCGGCACCGGCCTGGGGTGGTTTGGGCACTGCGGCATGCGCCTTCAAAATGGCGTGCACGCGCGCCTGCAAATCGGCAGGCATCGGGGCTGAGCGGCCTTGCGCCATGTGCACATGCACCAGCATTTGCTCGCCGGTGGCCAGCAGTTCGCCGGTGCTGCCGTGGTACATCGCGTGGAAGATGTGCAGGCGCTTGTCGTCAGCGTCCAGCAGTTGCAGGGTCAGGCGCAGCGGCTCGCCTTCAGAGGCCTCGCGCAGGTTGTGGATGTGCGTCTCTACCGTGTAGAGCGAGTGGCCACCCACATCGCGGTAGGTCTCGTCAATACCGATGTACCGAAAAAACGCATCCGAGCTGTCGCCAAACACCAGCAAGTAGCACGACTCGCTCATGTGGCCGTTGTAGTCCACCCACTCGGGGCGCACGGTGGGTGTGTGCAAACACAGGGGCGCAGCAATGGGGGCGTTGGCGTCCCAGGCTTTTGCGGGCGTGCCTTCCAGCGGTGTGCTCACGCGCTGTGTGGGTGCAGGTGCATGGTCCATGGTGCGGGCTCTAGGCGCTTGCAAGCGCAGCTTTGGCCGCTGGCAGGGCGATGGTGCGGCCTGCATAGGCCGGGCGCGGCAGGTGGGCCTGCGCCGTGGCGATGGCCTGCAGTTGGTCGCGCACACCCGGCGCAAAGGGCACCGACTTGGGGCCGCTGCTGTCGATGTTGATCAGCATCTGCTGGTTGGCCGCCAGCAAGGTGTCGCTGCCTTGCAGGTGCAGCGTGTGGTACACGTCCACGCGCTTGGCGTCCATGCCCAGGATCTGCGTGCGCACCTCGACGGCAGCGCCTTGCTTGACTTCGAGCAGGTAGTTCAGGTGCGTTTCCAGCGAGTAAAACGTGTGGCCTGTGGCCTTGCGCCCGGCCTCGTCCAGACCAATGCGGTCCATCAGGTCGTCGCTGGCAAAGCTGAACAGCAGCAGGTAATACGCATCGCGCAGGTGGCCGTTGTAGTCCACCCACTCGGGGGCTATTGCGCCGCTCCAGGTGGTTAAAAGCGGTGGCATGTTGCTAGGCGTCCAGAGAAATACCGTGCTTGAGCTTGGTGGCGCGCACCGCTTCTTGCACGGCCATCAGGCAGTCGTCGCGGTAGCGCTCCAGATCGGCAATGCTGTGCGCTCCGAGCTGCGCTTTGGTGCCGTCCACGATCTGGTCGATGAGCTGGTCGGTTAGTTCGGGTGCGACAAGGTGCGTCCAGGGCAGCTTGAGCGCCGGGCCAAACTGGGCCATAAAGTGGCGCATACCTGCGTCGCCACCGGCCAGCGTGTAGATCAAAAAGCTGCCCATGAAGGACCAGCGGATGCCTGCGCCATAGCGAATGGCATCGTCAATCTCGCCCGTGGTGGCAATGCCGTCGTTGACCAGGTGCAGTGCCTCGCGCCACTGGGCCTCCAACAGGCGGTCGGCAATGAAGCCGGGCACTTCTTTGCGCACGTGCAGCGGCTTCATGCCCAGCGACGCGTAAAACGTTTTTGCCGCTGCAATGGCTTCGGGCGACGTTTTGACGCTGCCCACCACCTCCACCAGCGGCAGCAAATACACCGGGTTGAACGGGTGGCCCACAAAGCAGCGCTCGGGGTTTTTTGCCTGCGCATAAAACTCGCTGGGCAGCAGGCCCGAGGTGCTGGAGCCAATCATCACGTCCGGCCGCGCCGCAGCGCTGATCTTGGCGTGCAGATCTATTTTGAGTTGCAGGGTTTCGGGTGCGCTTTCTTGAATGAAGTCGGCCTGGGCCACGCATGCTTCAACGGTTGCGACAAAGCGCAGGCGGCTTGGCGACGCGCCCGGTTTGAGTCCATTTTTTTCGAGCGCGGGCCAGCATTTGGCAATGCGGTCGCGCAGCGCGGCCTCGGCGTTGGGAGCCGGGTCCCAGGCAATGACGTCGAGGCCATTGGCCAGCGCGCGGGCAATCCAGCCGCTGCCGATGACGCCGGTGCCCAAGGCTGCAAAAGTTTTGATGTCGGTTTTGATCGGGGGTGCCATGGTGTGGGAAGTAGTGACTGGGGTTTTGGTATCAGGGTGGTGCGCGGACGGTGGTGCGTGCGGGTGGTGCGCTGGGCTCAGCGCTTTTTCAGGTTCATGGTGGTGCGCCCCTCGGCCGGGGTCATCGGCTTGCCACCCATGCATTCAATCAGCTTGACCACGCGTTCGACCAGCGTGCCGTTGCTGGCATAAACGCCTTTGTCGAGCCACAGGTTGTCCTCCAAGCCCACGCGCACATTGCCGCCCAGCAGAACGGCTTGCGCTGCCATGGGCATCTGCATGCGGCCTATGCCAAAGCCGGCCCAGGTGACGTCTTTGCCAGCGCCTGGCAGGTTGTCGACCATGGCTTTCATGGTGGTGGTGTCTGCCGGTGCGCCCCAAGGAATGCCAAGGCAGAGCTGAAACAGTGGGTCCACCAGCAGGCCTTCTTTGATCATCTGGTTGGAGAACCACAGGTGGCCGGTGTCAAAAATTTCCAGTTCGGCTTTCACACCCAGTTCGGTGATGCGCTTGGCGCCGGTGCGCAGCGCTTTGGGGGTGGAGACATAAATCGTGTCGCCGTCGCCAAAGTTCAGCGTGCCGCAGTCCAGGGTGCAAATGTCGGGCAACAGTTCTTCGACGTGTACCAGGCGCGCCAGCGGGCCGACCAGGTCGGTGCCAGGGCCAAACTGCGTAGGGTTTTCGTCCGCGCCAATCTCCAAGTCGCCGCCCATGCCGGCGGTCAGGTTGACGATGATGTCCACGCCGGATGACTTGATGCGCTCCATCAGCTCGCGGTACAGCGCCGGGTCGCGGCTGCCTTTGCCGGTTTCGGGGTCGCGCACATGGCAGTGCACCACCGTGGCGCCCGCGTTGGCGGCCTCCACCGCCGCGGCCGCAATTTGCGCAGGGGTGACCGGAATGGCCGGGTGCTTGCCAACGGTGTCACCCGCTCCGGTAACCGCGCAGGTAATGATGACGTTGTGGTTCATTGCGAATAGTCCGAGTTTTCGTGGTCAAGAATGCTTTTCACTGCCTGCAAATGCAGCTCTGAAAAACGGGTGGGGTAATCGTTCCATTGGGCGCACGCCAGCCGGGCTACGGCGTCTGGCACCAGCGCCAGGGGCCGTCCGGTGGAGAGGGCCAGCACCTGCAGCTCAGCGGCTTTTTCCAGGTAGCACAACTCGTCAAGGGCCTGCGCCACGCTGGGGGCTACCACCAGCACACCGTGGTTGCCCATGAACAGCACGGATTTGTCGGCACCCAGCAGTCCTGCCACCCGCGCGCCCTCCGAGGCATCCAGCGCCATGCCCGCATAGTCGCGGTCGTAGGCAATGCGGCCATAAAAGCGGCAGGCGTTCTGGTCGAGCATCAAAAACTCGAAGTCTTGGAGGCAGCACAGCGCGGTGGCGTATTTCATGTGCGTGTGCAGGATGCAGCGGGCGTGCGGCAGCCGCTTGTGCAGTTCGGCGTGCAGGTGCCAGGCGGTAGGGTCCGGGGCGTTGTCACCCTCCAGCGTGGCGCTGTTCTGGGTGTCGAGCAACAGCAAGTCGCTGGCCCGGATGCGTGAGAAGTGCGCGCCCACCGGGTTGAGCAAAAACTGGCTGCCATCGCGGTTGGTGGCCACGCTGAAGTGGTTGGCGATGCCTTCGTGAAAACCCAGGCGTGCCGCCCAGCGGAAGGCGGCTGCCAAGTCGGTGCGCAATGGTGATTCGGGGTGCATCTTGTGTCACGGGGCGAAGAGCCCAATACCCCGATGGTAGGCCGGGCCAGCGCCGACCGATGCCCTAGGACTAACCCTAGGAGGCGGGCCGATTAGGCCGCGCAGGTGACGCGGTTGCGTCCGCCTTGCTTGGACTTGTAGAGCGCGCTGTCGGCCCGCGCGATTAGCGTCTGCGCATCGTCGCCAGGCTGGATCGCTGCCACGCCCGCCGACACACTCACCGTCAGCTCGACTTCTTGGGTGCGGCGGTCGCGGATTTTCATGGCACGGGTTTTCAGGCGCACCATTTCTGCCAGGCGGGTGCTCTCGTCCAGCGTGCAGTTGGGCATGACCACTGCGAACTCCTCACCACCGTAGCGGGCCACTGCATTTTTCTTGTCCACGCAGCTGCGCAGCACTTCGCCGAGCGCTTGGATGACGCGGTCGCCCATGACATGCCCGTACGTGTCGTTGACCTTTTTGAAGTGGTCGATGTCGAGCATCACCAAGCAATGGGTGGCGTTGGGGTCGTTGGGCGACTCCATCATTTCTTTCAAACGCTGGTCGAAACCCTTGCGGTTGAGCACCCGGGTGAGCGGGTCCATGACCACTTCGTCTCGGGCCCGCACCAGCTCACTTTGTAGCCGCTCGATTTCTTGGTGGCTGGACTTGACCTGTTGCTCTAGCGCCTGCGCGGTGCTTTGCATGGCGTTGGAGCCCACCAAGGTCTGCGATACCAGTTGTTGCAAGGCGGCAGCGTCATTGGCCGACAAAGCGGAGTTGAGCTCTTCGAGTTGGTTACCGAACAGACCCGCTTGGTTGCCGGTGCGCGTGGCGCTTTCAACCATTTCGCCGAGCATGCGCTGCAGCTCGACGGTGATGCGGTTCATGGTTTTGCTGTCGCCGTCAGCGACATGCGCCTGGTACAGCGCCAAAACGATGGCGTCGTTCAGACGGGGTGACTGCTTGATGGCGCGGTCCACGCTGTGTGTGAGCGCGGAGTTGATACCGGTTGCGTATTCGTACCACAGGGTGTACGAGACCGGGTTGAGGGCTGCATCGTGTTGGCCCATGAATGCCAAGACCCGACGCAAAACTTCTGCACTTTGTTCCTTGGATTCTTGGTAACGCACACTAGTCTCCAACGTGGAATAGGTGGTAGCACCAGGGGTGCCGCTCGCCATGTATTTTTAGCTGCCGGAGTATCGCACAGCGAACCGGGTTTGTAACCCCTTGGTTACAGCGACTTAACACCTGCGGGGCTTGCCCGGTTGTAGCGTCGGTTTGGCGGATTGGAAGGGCGTCGGGGCGCCGGAATGCGGTCAGCGCTGCTCCAGCGCCAGCAAGGCCTGCTTGCGGACCAGGCCGCCGGCGTACCCGGTCAAGGCCCCCTGGCTACCTAGCACCCGGTGGCAAGGCAGCACGATGCCCAAAGGGTTGCGCCCCACGGCGGCACCCACCGCGCGCAGGGCTTGGGGGCGGCCCACGCGCTGTGCCAGCGCGCCGTACGAGGTGGTGGTGCCAAAGGGAATGGCGCGCAGCGCCTCCCACACGCTGCGCTGGAACGTGGTGCCTGCCAGCAGACCCAGCGGCAGCTCAAACGCAGTGCGCTCGCCGGCAAAGTACTGGGCCAACTGCTTGCAGGCTGCCAGCAGCACCGGATGCGTGGGGTCCTTGGTCCAGCTGCGGGCGTCTGGCTGGTGCTTCTGGCCGTCGAACCACACGCCCACCAGCGCGTCGCCTTGGACGGCCAGGGTCAGCGTGCCCAGTGGGGATGGGGTGTGGCAGCACGTAGTGGGCGTTAGGGGCGAATGCATGGTGCGCAACGGGTGTTGTGGGAAGTAGAAGGGCCGCCTGGTCGTGTGGCGGGCTGGGTTGCTAGCGCCGGTTGGGCTGGCGAAGTAGGTGGCGAAGGCGGTGGCGAGTTGCTTGCGTGCCAGGCCCGCACCACCGCGTAGCTTCGAAAGGGCCGCCAGGCGGCGGCAATGCGTTCGGTCTCGCGGGCGCGCTGGGTTGGTGAGCTTGGCGTGGCGCAATGCGGTGCCCGCAGGCCCAGCGCATGGTGCAGGGCCACGTCACCTGCGACCAAGGCGTCCGGCCAGCGCAGCGCCCGCATGGCGATGTACTGTGCCGTCCACGGGCCGATGCCCGGCAGGGCTTGGAGGGCGGCCAGCGTGGCCGTGGTGTCGGCGCTTGGCGAAAGCAGCAGGTCGCCGCAGGCCACCGCGTGGGCCAGTGCATGAATGGCCCGCTGCCTCTGGCGCACGATGCCCAGTGCCCCCAGCACCTCGCCGGGGGCCTGTGCCAGCACCTGTGCGCAAGGAAAGCTGCGGTTCAGCTGTGGCCAGGGTGTTTGCACTGGCGTGCCAAAGTGCGTGACCAGCCGCTGCGCCAAGGTGCGCCCCGCTGCGACCGTGACTTGCTGGCCCAGAACGGCCCGCACCGCCAGCTCAAAGGCGTCCACGGTGCCGGGCACCCGCAAGCCCGCCAGGCCGGGAAAGTGCGGTCCGACGCTGGCCTCGATGGCCGCCGGGTCGGCGTCCAGGTCCAGCATCTCCCGCAGGCGCGCCAACACCACTGGCAGCACAGGTGCCAGCGCGGCACCGATCTGCAGCTCCACGCGGTGGCTCCCCGGGACAAATTGGCAGTGCACCCAGCCGTGCAGCGCTGCCCCTTTGTGCGGCAGCGACAGCGTGCGGGCGATGGTCAAGCCCGCTACGTCAACGCACTCGACGCTGTGCAGGCTGCGCGCCGCAAAAAAGTTGAGCATGGCGGCCACGTCGTAGGGCGGGCGGTAACTGGCTTTGAGCAGCACGCTGTGCTGGCGCGTGTTG
>JBIIZY010000210.1:0-4679 GCA_044346035.1 Rhodoferax sp. | reverse complement strand
TTCGACCAGAAACGCTTCAATGGCGTCCAGGCGCTCCAGGAAACTGGCGGTCAGCTCGACCCGGTACAGCTGGTCAGCCACGTTTCTTGGTCGTGCGCTTGGCGGCAGTCTTGCGCCGCTGCTGCAGCTGGGCGAGGGCGGTGTCTGCCTCAAAGGTACGGCCAGCGGCGATATCGGCCAAACCACGCTTGGCATCGTCGATCAACAGCAGGTGGATGCGTTCGCGCTCCAGCCGGTGGTAGTAGTCGAGCCTATCGGTGTCGATCAGCGCAACGTAACTTTCTCCATTCTTGGTGATGATCTTCTCCGCACCGGCCTTGGCCTGGTCAGCCAGTTCGGAAAGGTTGGAGCGTGCCTGCGTGAAGGGCACCACGTCGCTGGCAGAAAAACCCATGACCGGCTCCTTGTGGGTAGATGACAGAATTCTGTGCATTTTATGCTTGGGACTTATGGGCAAATGAAGCTGGGCTTGGTCGGCGAGCGCTTGATTGGCAGGGAGCACGCACCCAACTCTTGCGTTCACGCCCCGCGCCCACCCCTACCCCCCCGCAATCTCCGGCTCCACCAAGGTCGCCAATTGCGCCAGCGACTCCTGCCAGCCCAGGTAGCACATCTCCACCGGTATCACCTCGGGAATGCCGGTTTGCGTGATGCGAACTTCGGTGCCGCACAGCACCTTGTGCAAGGCCACCGTTACCAGCAGTTCACCCGGCAGATTGGGGTCGTCAAACTTGTCGGTGTAGCGCAGCAGTGCGCCGGGAATCAGCTCCAGGTACTCGCCGCCAAAGGCGTGGCTGTGGCCGGTGCCAAAGTTGGTAAACGACATGCGAAAGCTGCCGCCCACGCGGGCATCCAGGTGGTGCACTTTGCAAGTGAAGCCGTAGGGCGCAATCCATTTGGCCATGGCGTCTGCGTCCAAAAACGCGCGGTACACGCGCTCGGGGGGTGCGCGCAAAACGCGCTGCAGTTCTACGGTTCCAGTGGCCATGTTGGTTTCTCCTTGGTTGAAGTAGCACGATGAAAACCGCTGCCGCCCGCAGTAAAACTGGCGTGCGCTTGTGGCAAGCCGCTAGCGCGGCCCGCGCACCCGTTTGGCGCCGGGCACGCCGAGTTGCGGGTGAAGCCGACCGGCCACACCCCACGCGGCCAGCATGCCCGCACCCGCGGCGGCAAACACGGCGGACACGGGGAACACCAGCAGCACCAGCCAGGCCACGCCCGGCGAGACGATGCCCGAGGCATCGCGAAAGCTGGAGTACACCGAGGACATTTCGGTGCGCTCCGAGGGCTTGACCGCCATCATGAACGGCAGGCCGGCGCACACATCGAGCAGCACCAGAAAACAGGTGCCCGCCACCAACAGCGCCACCGTCACCCAGGGCAGCGGCGCCGCCAGCGTGGCCAGCACAAAGCACACGCCGCTGACCAGGCAGCCGGTGCGCACCGCTTTGCGTACCGAGTGCCTGCGCATCCACTTGAGCATTAGCGGCGCCAGCAGCAGCCCCATGTTGGCCACCGAACTGGCAATGCCGCCGACCTGCTCGCCCAGTCCGTTTTCCACCGCAAAAATGCCCACGTAAACGAAGTAAAACCACCAGCCACACGAGCGCATCAGCGGAATGAACCACCCCGTCACCAGCCGCGGCTGCTGAAAAAACCGCCGCAAGTTGGCCAGCGGGTGCGATGCGCGCTTGCGCACCACCGCAATGGTCTTGCCGCTGCCCAGCCGCATGCGCCGGGTCAGCCACAGCATGAACAAGGCCGCCAGCGCCACCAGCACAAACGGCGCGCCATGCCAAAACGACATCAGCCACACGCCCAGCACCGGCCCGATCACCCAGCCCCAGGCGCCATAAAACAGGCGCAGCGTTTCGAGTTTGCCGAACTCGGACTTGTCCACGTAGTCCAGCACGTAGGCGTTGAAGCAGACAAACGAGGTGGCCGCTGCCATCACCGCGCACAGCAGCGCCAGCGTGACCCATTTGCCACCCACCACACCCAGCAGCGCCGCCACCGCATACAGCACGATGGCTACCGAATACACCCGCTGGCGGGGCACATACCGGGTCAGGCTGGGCACGGTCAGGGCCGTCAACAAAGACACCAGCCCAATGACAAAGTAGATTTGCGACACCAGCGCCGCGCTGCCCCAGGCGCGGTACATCACCAGCGGAAACACCGACAGCGTGGTGCCCCGGATCACCGCCTCGATGCCGCCCACAATGCCAAAACCGACCGCGTCGGGCAGCGGCATGCGCCAGCGCGCCATCGAAAAATGCAGGAACAAACTACTGCGCCACAAAGTCGTTGGCCAGGTCAAGGCCCGGGGTGGGTGCGCCTGCGGCACCAACGCCACCCAACCCACCGTCTGCCGTCAATCGCGCCATGCTGCGTCCCTCCAAAATGCCATGCCAAATAGGCCCTATTGTGTGGCGCAAAATGCAGCAAACCCTTCCGGAGAAACCCACGTGAAACCGATTGTTTTGGTCACCGGCGGCGCACGCGGCATTGGCGCGGCCACCGCTTTGCTGGCTGCGCGCGCAGGCTATGCGGTGGCGGTGAACTACCGCGCCAATTCGCTCGCCGCCGACGAGGTGGTGCGCCAGATCCGTGCCCAGGGCGGCACCGCCATGGCGGTGCAGGCCGATGTGGCCGACGAGGCGCAAGTGCTGGCCATGTTCGCCCACATCGACGCCAAGCTCGGGCGCATCAGCGCACTGGTCAACAACGCGGGCGTGGTGGATGTGGCGTGCCGGGTGGAGGCCATGTCGGTGGCGCGCCTACAACGGCAATTTGCCACCAACGTGATTGGCAGCATGGTCTGTTCGCGCGAAGCCGTGTTGCGCATGAGCACGCGCCACGGCGGCGCGGGCGGCGCCATCGTCAACCTCTCCAGCGTGGCGGCCACCCTCGGTTCGGCAGGCCAGTACGTGGACTATGCGGCCAGCAAGGGCGCCATAGACACCTTCACCGTCGGGCTGGCGCGCGAGGTGGCCGACGAAGGCATCCGCGTCAACGCGGTGCGGCCGGGCGTGATCGACACCGAAATCCACGCCTCCGGCGGCCAGCCCGAACGCGCACAACAGCTCGCCGCCCACATTCCCATGCGCCGCCCAGGCAGCGCGCAAGAGGTGGCCAACACCATTTTGTTTTTGCTCAGCAACGCCTCGAGCTACACCACCGGCGCCATCGTCGATGTGGGTGGGGGGCGCTAACGGCCAACCGCCTGGATGTGCTTGCCCAGCATGTCGCCCACCAGTTCGAGGCGCAGCAAGGGGTTGTCGAGTTGCATCAGGTTTTGCTTGACATCCAGCGGCATGGCGAGCAGGTCGCACCAGCGGTTGGCCACCCAACCGCAGTCGTCGAGGTGGTAGGGCAGGGGCGCGGCGGCCTGCGGCGGCCCGTTCACGCGCTGTTGCTCCAGCACACGCGCCAGCGCGTCGGCAAGGGGCAGTAAATCGGGCGGAACAGGGGTGCTGTGGTCGCACGCCAAGGTGTCCACATCGGCCACCCACAAGCCGTACTTGCGCTGGCTGCGCGCGCGGATGCGAAAGCGCGCACCGCCCTGGCAGCGCACCACCATCAAGCCCGCTTGCGGCGCAGCGAATTCGGCAATGGTTGCCAGCGTGCCGACATCGGCAAAGTGCTCGGGGGCAAAACCCTCGGCACCGGCTGCGGCAGCGTCCATGCGGCGCACCTCGCTGCCTTTGCGCAGCGCCACCACGCCAAACGGTGTGCCGTTCTTGTGGCATTTTCCAATCATGTCGAGGTAGCGGACTTCAAAGATTTGCAGGTCCAGCACACCGCCTGGTAACAGCACGGTGGACAAGGGGAACAAAGGCAAGTCGGCCAGAGGGCCGGTGGCGTCAAGCGGCTGGGGTGCGGGGGCGTTTGGCTGCATGGGCAATCCCTGGGGCGGTGGCACGGGCAAGCCACATGCGCGCAAACGCTGTGGGTGCGTGACCATGCTACCGCGTGCGGTGGCGCTGCAAGCAAAATAGGGTTTGTTCTCCAACCCAACCACAACCCCGCGCCATGCCCATGCCCCTTCCCAGTTCAACCCCCGAGTTGTCGCTTGCGCAGCACGGCGCCTGCCTGTGGCTCACCATCACCCGCGAGGAGCGTCGCAACGCCATGAGCCACAGCCTGCTGGCCACCATGGCGGACGCCATCCACGCGGCGCAACACCAGCGCGACATCCGGGCCATCGTCATCACCGGCGCGGGCACCAAGGCGTTTTGCGCCGGGGCCGATTTGCAAACCGCCAACGCATTCACCACCGACCACTCCGAGCCCCATGGCCACCTGGCGCGCGTGCTGCGCGCGGCGCGCGCCAGCAACATCCCGCTGATCGCGCGGGTCAACGGCGCGTGCATGGCCGGCGGTATGGGCCTGTTGTCCATGTGCGATATGGCGGTGGCGGCGCGCCACGCGGTGTTTGGTCTGCCCGAGGTCAAGCTGGGCTTGTTTCCGGCGCAGGTGCTCAGCGTGTTGCAGCACCTGATTCCCCGCCGGGCGTTGGTAGAGATGTGTCTTACGGGCGAGCCCATCAGCAGCGCCCAAGCGCTGGAGTACGGCCTGGTCAATTACGTGGACGACGATGTGGATGCCAAGCTGCAGTGGCTGCTTGAGCGCATGCAAGACAAATCGCCCGCTGCGATACGGCGCGGGCTCTACAC
>JBIIZY010000051.1:0-15818 GCA_044346035.1 Rhodoferax sp. | reverse complement strand
GGCGTGCAACATTCCACTGGCGGCTACTTGCTGCACGCGGCGCTCACCACCCAGTGGACCTTTGACCTCAAAGCCGACGATGTGTTTTGGTGCACTGCCGACATCGGCTGGGTTACCGGCCACACCTACATCGCTTACGGCCCCTTGGCCTTGGGCGGCACCGAAATCGTGTTTGAAGGCGTGCCCACCTACCCGGACGCCGGGCGCTTTTGGAAGATGATCCAGGACCACAAGTGCACTGTGTTTTACACCGCGCCAACCGCTATTCGCTCTCTCATTAAAGCCGCCGAATCCAACGACGCTGTGCACCCCAAGCGTTACAACCTCACCAGCCTGCGCTTGCTCGGCTCGGTGGGCGAGCCCATCAACCCCGCGGCGTGGGAGTGGTACTACAAGCACGTGGGCGGCAGCAATTGCCCCATCGTCGACACCTTCTGGCAAACCGAAACCGGCGGACACATGATCACGCCTTTGCCGGGTGCCACCCCCATGGTGCCGGGTTCCTGCACCTTGCCCTTCCCCGGCATCCAGGCGGCCATCGTGGACGAAACCGGCAAGGACGTGCCCAACGGCCAGGGCGGCATTTTGGTGGTCAAGAAACCTTGGCCTTCGATGATCCGCACCATCTGGGGCGACCCGGAGCGTTTCAAGAAAAGCTACTACCCCGACGACTTCAAGGGCAAGTACTACCTGGCAGGCGACGGTGCCATCCGCGACGCCAAGACCGGCTACTTCACCATCACCGGCCGCATCGACGACGTGCTCAACGTCTCCGGCCACCGCATGGGCACCATGGAAATTGAGTCCGCCCTGGTGAGCTGCACCGAGCTGGTGGCCGAGGCCGCCGTGGTGGGACGTCCGGACGACACCACTGGCGAGGCTGTGTGTGCCTTTGTGGTGCTCAAGCGAGCGCTCCCCGTGGGCGACGAGGCCAAAGCGATTGCCAAGCAACTGCGAGACCATGTGGGCAAAGAGATTGGGCCGATTGCCAAGCCCAAAGACATCCGCTTTGGTGAGAACCTCCCCAAAACCCGCTCCGGCAAGATCATGCGCCGCCTGCTGCGCTCGATTGCCAAGGGTGAAAGCATCACCCAAGACACCTCCACCCTGGAAAACCCGGCCATCCTCAGCCAACTCGGCCAAGCCTACTAAGTCGGGTGCGACCGGAGGCGCCGCAGGTCGCAGCGCCAGGGTTGGCGGGGCGGCGTTGTCAGAAGCAGGTCTGTGCGCTAGAGATTGGCCGCCTAAGCGCCTGCGCAGCGCGCTTTATGGCGGAAGCGCACGGGGATAGCGGTAAAGCGCGGGGAGAAGAGCCGTGGGACGCGCTCTTGCCTATTGGCTCAGCACCCACGCGGCCAGCCGTTTGGCGTCTGCCTCACTCACCTGCGGGTTGGATGGCATGCGCACCACGCCCCAGGCGCCACCGCCGCCTTCGATGATCTTTTGCGCCAGGCGGTCGACTGCGGCTTTGTCACCGCGGTAGCGTGCCGCCACATCCTTGAGCGCGGGGCCCACCAACTTGCGTTCTATTGCGTGGCAGCTCATGCAGTTTTTTGCGTTGGCCAGCGCGCGGTCGGCAAAGGCCGGCGTGCTTAGCAGCGCCAGTGTGGTCAGTGAAAAGACGGTCAGCCAAGTAGGTCGCATGGTCATTTCCAGTTCGGGTTACAGCGCCAAAAAAACCACAGCTTGTTGGGTAGTACCTCAGAAGTTGTCCAGCACGGCGCCCTTGCTGGCGGTGGATGCATTGAACGCGAACTTGGCCTGCACCCCGCGGGTGTAGCGCGGTTTGGGCGCAGTCCACGCCATGCGGCGCTTGGCGATCTCTTCGTCAGAGACATGCAACTCCAGCAACAGCGCACGCGAGTCGATGGTGATGCGGTCGCCTTCTTGCACAAAAGCGATGGTTCCCCCTGCTGCAGCTTCGGGTGCCACGTGACCAACCACCATGCCCCAGGTGCCGCCAGAAAAGCGGCCATCGGTGATCAGGCCCACGCTTTCACCCAGGCCCGCGCCGATCAGGGCGCCGGTGGGTGCCAGCATTTCGGGCATGCCGGGGCCACCCTTGGGGCCGAGGTAGCGCAAGACCATGACATCGCCGGCGACGATCTTGCCGTCCAGAATCGCAGCCAAGGCCGATTGCTCGTCGTCAAACACCCGCGCCGGACCGGTCATGACCGGGTTCTTCAGCCCGGTGATTTTTGCCACCGCGCCTTCGGGCGACAGGTTGCCCTTGAGGATGGCCAAGTGGCCTTGGGCGTACATGGGGTTGTCGATGGGCCGAATCACGTCTTGGTCGGCGCGGGGCACATCGGGAATGTCTTTGAGTACCTCGGCCACGGTTTGGCCGGTAATGGTCATGCAGTCGCCATGCAACAAGCCGGCGGCCAGCAAGGTCTTCATCACTTGGGGAATGCCACCGGCGCGGTGCAAGTCCACGGCGAGGTACTTGCCGCTGGGTTTGAGGTCGCACAGCACCGGCGTTTTCTTGCGCACGCGCTCGAAGTCGTCGATGGACCATTCCACCCCAGCGGTGTGGGCGATGGCCAAAAAGTGGAGCACCGCGTTGGTGGAGCCCCCCGTGGCCATGATGACGGCCACCGCGTTTTCAATCGACTTGCGGGTGACGATGTCACGCGGTTTGATATCTTTTTTGATGGCTTCCACCAGCACCTTGGCCGACTCCTTGGCCGAGTTCATTTTCTCGTCGTGCGGGTTGGCCATGGTGCTGGAGTACATCAGCGAAATGCCCAGCGCCTCGAAGGCAGAGCTCATGGTGTTGGCGGTGTACATGCCGCCGCAGGAGCCGGTGCCGGGAATGGCGCGCAGCTCGATTTGGTGCAGGTCTTCGTCGCTCAAGCGTCCGGCGGCGTTTTCACCTACGGCCTCGAAGACGCTGACGATGTTGAGGTCTTTGCCCTTGTAGTGGCCCGGCAAGATGGTGCCGCCATATACGTAGATGGCCGGCACGTTGGCCCGCAGCATGCCCATCAGGCCACCGGGCATGTTTTTGTCGCAGCCACCCACGACCAGCACACCGTCCATCCACTGGCCCTGCACGCAGGTTTCGATGCAATCCGAAATCACCTCGCGGCTGACCAAGGAGTACTTCATGCCCTCCGTGCCCATGGCCATGCCATCAGAAATGGTGGGCGTTCCAAACACCTGCGCGTTGCCACCGGCTTCTTTGATGCCTTCAATCGCCGCATCTGCCAGCCGCTGCAAGCCGCTGTTGCACGGCGTGATGGTGCTGTGGCCATTGGCAACGCCCACCATGGGTTTTTTGAAGTCGCTCTCGGCATAGCCCATACCGTAGTACATGGACCGGTTCGGTGCGCGCGACTTCCCCTCGGTGATGTTTTTGCTGCGGGGGTTGAGGATGACGGGCTTGGTGTCCATGGTGTTGTCTCTTGGTGTGTTTATGGGGGCTGGTGCCACCGGGTGCGGGCTATTTTTACATGACCCGCATCGCCCCGGACCGGCTTGGGACTTGCCTGCTTGCGGGCACAATGCCCGACATGTTGATACACCCCCACATCGATCCCGTAGCCATCCAATTGGGGCCACTGACCGTGCACTGGTACGGTTTGACCTACCTGCTTGCGTTTGGTTTGTTCATGTATTTGGGATACCGCCGTTTGCGGCATGCGCCTTACGCGGGTCTGTCTGGAGCTGGCGCATGGCGTTTCAAGGACGTGGAGGACATTCTCTTTCTGGGCGTGCTGGGCGTGGTGCTCGGCGGCCGCTTGGGCTACTGCTTGTTTTACAAGCCGGCGTATTACCTGGCGCACCCCTTGGAGATTCTTGCCGTCTGGCAAGGTGGTATGAGCTTCCACGGTGGTTTGCTGGGTGTGGTGGTGGCGATGCTGTGGTTTGCCCACTCGCGCAAGAAGCCGTTTTTGCAGGTTGCGGACTTTGTCGCGCCCTGCGTGCCCACCGGTTTGGCGTCAGGGCGGGCGGGCAATTTCATCAACGGTGAGTTGTGGGGGCGTGTGGCAGACCCGTCGCTGCCCTGGGGCATGGTGTTTGCTTCTGCGGGTCCGCTGCCGCGCCATCCATCGCAGGTCTACCAGTTTTTGCTCGAAGGCATAGTGTTGTTCATCGTGCTGTGGCTGTATGCCAGAACCGGACCAAAAAGGGGGCAGGTGGCTGCGGCGTTTTTGGTGGGTTACGGCGTGTTGCGTTTTGTTGCGGAGTTTTTCCGTGAGCCCGACGCCTACCTGGGTTTGCTGTCACTCGGCCTAAGCATGGGCCAGTGGCTGTGCGTTCCTATGGTGGGTTTGGGGGTGGCGGTCTGGCTTTGGGCAGAGCGCCGCAATCGCCAGTAGGCGGGTAGTTGGTGTGTAGTTGGTGTGTAGTTGGTGTGTAGTTGGTGTGTAGTTGGTGTGGTGTGTCAGTGGTTTTTTCATAGCAAAAAAGTAGGAGACAAACATGAAGGAAGAAAACAGTTTTGCATTGGGTGCGGCCGTTCTGCGTCGACGCCAGGTGCTGGCAACGGTGGCTTCGGGCGCGGTATTGGCGGCGGCACCGTGGGGCTTGCATGCACAGACCCGCTGGCCGGCCAAGCCGGTCAATTTGGTGGTGCCGTTTCCCGCCGGCGGTGGCACAGACGCTTTTGCCCGCCCTTGGTCGGCCTACTTTTCCAAGGCCACCGGCACCCAGCTGGTCATTGACAACAAAGGCGGGGCCGGCGGCACCTTGGGCGCGGGCTTGGCTGCACGCGCTGCGCCCGACGGGTACAACTTTTTCATGGGTGCGGTGCACCACGCAATTGCCCCCAGCATGTACCCCAAGCTGGACTACGACATCGAGAAAGATTTCATTGCCCTGGCCTTGCTGGCCAATGTGCCGCAGGTGCTGGTGGTGAATCCGAAGAATGTTCCCGGCGATTTCAAGGCGTTCTTGGCCCAAGTCAAGGCCAACCCCGGTCGGCTCAACTACGGGTCGGCGGGCACCGGCACCTCGCACCACCTGGCCGGCGAGCTGTTCAAAATGCAGACCCAAACCTTTATCACCCACATTCCGTACACCGGCGCGGGGCCAGCACTGCGCGATTTGGTGGGTGGGCAAATTGACATGATGTTTGACGGCTTGGGCTCGTCAGCCGCCCACATCAAGGGTGGCCGCATCAAGGCGCTGATGGTCTCCGGTCCCAAGCGCAACCCGGCGTTTCCGGACGTGCCCTGCGCCGCCGAACTCGGCCTGCCCGACTACACCGTGACCACCTGGTACGGACTGTGGGCACCCAAGGGTACACCGATGGAGGCGCAGACCCGCATGGTCGAAGAGGTCAACAAAGCCGCTGCCGCCGACGAGATCAAGACCGCCTGGGCCAACAACGGCGCGGAGTTTGGGCGCTTAACGCCGGCCCAGTTTGCCGCGTTTGTGAGCGCAGAGGTCAAGCGCTGGGCGGTGGTGGTTAAGTCCTCTGGCGCCAAGCTGGACTGATTGCGGGCACGGCGTGTGCGTGCCGGCCTACGCCAGCGACTCCCTGCTGGCGTAGGCCGGCCATTCGTTTGGCCCATTTGCGCCCTTTTTGCGTACTGGGTCCCTTAACTGACAGATGACGAGCCATGAACCTGAGATCGCACCTTGCTACGCCCGGTTCGGCGTGCAACCCTGGCCTAGATGAGGCCGACAACGCCAACCTGTTTGCCGCCTTGTTGGCGCAGTTCCCCACCGACACCCGGCGCTGCGCGGTGCAGACCGACACCGGTTTGCACTACAGCTGGCAAGACCTGATGGATGCCACGGCGATGGTGGCCAATCTGCTGGAGTCGCTGGAACTGCCGCCCTCGTCGCGCGTGGCGGTGCAGGTGGAAAAGTCGGTCGAAGCCTTGGTTCTGTACCTGGCCACGCTGCGCGCCGGGTTGGTGTACCTGCCGCTCAATACCGCCTACCAAAGCGCCGAGATGGCCTACTTTGTGGCGGACGCGCAGCCCGCCGTGGTGGTCTGTGCGGGGCGCAATTTCGGCTGGTTGAGCAAACTCGCATTCCAGTCCGGCACCCGCTATGTGTTCACCTTGGAGGACGACCGTACCGGCTCCTTGCTGGAGCGAGCCGCACAGTGTTCCAGGCAGCACCGGGTGGCCCTGCGCAAAGACGAAGACCTCGCTGCCATCATCTACACCAGCGGCACCACCGGCCGCAGCAAAGGCGCCATGCTCTCGCACGGCAATTTGCGCAGCAATGCGTTGGTGCTCAAGGATTACTGGGATTGGCGTAGCGACGCGCAAGGTGGCGATGTGTTGATCCACGCGCTGCCAATTTTTCATGTGCACGGCCTGTTCGTCGCCATCCACGGGGCGCTGATCAACGGCAGCAAGATGTTGTGGTGCGCCAAGTTCGATCCCAAGACGGTGCTGACCCATATGGCGCAGGCGACCGTATTCATGGGTGTGCCAACCATGTACGTGCGGCTGCTGGCTGAGGCCGGTCTGAACCGGGATGCGGTGCGCAACATGCGCCTCTTTGTCTCGGGCTCTGCGCCCATGCTGCTGGACACCTTCGTGCAATGGCAGGAGCGCACGGGTCATGCAGTTTTGGAGCGCTATGGCATGAGCGAGACGGTCATGCTCACCTCCAACCCCTGCCGCACCAGCGACGGCGCGCGGCTGGGCGGCACCGTGGGCAAGCCGCTGCCTGGCGTGCAGCTACGCATTGCTGGCGAGGGGGGGGCCGTACTGCCGCCGGGGGAAATTGGTGGTATCGAGGTGACGGGCCCCAATGTGTTTCGTGGTTACTGGAACATGCCCGAGAAGACCGCCCAAGAGTTCACCGCCGACGGCTACTTCAAAACGGGTGACGTAGGCACCATGGCGGCCAGCGGTTACGTCACCATCGTGGGGCGCAGCAAAGACCTCATCATCAGCGGTGGTTACAACGTGTACCCGGCTGAAATCGAGGGCTACATGAATGCGTTTGAGGGCGTTGCCGAGAGCGCGTTGGTCGGCGTTCCAGATGCCGACTTTGGCGAGGTGGGGGTTGCCATTGTGGTGCCCAAGTCTGGCGCGGTTCTGGACGGGGCGGCACTGATTGCGCGCTTGAAGGCCACCCTAGCTAACTTTAAAGTGCCCAAGCGCTGCTACGTGGTCGACGAGCTACCCCGCAATGCCATGGGCAAAGTGCAAAAAAATCTGCTGCGGGACCGCTACGCAAATCCTCAAAAGATGCCCTGAGATCGGCCTCAACTTTGTTCGCCGTTGATACGTTTCGGACGTATATTTCCGGCAAAGGCCTCGCGGCCAACAAGGAACATCCCGATGCAAGTCCAACAGGCCACCTTCCGCGGTGGTGCCTTGAATGCGGCCGATTTTTCGGCCCTTGCTGCCTTGCAGCCGCAGTGCGTGCTGGTGTTTGGTGCACCGGAGGTTCTGTTGCAAAGTGCGCAGGTTCTGGCAGAAGCCTTTGGCGGCGCGCACCGCCTGGGTTGTTCCACCGCCGGTGAAATCTCCAGCCAAGGGGTCAGTGACGGCACACTGGTGGTTACCGCTTTGCGCTTTGACCGGGTGAAAGTACAACAAGCCAGCACCGAATTGCGCAGCATGGCGGACTCGCGTGCTGCTGGGCAACGTCTGGCGCAACAGCTCCCCCAAGAGGGATTGCGCGCAGTCTTGGTGTTGGGGCAGGGCGTGCAGATCAACGGCAGCGCGGTGCTGGCCGGCCTGGTGGGGGCGCTGGGTCCGGGCGTTCAAGTCGGTGGCGGCTTGGCCGGCGACGGGGTGGCCTTTGGACAAACCTGGGTGCTGGACAACCAAGGCGTAAGCGACAAGCGCATTGCCTGTGTGGGCCTGTACGGAGACGCCTTGCTGGTCTCGCGTGGCTCTTTTGGCGGGTGGTCTCCCTTTGGGCCGACCCGCAAAGTCACACGCAGCGACAACAACCTGCTTTTGGAGCTGGATGGCGAACCAGCGCTTGCAGTCTACAAGCGCTATCTTGGCCAGCATGCCAAGGTCTTGCCCTCATCGGGCCTTCTGTTTCCCTTTGCCATGCTGGGCCAGGACCACAACGAGGTTGGGCTCATACGCACCATCCTGGGCGTGGACGAGCAGCGATCGAGCTTGACCCTGGCCGGTGAGATTGACCCCAACGGTTACTTGCGATTGATGCACGCCAGCGCAGACGCTTTGGTCGAGGGTGCTGCCACGGCGGCCAGGGCTGCGCAAGCGCAATGGTCAACACCCTCCACCGGTGCCGTGGGCTTGGCTCTGCTGGTGAGCTGCGTGGGACGCAAGCTGGTGATGGGCGGACGCGTTAATGAGGAGCTGGAGGCGGTGGCCAAAGTGATGGGGCCCAACGTCACGCTGGCGGGCCTGTATGCCTACGCCGAAATGGGACCGCACGGCCCCGACGCAAGCTGCGAGCTGCACAACCAAACGATGACGATCACCTACCTGGCCGAAGCCCAGTAGGCGTGCTGCGCCACACGCCGCCTAGCCATCTAGCCATCCATTTAGCCAGCCAGCCGACACGGCACGACACGACACGGCACGGCACGGCGCCGCTTCTGCTTACTTCAGGATCAGCACGGGCACGCTGGAGTGGGTTAGTACATGTTGTGCCTCGCTGCCCAGAAGCAGCCGCTTGATGCCCTTGTGGCCGTGAGACGCCATCACGATCAGGTCGCTCTGGTGCTTTTTGGCGGCGGCCAGCAAAGCCTCTGACACCACCGCCGACTTCACTACCACCGCCTTGGCCTGCACGCCGCGCTGTGCGGCTGCCTTTTTCACGGCATCCACTTCGGCTTGGGCCACATCAACCCACTCTTTTTCCAGGGCGGACACATCGACGTTGGACAGCGCCATGCCACCCTCGAAATAGCTTTGCGGGTAGCGCGCTACCACCTTGACCACGGTGAGCTCAGCACCGCACAGGGCGGCCAGCGCGATGGCGCTGTTGGTGGCCTTTTTGGAAAGTTTGGAGCCGTCAGTGGCGACGAGGATGCGTTGGTACATGGTGGTTTCCTTGGTTGGTCTGGTGTTGCAGCTTACGCCGCCTGCGTGGCTGTGTCTTGATATGCATCAAGCTTGGGCGGTGCCGGCACGCGCACACTCGCGCCATGTTGACCGCCTCCCTTGAACCCGCTGCACCTTCGGCGACAGCGCCGTCGGCACCGCAGGCGCCTTTCGTGGCCCCGTACGCAGCCGACGCGTTGCGCCTGCTCGACGACCCCCAAGAGTGGTCGGCGTTCAGCCGGGCGGTGCCCAGCCAAGCCCATTGCTGGGAATCCAATGTGGTGGTCGAAGGCATGCATTGCGCTGCGTGCGCGCAAGACATTGAAGCGGCACTGCAGGCCGTGCCCGGTGTGCGCAGCGCACGGGTTAGCGCGGCCAGTGCGCGTGCGCGCGTTGTGTGGTCGTCCGAAGCGGCTACGCCTTCGCAGTGGATGCAGGCGGTGCAGAAGGCCGGTTACCGGGCCACCCCCGCCAACGATGTGTTTGCCAAAGCGCGTCGCCAGGCCGAAACCCGCAAGGCCCTGTGGCGCTGGCTGGTGGCGGGACTTTGCATGATGCAGGTGATGATGTACGCCTACCCGGCCTACGTTGCCCAACCAGGCGACCTGTCGGCGGAGATGGAGCAACTGCTGCGCTGGGCGTCCTGGGTGCTGTCGTTGCCAGTCATTTTGTTTTCTTGCGGGCCGTTCTTTCGCTCCGCTTTGCGCGACCTGCGCTACGGGCGCATCAGCATGGACTTGCCCGTCAGCCTGGGCATGGTCATCACGTTTGTTGTCAGTATGGCGGGCACCTTTGAGCCGGAAGGCATTTTTGGCAAAGAGGTGTACTTTGACTCCTTGACCATGTTTGTGTTCTTCCTGCTCACCGGGCGCTGGTTGGAGCTGCGTCTGCGCGACCGCACGGCGGGCTCTTTGGAGGCGCTGATGAACCGCCTGCCCGACAGCGTTGAGCGGGAGACCACACCGGGCCAGTTCGAGCGGGTTGCGGCACGCCGCCTGGTCGTTGGCGATTTGATTCGGGTGCACGCCGGCGAGGCGTTCTGTGCCGATGGTGCGCTAGAGCAGGGCGCAACCGAAGTTGACGAGTCGCTCTTGACCGGCGAGTCGCGCCCGCTGGCACGCGGTGTAGGCGAACACGTGGTGGCCGGCAGCCACAACCTGAGCGCTACCGTGCTGGTGCGTGTGCAGGTGGTGGGCGAGGGCACCCGCTTTGCGCACATCGTCGCCTTGATGGAAAGTGCCGCCACCACCAAGCCGGCCAGCGCGCAATTGGCCGACCGCCTGGCCAAGCCATTTTTGGTCGCGGTGCTCTTGGCCGCTGCGCTGGCTTGCTTGTGGTGGTGGCCCACGGACCCTGGCCACGCGCTGATGGTGGCAGTGGCGGTGCTGGTGGTGACCTGCCCATGCGCTTTGTCGCTGGCCACACCAGCGGCCATGCTGGCCGCAGCCGGTGCGTTGGCGCGTTCGGGCGTGCTGGTGCGCAACCTGCGCGCCCTGGAAGCGTTGGCGCGGGTGGACACGGTGGTGTTTGACAAAACCGGCACCCTGACCAGTGACGCCATGCGCCTGGACCAGGTACGCAGCCGCGCTGGTTCGGATGCCCAACAGGTGCTGCACATTGCGGCCGCGCTGGCGGCGCATTCGCTGCACCCCGCATCACGCGCCTTGCACCTCGCTGCCGCGCCGGAGGACGCAGGTCAACCCAACCCATGGCGGTGCGACGGCGTGGTGGAAACCCCGGGCGCGGGACTGGAGGGTGTGCTGCGCTCGGATGCCCACGTTGGCACGCGGCTGCGCTTGGGTTCAGCCGCATTCTGCGGTGTGCCAAGCGAACCCTCGGACAAGTTGTGCATCCACTTGGCCGACGACCTGGGCTGGTTGGCCACCTTTGTCCTGGAAGAGGCGGTGCGACCACAGGCGTTGGCAGCATTGCAGGCGCTGCGCGCGGCTGGCGTTGGGGTGCACCTGCTGTCGGGAGATGGCGCTGCATCGGTGGCGCGTGTGGCGGCAAAGCTGGGATTCGCTTTGGAGCAGGACGGACGTGACCGCGCAGGCGCTGTTGTGCAGCGCGTCTCTTCCCAGGTACGCGGTGGCTGCTCCCCGGCAGACAAGCTGGCGGTGCTGCGCACATTGCAAAGCGCGGGGCACCAGGTGGCGATGGTCGGCGACGGACTCAACGACGGTCCTGTGTTGGCCGGGGCGCAGGTCTCGTTTGCAATGGGCAATGCAGTTCCCTTGGCGCAAGCCAAGGCGGACCTGGTGGTGCCGGGCAACCAGCTCACATCGGTTGCGGCCAGTTTGTTGCTGGCTCGCAAAACCATGCGGGTGGTGCGCCAAAACATGGGTTGGGCCCTGGCCTACAACGCGGCCTGTGTGCCGCTGGCCATGCTGGGCTACTTGCCTGCCTGGCTTGCGGGCTTGGGCATGGCCGCAAGCTCCCTGCTGGTGGTGCTCAACGCGCTGCGTTTGGCATCGCCCTTGCCTTCTACGTAAGGACACACGATGGACATCCTGTATTTGTTGATTCCGCTCTCGGTGGTCTTGGTGTTTTTCATCCTCGCCGGGCTGTGGTGGGCGATTGACCGCGGTCAGTTTGAAGACATTGAGTCCGAAGGCCAACGGATTTTGAAAGACTCGTAAAGAAGTCTTTGCAATGTGGGCCGCCTTTGACCTTGGTCAACCCCGGCGCGCCTACACGGAAAGAAACTTCACCCAGCCCAATTCACGAAGAGGTAACTATGGAATTTCCAAACAGGCAGGCCGACCGGTACAACGACACCGTTGTTCGGCAATTCGCCATCATGACGGTGGTCTGGGGAGTCGTTGGCATGCTGGTCGGCGTCATCATCGCGGCCCAGCTGGCGTGGCCCGCGTTGAACTTCGGCATTCCCTGGTTGAGCTACGGGCGCCTGCGTCCCTTGCACACCAATGCGGTGATTTTTGCGTTTGGTGGCTGCGGCTTGTTTGCCACTGCCTACTACGTGGTGCAGCGCACGTGCCAGGTGCGCATCTTCAGTGACAAGTTGGCGGCCTTTACGTTTTGGGGTTGGCAACTGGTGATTCTTTGCGCGGCGCTCTCGCTGCCCTTGGGCTTTACCTCGGGCAAAGAGTATGCAGAGCTGGAGTGGCCCATTGACATCTTGATCACGGTGGTCTGGGTGGCTTTTGCGGTGGTGTTTTTCGGCACGATTGGCACCCGCAAGGTACGCCACATTTACGTGGCCAACTGGTTCTTTGGTGCGTTCATCCTTGCGGTGGCAATCCTTCACCTGGTCAACAGCGCCGCCATCCCTGCGGGCCTCATGAAGTCCTATTCCGCCTACGCTGGCGTGCAAGACGCGATGGTGCAATGGTGGTACGGCCACAACGCGGTGGGCTTCTTCTTGACCGCCGGTTTCCTGGGCATGATGTACTACTTCATCCCCAAGCAGGCGGGCCGCCCGGTGTACAGCTACCGCCTGTCCATCGTCCACTTCTGGGCGCTGATCTTCACCTACATGTGGGCCGGTCCGCACCACCTGCACTACACCGCCTTGCCGGACTGGACCCAGTCGGTGGGCATGGTGTTCTCGCTGATTCTTTTGGCACCGAGCTGGGGCGGCATGATCAACGGCATCATGACCTTGTCGGGTGCCTGGCACAAGCTGCGTGACGACCCGATCCTGCGTTTCCTGATCGTGTCCCTGTCCTTCTACGGCATGTCCACGTTCGAAGGCCCGATGATGTCCATCAAGACCGTCAACGCGCTGAGCCACTACACCGACTGGACCGTGGGCCACGTGCACTCTGGTGCCCTGGGCTGGGTCGGACTGGTGACCATGGGTTCGATGTACTACCTTATCCCCAAGCTGTTTGGCCAAAAGCAGATGTACAGCGTCAAGGCCATTGAGGTGCACTTTTGGACCGCCACCATTGGCATCGTGATCTACATCGCTGCCATGTGGATTGCCGGTGTGATGCAAGGCCTGATGTGGCGCGCCATCAACGCCGATGGCACCCTGACCTACACCTTTGTGGAAAGCGTGAAGGCCACGTACCCCTTCTATGTGCTGCGCCTCTTGGGTGGTCTGCTGTACTTTGGCGGCATGCTCATCATGCTGTGGAACACCTTCATGACCGTCTCCCGCGGCCGCGCCGTGCACGTTGATGTGCCCACCACGGTTGCACACGCTTAAAAGGAAAGAACACCATGGCCAAGCAAACCTCCGGCTTGTCTCACGAAAAGATTGAGACCAACAACTTCCTGATGATCGTGCTGATTTTGGTGGTGCTGCTCGCGGGCGGCATGGTCGAAATCGTGCCGCTCTTCTTCCAAAAGTCCACCACCGAAGCGATCAAGGGGGTAGAGCCCTACACGCCACTGCAGCTTGCTGGGCGCGATGTCTACATCCGCGAAGGTTGCTACAACTGCCACTCGCAGATGATTCGCCCCTTCCGTGCCGAGACCTTGCGCTACGGCCATTACTCGGTTGCTGGTGAGTCGGTATATGACCACCCGTTCCAATGGGGCAGCAAGCGCACCGGTCCCGACCTGGCCCGCGTGGGCGGCAAGTACAGCGACGAATGGCACCGCATCCACCTGATCAACCCGCGCGACGTGGTACCCGAGTCCAACATGCCGGCCTACCCCTGGCTTGCGACCACCCTGGTCAATGACGGCACGATTGCGGCCCACATGGGGGCGTTGCGCAAGGTGGGTGTGCCCTATACCGATGCGCAAATTGCAGGAGCAGCGGCCGAAGTCAAAGGCAAGACCGAGCTGGAGGCCACCATCGCCTACCTGCAGGTTCTGGGCTTGGCGCTCAAGTAAACGCAAGGAGCATTCTTATGGAACTCGACGTCAACACCCTGCGCTCGCTGGCCACTGTGGTGAGCTTTGCAGTCTTTATCGGTATCTGGGTCTGGGCTTGGTCCAAGCGGCGCGGCACCGATTTCCACGAGGCCGCCAACCTGCCGTTTGAGCAGGACTGAGCGCCCCACCATGCGAACAAGGAACCATCATGAGTGACTTCACAAGCAGTTTCTGGTCGGTCTATGTGGCCGGTCTGACCATCATCTCCATTGCAGCCTGTGGTTTGCTGCTGTGGTTCAGCGGCAAGGCCAAGGCCATGACTGCCAACGACAACACCACCGGCCACGTGTGGGACGGCGACCTGCGTGAAATGAACAACCCCTTGCCGCGTTGGTGGGTGGGCTTGTTCATCATCACCATTGTTTTTGGTGCGGTGTATTTGTACCTGTACCCGGGGCTGGGCTCCTTCCAAGGCTCCACTGGCTGGACCTCCAAGGGCCAGCTGGACAAGGAAATAGCCAAGGGCAACGCAGAAGTCGCGCCCCTGTACGCCAAGTTCATGGCCATGCCGCCCGAGCAGGTGTCCAAAGACCCGCAGGCCATGGCCATTGGCGAGCGGCTGTTTATGAACAACTGTTCACAGTGCCATGGCTCGGATGCGCGTGGCGCCAAGAGCTTTCCCAACCTGACCGACGGCGACTGGTTGCACGGTGGCTCCCCCGAAAAAATCGCTGAGTCGCTGGTCAAAGGCCGCATCGGTCAGATGCCTGCCATGGCGGCCGCGGTGGGCAGCTCCGACGATGTAAAAAATGTGGCGCACTACGTCCTAAGCCTCTCTAACAGTCCCCACGACTCGCTGCGTGCCAGTTTGGGTAAGGCCAAGTATTCAGTGTGTGCAGCCTGCCACGGGGCCGATGGCAAGGGCAACATCGCTTTGGGTGCGCCCAATCTGACCGATGACATCTGGCTGCACGGCTACGGCGAAGCGGCTATCACCAGCATCGTGGTCAATGGCAAGGTCAATGCCATGCCTGCACAAGCCGACAAGCTGACCGAGCCGCAGATCCACGTGCTGACCTCGTACGTTTGGGGCCTGTCGAACAACGCCACCGCAAAACCGTAAGCCAGTCACCTGGGAGCGCCACTTGGCATCTGCACAACAACCGCGTCACAAGGTCATCGCCATTGCTGCCTCCGCAGACAAGGGGCCGATCGAGCCGCCACCCGGTGCCGATGCCGAGATGGTTTCGCTGTACGAGGCACACAAGAAAATCTACCCGCGCAGTGTGTCCGGCGGCTTCTCGCAGTGGCGCTGGGGCATGGTGTTTCTGACCCAGCTGGTGTTCTATGGCCTGCCCTGGCTGGAGTGGGGTCAGCGCCAAGCGGTCTTGTTCGACCTGGGTGCGCGGCGCTTTTACATCTTCAACTTGGTTTTGTACCCGCAGGACTTCATCTACCTGACCGGCCTGCTGGTCATCTCTGCGTTGTCCTTGTTTCTGTTTACTGCGGTGGCTGGCCGTTTGTGGTGCGGCTACGCGTGTCCGCAGACGGTGTACACCGAGATTTTTCTGTGGCTTGAGAAGAAGGCCGAGGGCGACCGCGCTGCCCGTATGCGTCGCGATGCTGGCCCGTGGTCTGCCCAAAAAGTGGGGCGCAAGACCGCCAAGCACCTGATGTGGCTGGCCGTTGCTTTGTGGACAGGTTTCACCTTCGTCGGGTACTTCACGCCGATTGCCGACTTGGGGCGGGCCTTGGTGCAACTGCAGCTCAGCTCTTGGGAGACCTTTTGGTCTTTGTTTTACGGCTTTGCCACGTACGGCAATGCAGGCTTTATGCGCGAGCAGGTGTGCAAACACATGTGCCCGTATGCGCGCTTTCAGAGCGCCATGTTCGACAAGGACACGCTCATCGTCACCTACGACGCTCAGCGCGGTGAGCCGCGTGGCGCCCGCTCCAAAAAGACCGACCCGCTGGGCTTGAACCTAGGAGCCTGTGTGGACTGCAGCCTGTGCGTGCAGGTGTGCCCCACCGGCATCGATATTCGCAATGGGCTGCAATACGAGTGCATTGGCTGTG
>JBIIZY010000209.1:0-4894 GCA_044346035.1 Rhodoferax sp. | reverse complement strand
CCACTGCGCTGGACGTGACCACGCAAATCGAAGTGCTCATCCTGCTCAAGTCGCTCATCCGCGAGTACAACACCGCAGCGCTTTACATCACCCACGACCTGGCGGTGGTGGCGCAGGTGGCCGACCGCATCAAGGTACTGCGCCACGGCAAAGAAGTCGAAGAAGGCGCCACCGACCAAATCCTGCACCACGCCACCAAGGACTACACCGCGCGGCTGGTCGCAGTGCGCGGTGCGGCGGCCAGCGAGCGCGCGTCACCGGCCACGGTCAAGGCCGACACCACGGTGCTTTCTATTGCCGACTGCCACGCGTACTACGGTGACTTCCATGTGGTGCGCGGCGTCTCGCTGGACGTAAAGATGGGCGAAACCGTGGCGGTGGTGGGCGAGTCCGGCTCGGGCAAGTCCACTCTGGCGCGGGTGGTCACGGGTTTGCTGCCGCCCAAGAGCGGCGCCATCGTGTTCCAGGACAAGGCCTTGCCCGGTGCCCTCAAGGACCGCAGCAAGGAGCTCAAGCGCCGCATCCAACTGGTCTACCAAATTCCGGATGTCGCCATCAACCCGCGCCAGAGCCTGCTCGATATCGTCGGGCGGCCGGTGCAGTTTTACTTTGGTCTGGGCCGCAAAGAGGTGCTGGCGCGCGCCAAAGAACTGATGGCCTTGGTGGAGTTGCCGGTCGATTTTCTGGAGCGCCGCCCCGGCCAGCTCTCCGGCGGCCAAAAGCAGCGTGTGTGCATCGCCCGCGCGCTGGCAGCCAAGCCCGAGCTCATCATCCTCGACGAGCCCACCTCGGCCCTGGACCCGCTGGTGGCCGAAGAAATTCTCTCGCTGCTGCGCAAGCTCCAGCGCGAGCTGGGCTTGTCGTATGTGCTGATCACCCACGACCTGGATGTGGTGCACCGCATCGCGCACCGCACGGCGGTCATGTTGCAAGGCCAGTTTGTGGCCTTCGACCAGACCGACAAAATCTTCGACAACCCCGAGCACGCCTACACCCAAAAGCTGATCACCGCCGTGCCCGAGATGCGCGTGGACTGGCTCGACGAAGTGCTGGCCAGGCGGGCCACCGCCTGAGCCCGGCAGCAGCCGCCCGCGCGCGTGGTCCATGCACGGGCCGGGCAGTTGGGTCACTGTTAGAGGCACCAGCGCGTGCCTGGATGCATGACTAGCCCCAGCGAACGCCGCACGCTGGCGCTGGGCGCGGCGCTGACGCTGCTGGCGGCGCTGTCTTGGAGTACGGCCGGCCTGTTTCCGCACCTGGTCAGCACCGATGTCAGCACCACCTTGTTTTGGCGCTCGGCGCTGGGCGGCGTGTGCGTGCTGGCGTTTGAGTTGCTGCGCCAACACGGCCAGCCCCGTGCATCGCTGTGGCGGCTCACGCCGGCCGAGTGGGGCATGTCGGCCCTCAGCGCTGCGGCGATGATCACCTTTATTGCCGCCTTCTACTTCGCGCCGATTGCCGATGTGGTGTTCATCTACGGCGCCTTTCCCATCGTGACCTTGCTGCTGTCGGCCCTGCTGCTGGGCACCGCGATTGCGCGCGCAGATGTGCTCTGCGCAGCATTGGTTGCCGTGGGTGTGGGCATCATCTTGTGGGGACAGGCCTCGTTTGACAGCGCAGTGGGCAGCCTGATGAGTTTCTCCGCCACGCTGCTGTTTGGTCTGATGACGGTGGGCATCAAACGCTTTCCCCAAGCGCAGATGGTCAAGGTCACGTACACAGGCGCATTCATGTCGGCGCTGGTCATGGCACCGTTTGCCAGCTTTGCGCACACCAGCGCGCACGACATCGCCTGGCTCTGGCTGTACGGCTTCTTGAACATTGGCGTGGGCTTTGGCTGCTATTTGTTGGGCGTGCGCCGCATCAAACCGGTGCTGGCCTCGGTGCTGTGCATGGTCGAGATTCCGCTGGCACCGCTGTGGGCCTACCTGCTGCTGGGTCAACAGGTTGGCTGGCAAAGCCTGGTTGGAGGCGCGGTGGTGCTGCTCTCGGTTACGGGGAGTCTGGTGTGGGCCGGTTGGCGCCATGCGCCTGGCGGACCTGCTCCATCAACCAGTGCTTGAACTGCTGCACCGGCGCTGTAGCGGGGGTGCGCGCCGGCGTTGCCAAGAACCAGTAGCCGTGTGGACCGGCCACCTCCAGGTCGTTGTGGCGCACCAGCGCACCCGACTGCAACTCGCGCACGATCATTGCCGCATCCACCACCACCACGCCGGCACCGGCAATTGCAGCGTTGATGGCTTGGTCCAAGGTGCTGAAGTTCAGGCCCGGCTGGGCATCGAGTTCGGGTGGGCCGTGCCGTGCGATCCACTGCTCCCACACCGGTATGCGCTGGTCGCCGTCGAGCACGTGCAGCAAAGTGGAGTGCGCAAGCGCTGGCGGTGCGCCCTGCACCCACAGCTTGGGGCTGCTGGCGAGGATGTGGCGCTCTTGCATGACCGACTCACAGGTCGCCTGTGTCCAAGCTTCCTGACCAAAGACGATCAGGCAATCGAGTCCACGGGCCTCGCGCACGCTTTGCACCCGGTCGGTGGTAATTGACAAATCAATCTGCGGGAACTGCGCCCGAAAATCCGACAAACGCGGCGCCAGCCAGCGGGTGGCAAACGTGGGCGGCGCATTGAGCTTGAGCATTTGGCGCTGCGTGCCCATGGCGGCTTGCTGCACCGCCAGCTCCATTTCCTGAAACAGGCGGTTCAGCGTGGCCGCCAGCGCACGCCCAGCAACGGTGAGTTCCACCTTCTGGTGCTTGCGCAAAAACAGCGCCACCCCCAGGTCGGACTCCAGTTGCTTGACCTGCCGGCTGATGGCGCCCTGGGTCACATGCAAGGCCTCGCCGGCCAGGGTGAAACTGCCCTCGTGCGCCGCCGCAGCAAAGGCCCGCAAAGCGTTGAGCGAGGGCAAACGCTTCATTGCCCGTCCCGCAACGGAGCATCCAAACGCCAGACCGACTGCTGGGCCACGGCCTCCAACTGCGCCAAAGACACCTGCTGTGGCGCAATGTCGGCCAGCGGGCGCAGCACGAAAGCGCGCTGCGCCATGCGCGGGTGCGGCAGCGTCAGCTCCTCGCTCTGGATGATGGCGCTGCCGTAGAGCAAGACATCGAGGTCGAGCGTGCGCGGCGCATTGCGAAAGGGGCGCTCGCGCCCAGCCTGGAACTCGATAGCACGCAGCGCGTGGAGCAGAGCCAGCGCTGGCAAGCAGGTTTGCACCTGCACCACCGCGTTGACGTAATCACCACCGCCAGCGTCCACCGGCGTGCTGCCGTACAACGGCGACTGGCGGACCAAGCGCACGCCGTCGGTCGCGCCGATGGCGACTACCGCAGCGCGCACTGCGGCGCGGGCGTCGCCCAGGTTGGCGCCCAGGCCGATGAATGCGTCGACCCAAACGCCCACAGGCGTTGGCTCAGTCTGCGCAGCCAGGTCCATCGAAAGACGGGCCAGCATCGGCCCCTGGGCCACCGACCCGGTTGGCGCCGGAGCGGCGACGGCGCCGCCGCTTGCGCGCCGGTGCGCCGCCATCGGACTGCGCTGCGCTTGGTTCGGCCTCCCTGTCGGCGGGGCCGCTGCCTGCGCCGGTCTGATCACTGCGACCGTCCACAGCACTTTCGTGCCCTTCTCCTGGGTTGCTGCGCTGCGCTGCATGGGTGCCCGTTCCCGGCGGTGTGGCAGGCGCAGCAGGGCGCGGGGCACGCTGCACGCGGGGGCGCTTTTGCTGCTCGGCGCGCAACTGGTCCACCAGGTCTTGGCGCTGGCTGTCGTCGGCGGTGCTGAACTCCTGCCACCAGTCGGCCAGCAGTTCATCGACCTCGCCCACATCGGCGCGCAAGCGCATGAAGTCAAACGCCGCACGAAACCGCGCTTGCTCGACCAGACCAAAGGGTGTGCTGCCCATGCGCTTCTCGAAACGTGGTTGCATGAGCCAAATCTCGCGCATGTCGCCGGCCAGCTTGCCGCGCCCGGAGACATCGCCAATGCGGGCATTGAAAACATCTTCGATAGCGTCTTGCAGCGCGGGGTGGCTGGGCTGGCGCGCTTGCACACGGCTGGCCCAGCCGTCGCGCACGTCGGCCCAGAGCACGCAGGCCAGCAAAAAGCTGGGCGCCACCGGCTTGCCTTCGGTAACGCGCCGGTCGGTGTCCTTGAGGGCGGCACCCACGAAGGGTTGCTCTGCACGCTCCACCACCAAATCAAGCAAGGGATAAATCCCACGCGCCATGCCCAGAGCTTTGAGCTGTGCAATCGAGGCCAGCGCGTGGCCGGTTTGCAGCAGCTTGAGCATTTCGTCAAACAAGCGGCTTTGCGGCACCTCGGCCAACAGCGCCTTGGACTTGACCAGTGGCGCAGCGGTCTTGGCCTCCAGCTTGAAGCCCAGGCCGCTGAGCTTGGCGGCAAAGCGCACCGCCCGGATGGTGCGCACCGGGTCTTCGCGGTAACGCGCGGTCGGGTCGCCAATCATGCGCAGCAGGCGGCTTTTCGCGTCTTTGAGGCCGTTGTGGTAATCGACCACGACCTGGGTTTGCGGGTCGTAGTACATGGCGTTGATGGTGAAGTCGCGGCGGGTTGCGTCCTCGTCTTGCGGGCCCCAGACGTTGTCGCGCAGCACCCGCCCGGTGGAGTCCACCGCGTGTTTCATGCCAGCGAGCTCGCTCTTGCTGGTCTTTTCGTTGCCCGCCACCTGCTCGGCGGCGGCGTTGTCGAGGTAGGCCCGAAAGGTGGATACCTCAATCACCTCGTGCTCGCGCCCACGCCCGTAGACCACATGCACGATACGAAAGCGCCGCCCGATGATGAAAGCCCGGCGAAACAGGCCCTTGACCTGCTCGGGCGTGGCGTTGGTGGCCACATCGAAATCTTTGGGGCGCAGGCCGAGCAGCAAGTCGCGCACCGCG
>JBIIZY010000050.1:0-16429 GCA_044346035.1 Rhodoferax sp. | reverse complement strand
ATGACGGGGTCGGCGCGTTCCAAAAGCCCTTGGACATGTGCGCGGTCGATGCGCAGCAGGCGTGTGGGCACCAGGGTGCGCACGGTCGCTGTGCGTGGCTGGCGGTCAAGCAGTGCCACCTCGCCAAACATAGCGCCCTCGGCCAACACCGCGACCTGACGCGGAGCATCGGGCGGGCCCACCAAAACCTCTACGCGGCCGGTTTCTATCACGTAGGCCGCGTCACCGGAGTCACCGGTTTGGAACACCACCACCTGCGCGTCAAAGTCTTCGCGATCAAAACCGTTGGCAGTCGAAAGCATGGTGGTGTGCCGGTGTTCTCAGGCCCAAACAATGCGGGCCGGGTTGGCGTACCAACCGGCAAGCGCATGTTCCTGCGATTTTTCGATGCGACTGCGCTTGATCTTCATGGTGGGTGTCAACAGGCCGTTCTCAATCGTCCAAGGCGCCGAGGCTACCACCAAACGGTCCAGTTGCTCGTAGTCTGCAAGCTGTGCGTTTACGTCGTGGAGTAAGCGTTGCAAATCTTGGGTTACCTGCTCCCGCACTGCGGGGTTGCCCAGTTGCGGGCGAATGGCCTCGGCCAGCACCAGCATCCCAAACGGCGCCGGTTGCCCCACACCCGAGACCATGCTGAGTTCAACCAAGGGGTGGGCGTTGAGCAGGTTCTCGATCGGCGCGGGCGCCACGTACTTGCCCTTGGAGGTTTTGAACAACTCCTTGACCCGTCCGGTGATCTTCAGCAGCCCGTTGGCGCGTCGCTCGCCACGGTCACCGGTGCGGAAGAAACCGTCTGGAGTGAACACCTCGGCATCCAAGTCGGGGCGCTTGTAGTAGCCCACCAGCTGCCCGGGCGACTTGACCAAAATTTCACCCTCATCGCTCAGCCGCACCTCGACGCCAGGAATAGGAATGCCCACGTAGCCGGTTTCGCAAAACTCTGCGGTCGAGCCATGGGAGCAGGCGAAGTCTTCGGTCATGCCATAGCCCTCGAGCAGGTTGAGCCCCAAGCGGCGGTACCAGCGGATCAGGTCCGCCGGGATGGGCGCGGATCCGCTGGTGGCCACCAGGGTCTGGTCCAGACCCAAGCCAGTCAGCACCTTGCGCGCCACGATGCGACCCAAAATCGGAATGCTGAGCAAGCGGTCCAATTTTTTGGGAGGCATCTTGGTGAACACGCCCTGTTGGAACTTCAGCCACAGCCTGGGGACCGACATGAATACCGTGGGTCGGGCGCGCTGCAGGTCTTTCACAAAGGTGTCTAAGGACTCGGCGAAGAACAAGTGAATCTCACCGTCCATCAGCGACACGTAGCCCAGCCAGGCGCGCTCCAGGATGTGGGCCAGTGGCAGATAGGACAAGGCCCTGATCTTTCCGCTGGTCAAACCCTTTTGCGAGCGGTAGGTGGCGGCAAGCGCCAGTGTGGCCTGGGTCGCGCGGCCGAAGCTGTGCATGACGCCCTTGGGCTGGCCGGTGGAGCCCGAGGTGTAGCAAATCATGCACAGGTCGTCGGCGGCGCGCTGGACGTTTTGGGTCAGCGGCGCCGTGCTGCCCACGATGTGGTCCCAACTGGGGTGCCCTTGCCCCAGAGCCTCAGCCGGGGCCAGCGGAAGTGTGATGCAGGGCAGCTTGCTGGGAACCGCAGCGCGTTGCGATGCCCAGTTGTCGAGCTTGCCCACAAACAGCAGGCTGGCGCCGCTGTGCTCGAGGACATAGCGCACGGTTTCCTCGGTCTCGGTTGGAAAAATGGCGACTGTGGTGCCACCCGCCATCCAGATCGCCAGTTCGGCCATGATGAAGTGGGCACAGTTTTTGGACAGGATCGCCACCCTGGCGCCGGGCTCAAACCCCAGCGACCGCAGGTGCGCGGCCATCCGCCGCGCCTGGTCCAGGGTCTGCCCCCAGGTGTAGTGGGCCACCTGGTCCCCACCCAGTGGCTGCGTAAGGTAGGTGGTGTCGCGGTGGGTAGCCTCGTTGGCATAGACGTAATCAAGCATGAGCTTGCTTTGCATGGTGTGGTCTCCTGGTGTTGCGGCGGTCGGTTGCGCACCGCCTCTTTGTGTTGGTTTTCGCCGGGCAATTATGGAAGAGGGGGCGCGGCCTGCCACCCGCAAATACCCTCCACAATCCGGGTATGAACCCTAATGCGCACACCCTGTGGACTGCACCCCGTTGGACCTTTTCCATTTTGTTGGCCTTGCTGGGCATGCTCGGCCCGTTCTCTATTGATACCTACTTGCCGGCGTTCTCTGGTATTGCCCAATCCCTCAACGCCACGCCCTTGCAGATGCAGCAAACCCTGTCTGCGTACCTGTTTGGCTTTGCCTTCATGAGCCTGTTTCATGGCGCAGTCTCTGACAGCTTTGGGCGCAGGCCGGTGGTGCTGTGGGGTTTGGCCGCATTCACGCTTGCATCCATGGGTTGTGCGTTGTCGCAAAGCATCGGCCAGCTCGTGTTTTTTCGGGCGGTACAGGGCTTGTCCACCGGCGCGGGAATCGTGATTTCGCGCGCTGTGATTCGCGACATGTTTCCACCGTCTGAAGCGCAAAAGGTGATGAGCCAAGTGACCCTGTTCTTCGGCGCGGCGCCGGCCATTGCGCCGATGCTGGGCGGCTGGCTGCTGGTGCACAGCAATTGGCATGCGATTTTTTGGTTCCTGACGCTGGTGGGCGTGGCGTTGTGGCTGGCCATCTACAAGCTCCTGCCCGAGACCTTGGACCCGCAAGCGCGCCAGCACTTCCACGTCAAAAACCTGATGGCCGGTTACTGGCAACTCGGTTCCGATCCGCGCTTTCTGTTGCTGGCCCTGGCCAGCGGCATTCCATTTAACGGCATGTTTTTGTATGTGCTGAGTGCCCCCGTTTTTCTGGGCGACCACCTCGGGCTGGCGCCGCAGCAGTTTTACTGGTTTTTCTTGCTCACCATCGCGGGCATCATGGGCGGCGCGTGGATCAGTGGCCGCGTAGCCGGTACGTCCGCGCCGAAGCGCCAAATCCGCAACGGATTCGTCATCATGCTGCTGATCGGACTGCTCAACTTGCTTGCCAACTCGGTGTGGACTGCCGACGTTCGGTGGGCGCTCTTTCCCATTGCCATCTTCGCCATGGGCTGGGCCATGATGGTGCCGGTGGTGACCTTGCTGGTGCTGGACTTGCATCCGGACCGACGCGGCATGGCGTCGAGCCTGCAAATGTGCATAGGCTCCACCGCCAACGCCTTGGTTGCCGGTCTGATTGCCCCCTTGGTAATGCATTCCACACTCGGCCTGGCCGCGACATCGCTGGGGATGATGGGCGTGGGTTTGTGCGCCTGGATCTACCTGCACCGGCGCTGGCCCGGCATTGGCCAGCGCCCGGCTCCTGGCTGACTGGATGGCGTGCTGGCACCTTCTTGGCAAAAAGTCACGTACTTTAGGCGAATGAGTCCCCGATGCATTGCAATTAACAGTCGCGCAACTAAAATCGTTAGCCCATAAACAATTTGCAAACAAGGCGGCGGAAGTGTCAACGGAGTTCATGGCTTGCGGCAACAGCGATGCGGAGGTGTGCTCGGACGCACATGCGCCCGCACGCGCTGCGGAGCCCTGTGTGCCCCAGGGCACTGACGCCATCCGAAACCACCCAGCTACCTTGCCGCTGGGTTTGGGGCTTGCGGCGGGCTTGAGCGCTTGTGGCGGAGGTGGCAGTGACGGTTTTGCTGCACTACAAACGCCGACGACCACCCGGGCTGCCTTGGTCTCGCCCAACGGGGTTGAGTACAACTACAGCGCTGCCCAATCCGACGCGCAAGCAGCCCGGTTTTTGTTGCAAGCCAGCCTGGGGGTGCTAGAGAACGATATTGCGTCGGTGCGCAGCTTGGGTTATTCCGAATGGCTCACACAGCAATTCTCCGTAGCCCCTGGAATTTCTGGCTGGGACTGGTTGGAGCTGCGGGGGTACAACGCGATCGACTCCATCAGGTTTTTCGACAGCCACATTCTGTACCCTGCCGACAACATGCTTTGGCAGCAGTTGATCGCCGCGCCGGACCCGGTGCGTCAGCGCATGGCCTTGGCACTGTCGGAGTTCTTCGTGGTGGGCATTCCGGGGCTGGTTGAAAGAATACGTTGGCCTAGTTTTATGGTCGCCCACTGGTGGGATACCTTGTGCGCCCACGCGTTCGGCAACTTCCGCAGCCTGCTTGAGGCTGTGACTTTGCACCCCGCAATGGGCATGTACCTCAACACCGACGGCAACCAGGGTGAGAACCCGGCTACAGGTCGGGTGCCTGACGAAAACTATGCCCGCGAGGTGATGCAGCTGTTCACTATCGGGCTGTTCAACCTAGAGCAAGACGGCAGCTACCGCAATGGTGTGCCGACCGAGAGCTACTCCGCAAGTGACGTCAGCAACTTGGCGCGGGTGTTCACCGGCTACCGGCTTGACGAGCGCACCCGTGGTGTGGGCAACACCAGCCTTGCGGGAAGCACGGTGTACAACTATGAGTATGCGCGTCTGCCGATGTACATGACAGAGAGCAGGCGCTCCACGCTTGCCGCCACGTTTCTTGACGTCACCATACCGGCCGGTACGCCGGCCCCGCAGGCCTTGAACACGGCCCTGGACACCTTGTTCAACCACCCCAACGTGGGGCCATTTTTTGGCCGTCAGATGATCCAACGGCTGGTGACCAGCAACCCGAGTCCAGCCTATGTGGCCCGTGTGGCGGCGGCGTTCAACAACAACGGCAGTGGCGTGCGCGGCGACCTGCGCGCGGTGTGGCGTGCTGTGTTGCTCGATGACGAAGCCCGCGCCCCGCAAGGCCTGTCAGATGCGTCTTTTGGCAAATTGCGCGAGCCCATGCTGCGCTTTGTGCAATGGGCCAGAACCTTTGGCGTCACCTCCACCGCAGGTTCCTGGAAGCTGGGTAACTTCGGCGCACAACTGGGCCAAGGTCCGCTGCGTGCCCCCTCGGTGTTTAACTTTTTTCGGCCCGGTTATGTGCCGCCCAACACCGCCATGGCCGCCAGTGGCAAGGTGGCGCCCGAGTTTCAGCTGGTCAGCGAGCAGCAGGTCATGGATTACCTGGGCGCCATGGTCAACCCGATCCGCAATGGCTTCACCATTGCACAAGCCGCGCTGCCGCAGCAGGCTTCCACCAACACCAGCAACGACATCAAGGCCAACTACGCCGCGGAACTTGCGATAGCCCACGACGCCAGCGCCTTGCTCAACCGCTTGGATTTGCTGCTCACCGCCGGGCAGCTCAAGCCCGCCACCCGCAGCCTGATTCTTGGTGCGCTGGCAAGCCCCGCCGTGCTGTCAACCAGCAGCGAGTCGGCCAAGCTCAATCGCATCGCAGCGGCCATCTTTTTGATCATGGCCAGCGCCGATTACCTGGTGCAAAAGTAGGACAGTCCGAGAACCTTGTATGCATTACCTGCGCCCCGACCTCTTGAGCCGCCGCGCGTTTTTGCGGCGCAGCTCCCAACTGGCCTTGACGGGCGCAGCGCTGCCTACCGCACTCAACCTCGCCGCCATCGGTGAAGCTGCCGCTTTTGGCGCCACCGACTACAAGGCTTTGGTCTGCGTCTACATGCCTGGTGGCTCCGACCACGCCAACACGGTGGTGAACTATGACAACGCCAGCTACGACCTCTACAGCGCGGTGCGCGAGGGTGGTCCGGACCGCACTGCGGGCGGCATTGCCCTGGCACGGGATGCGCTTACTGCCACCCTGTTGAACCCGGAGAATCCACTGCCTGCAGGGCGGCAGTACGCGCTACACCCCAGCATGACCGGCATGGCCTCGTTGTTCCATGCGGGCAACGCGGCGGTGCTGCTCAATGTGGGGCCTTTGGTGGTTCCATTGACCCGGCGTGACTACAACAGTGAAAACCGGGTGCTGTACCCGCGCCCGCCGCGCCTGCAGTCGCACAACGACCAGTCGTCCATCTGGCTGTCGTCGCGACCGGAGGGCTCCACGGTCGGCTGGGGCGGAGGCCTTGCGGACCTGGCGCAAGACAGCAACACCAATTCCATGTTTACTTGCATGTCGGTCAGTGGCAATGCGGTTTTTTTGGCCGGGCGCGAGGCCATTCCTTTGCGTGTGGGGACGTCTGGGCTGTCTTTCAATTCCAGCCTCACCGGGACGACCCTATACAGCTCCACCGCTGTCAAAGATGCGTTCAATACCTTGATTCGGCAGCCTTCGGACCATCCTTTTGAGAACGAGTACACCCGCGTGACCAGCCGCTCTTTGGATGCGAAGGCGAAGATCGATCTGGCCCTTGCTTCCGCGCCAGAGAACGTGGCACCTTTTTCCCAGTTTCCGGTGACAGGCAACTCTCTTGCCAGCCAACTGCGTGTGGTTGCGCGCTTGATTGCGGCGCGCGATGTTCTGGGTATGAAGCGCCAAGTTTTTTACGTCACCGCGCCCGGCGGCTACGACCTGCATGACAACCTCATCACGCAGCAGGCAAGCAACTTGGATGTGCTCAGCGCAGGTATCACCGCGTTCCAGGGTGCAATGACCCAGCTGGACATTGCCGACAAGGTGACCTTGTTTACCGCCTCCGAGTTTGGCAGAACGCTCACCTCCAACGGCGATGGTTCCGACCACGGCTGGGGTAACCACCACTTTGTGGTCGGCGGCGCGGTGCGTGGGCGCAATTTTTATGGTCGGCCGCCACCCGTAAGCATCACCAACAGCGGCGCTGCGGAAGACCAGTGGCACATCGGAGCAGGTTCCTTGCTGCCCAGCACCTCGGTCGATCAAATGGCGGCCACCATGGCGCTGTGGTTTGGCGTGCCAGCAGCGGACCTGGCGCAGGTCATGCCCAACATTGTTCACTTTGGGCGGTCAGACTACCCAGTCAATCTGGGGTTTTTGGGTTGAAGCGCGCGCGTCTGTTCTGGCTGCTTGCGCTTGCCGTTTTGGGCGGCTGCGGCGGGGGTGGTGGCGGTGGTGGTGCGAGTACCCCGGCCACGCAGGAATCCGCTGTCTCCGGAACCATCGCGCCCAATGGTGGGTCGCTCACGGCCAGCTCGGGCGTCCAGCTGTCGGTACCGGCTGGGGCGGTACAGCAGCCGACGACACTTTCCGTCTCGCCAGTGGCCGAAGTGTCAGCACCTGCATTGCCGACTGGGGGCGCCAAGGTCGGCACGATTTTGCGCCTCCAACCCCACGGAACAACCTTCAGCGTGCCTGTGACTTTGCGCGTTCCATTCGATCCAGCGCTGGTGCCTGCCGGCGCCAGCGTGGCGCTTTTCAAGGCGCAGCCTGGGGGCACCTTTGTTGAGATCACGCCAGTCACCATTGAGGGCAATACCTTGGTGGTAGACATCAGCAGTTTTTCCTATGTCACGGTGATGGCCAAGCCCGCACCCACCAACCGCCCACCCGTTGCCATGCTAAACCTGCCATCTTCGGCGCTGCGCTCTGGCCAAACCTTGGTTTTTAGCAGCGCCAATTCCAGCGATCCGGAGGCTGAATTGCGCACCCTTCGGTGGGACTTTGGTGACGGTAGCGCGGTGCAGTCTCAATCCGAGCCGGGGCCGATATCACACGTCTATGCCCAGGCAGGTGTGTTTACGGTGACCTTGACCGCCGAGGATGCCCAAGGATTAACCCAGACCGCTAGCACCCAAGTCACGGTGGATCCGCCAGCCAATGTGCCACCTGCCGCGGTGTTGACTGCTGCGCAGACCTCCACCATTGTGGGTAAACCCCTTGCGTTCAGCGCGGTGGGTAGTGTGGACTCGGACGGTAGCATTGCGCGTTTCGACTGGGATTTTGGTGATGGCACCCGGCTAGAGCGCAGTTCGCCCGAACCGGTTCTTCATACCTTTGCCAGCGGCGGGCGCAAAACGGTGCGTTTGAGTTTGACCGACGACCGCGGCGCCACAGCAACGGCTACCCAAGAAATACAGGTGCGCCTGAATGCCTCGCCTGTGGCGTCGATTGCGGTTTCGGGGGTGCGCGAGTCGAAGTCCGAGCTTGGTTTCTTGCCCACGGGCTCGGCGGACTCGGATGGAGATATCACCCGGTACCAATGGGATTTTGGTGACGGCAGCGGCCTGCAGGAAACCACGGCCCCCAGCCGTGTTACCCACACCTATGCCAACGCGGGGCGCTATACCGCCCGGCTCACCGTGGTTGATAACGACGGTGCGTCCAATGTCGCCGAAATGGAAATTGACATTGCGCAGAAGCCTCCAGACAACGTGCCCCCATCGGCCTTGGTGTCTGCCAATATCTCTGGGCCTGTCACTGGGCAGGAGGTGGTCTTTAACCCGTCGGGCAGTACCGACGCAGACGGAACCATTGCCCAGTACAGCTGGGATTTCGGCGATGGCAGCCGCCGCAACAGCACCACGCCCGACATCCAGCGACACCGGTACAACACTGCGGGCACCTATTCTGTGGAGTTGGTGGTGCAAGACAACCGGGGCGACACGGGAACCTACCGGATGCAGGTGTCGGTGCAAAGTTATGCGCCTACCGGACTGCTCAATGACACAGGCCTCTCTTGGTGCAGCAACCTCACCAACACCACCTGGACCAACTTCGTGGTGTGTGCTGGCGTGAACTGGCTTACCAAGATGTGGGGCACGGTGCAGGACGCGTTGTTTGGCCGGGATGCACAGGCGCGGGCCAATACCCTGAACAAGACGGGCGCGGGCGCGGCCGGGTTTGACTTCACCAAGCTCGGGCCCGATGGCCAACCGCTTGCTGCCCAGACTGGCACCTGGTCGGAGTCGGGCTCTGCCGCTACGGGCAGCCGTTGGGACTGTGTGCGCGACAACAACACCGGACTGTTCTGGGAAGTCAAGCGCAACGACCCGCTGCACCTGCGCCACCAACTGCACGAATACACCTGGTACAACACCCAGCCAAGCAGCAATGGCGGCGCGTCGGGTCGTGAGATCGGTGGTAGTTGCACTGGCTTGTCCGGCGCCGCCTGTAACACCGAGGCCTATGTTGCTGCGGTCAACGCGTTGCCAGTGGGACAGGCCTTGTGTGGCTTCAGGGATTGGCGGCTCCCCACACGCGAGGAGTTGCGCAACATGGCCCACAGCGGGGCCAATCCTGCGCCGGCGGTGGACGCTGCTTTTTTCCCCAACACCGCGTTATGGCGCTACTGGTGGAGTGCGTCCTCGGACGTGAGCGATCCGCAAGCTGCCTGGGGCATTAGCTTTACCCTGGGCGATGATTTTTTTGATACCAAGAGCGCGGCCCATCACGTTCGCCTTGTACGGTCTGGTTTATGAGCTATCGACGGATTTATTGGCAACAGTGTGCGCCGCAATGGCTGGCGGCGGCGCGCGGCGTCGCGCTGCTGGCATGGGGTATCTCCATGGCGGGCGTACAGGCGCAACAAGTTTGCTCACCGAATATGCCGCGCGAGCGCCCTGACAGCCGCTATGAGCTCGTCTCGGGTGCAGTTCCAGCCAACAGTGAGGTACGCGACATCCGGACTGGTTTGGTGTGGCAGCGCTGTGCGCTCGGGATGGAGTGGAGTTCAGCGACACAAACCTGCCAATTGGTAGGCGCATCCACGGCTGCGCAAGTCGCTACGTGGACCGAGGCACTGGAGCTTGCGCGCAATGCCACGCCCAGTGTGGTTGCCGGTGCATCTGCCTGGCGCTTGCCCAGCCACGCCGAGCTGTACTCTTTGGCGGACCGTTCCTGCTTGAAGCCCGCACTTAACACCAATTGGTTTCCAGGGGACCCATCCGGTTGGTTTTGGAGCAGCTCGCCCAACCGCGCAGCAGTTGACTCCGCCTGGATTGTCAACACCTACAATGGCGAAGATTTTGTGTTAAGCAAGAACATCCGGTGGTTTGTGCGGCTCGTGCGTTGAGCCGGTCCAGATGGAGCCGGGGGTAGGTGGCGTAGGCTTCCCTGGGAGGAAATTTGCCGAATCTTTCATTGCCATGGGCTTTGGCTGGTGCACCCGCCTTGGCCGCTTTTCTGGCCGCTTTTTTGGGTGCGTGGGTCTTGGTGGTGTCCCGCCGCTGGCACGGACACCTCACCGTGGATTCGGTGGTGGGAGTGCAAAAGTTTCACACCGCGCCGACACCGAGGGTGGGTGGTGTGCCCATCGCGGCGGGCTTTTTGCTGGCCTGGTACCTCGCTCCCGGGTCCTTGCACACCTTGCTGTACCCCCTGATCATTGCCGGTGCGCCGGCTTTTTTCTTTGGGTTGGCCGAAGACCTTACCAAGCGCGTCAGTGTGCGCGCCCGGCTGTTGGCCACCATCGGGTGCGGTATCTTGGGCTGGGCGATCACCGGGTACGCCATTGACCGGGTCAACGTGCCCGGTTTGGATTGGCTGCTGGGGTTCACCATGGTGTCGGTGCTGTTCACCGCGTTCACCGTGGGGGGCATTGCCAACTCCATCAACATCATCGACGGCTTTAATGGTCTGTCCGGTGGCACCGTCATCATCATCTTGGGTGGGTTCGCTTGGACCTTTTTGTCGGTGGGTGACCTCGAGATGGCACAGGTGTGCATGTACCTGGGCGCTGCAGTGCTGGGTTTTTTGTGCGTTAACTGGCCGTTTGGCAAGATTTTTTTGGGCGATGGCGGGGCCTACTTTGTGGGGTTTGGCATCGCCTGGATCGCGGTGTTAATGCTCACCCGCCACCCGGCGTTGTCGGCTTGGCTGCCTTTGCTGCTGTGCGCGTACCCGGTGCTGGAGGTTTTGTTTAGCATGTGGCGGCGGCGCAGGCGCGGCATGAGCACCGGTCACCCCGACCGACTGCATTTGCACAGCCTGGTGAAAAAGCGCGTGGTGCGCCATTGGTTTCCCAACCAGAGCGGACTGTTTCGCAACTCGGCCACGGGCTTGGTGATGTGGGGTGCCGCGCTGCTCCCGGTGTCGACAGCACTCTTCGTGGGTAACAGCACCGTGGGACTGGCGGCAGGCTTGTTGTTGTGTGCCTTCGTCTATTGCGCGGTGTATGCGCGCATCAGCCAGTTTGTATGGTGTTTTCGTGCCGCGACGGTGGAGCGGACTGTCCAGCCAACATAAAGCCACGGCCGCTGTTTACGCCCCCAAAAAGAATTTGGCCCACCCGCGTAGTGCAGGTGGGCCAACCATCAATTACCCAACTTCTGCGATCCAGGCTCGGTTGTGCGGCCTCGCCTGTCACGCCCCATCCATCAGGCCTTGCTTTCGGGTTCCTTTGGCGCCGTGCGCACGCTCATCACCATGGTTATTGCCAAGATACCCACCACCACGCCAAGCGATATCCCGACGGGGATTTTGTAGATGTCGATCAGGCACATCTTGGTACCGATGAACATCAAAATGATGGCCAGGCCGTAGTTCAGCAAATGGAACTTGTTGGCAATGGCAGCCAGCAAGAAGTACATGGCGCGCAGGCCCAGAATCGCAAACACGTTGCTGGTCAGCACAATGAACGGATCGCTGGTGATGGCGAAGATCGCGGGGATGGAGTCCACCGCAAAAATCACATCGGTGAGCGCCACCAGGCAGATCACCATGAACAGCGGCGTAGCGATCTTCTTGCCGTTTTCAACGGTCCAGAAGTTTTCGCCGTCGTAGTTTTTGCTCACAGGCAGCACCTTGCGCAGCAGCTTGAGCGCGGGGTTGCTGTCAAGGTCTGGCTCTTTGCCAGCGGCCCACCACATCTTCACGCCGGTCAGGATCAAGAACGCGCCAAACACATACAGAATCCAGTGGAACTGGGCCAGCAACCAGCCACCCACCAGAATCATCACGGTGCGCAGCACAATGGCGCCGATGATGCCGATCATCAACACCCGCTTCTGGTAGTGCGCGGGCACGGCAAAGTAGGTGAAGATCATCAAGAACACAAAGATGTTGTCCACCGCCAGTGATTTTTCAATTAGGTAGCCGGTCAGGAATTCCAGGGACTTGGTGTTGGCGATCTCGGTGGAGCCAGTCGTGTCCTTCACAGCCCACCAGAACAGACCATTGAAGAGAAAGCTCAAGGCCACCCAGACGATGGACCAATTGAGCGCTTCTTTGACGCCAATTTCGTGCGCGCCCTGCTTTTTCAGCACGACAAAGTCGACGAACAGCGACACCAGCACGATGGCAACAAATGTTGCCCATAGCCAAAGTGGAGCGATTGTTTGCATAGACACCTTTAAGTGGGTTTCCCGGCCCTCCCGAGCCGGATTGAATGCGTGTAGCGCAGCATGCCTGCACCACACCAAGCCGCGCAGTGTACGGTCGTGGGGCCGCGTTTATTCTGATGAATTCTAAAATTCGATTCGAAAAAAACGGATCGTCGAAGCGATTTTCCCTGCTGTGCCATGGCGGGTGCCATCGGCACCATGCGGGCACCTCAATGTCTGTAGGCCTTTTATGCGGTATGTGGCGGTGTGGTTGGTCGTGGGCGTCGCGCTGGCGTCGTGGTCGCTTGGCGTGTGGTTGATTCACGCTTTTGCCAACTGGTCCTTGGTTCATGCGGGCGCCCTGTGGAGTCCTTCGCAAATGACGGGCTCATTGGCACTGCCCGCTTGGATCGCAGTGTGGATACCAGCCGACCTGTTGGGCAATATCCAAGTTACTGCCGCTGCAGTGGTGCCTTGGCTGCAATCTGTGTTGTCGGGTGTGAGCCTCAGCGCCGGATGGTTGGGGCTTGTTTCTTGGGTCGTGTGGGCGCTTGGTGCGGTGGCGCTGTTTCTTTTGGGCGCTGTTTTGCACGCCGCAGTGTGGTTCGCCGCCAAGGCTGCGCGTAGATGAGCCGCCCTGAGCCACACTGGACCGACCGCTTTCGCGAGTCTCTCCCCACGCGCGAAGCATTGGCGGCCTACCCGTGGTTGCGGCCAATCGCGCGCCGTGTGCTCGATCCCCAGTTGTGGCGCTTTCAGCACGAGGCGGTGGCGCGCGGGGTCGCGGTGGGGCTGTTTTGGGCCTTTGTCATTCCGATCGCCCAGATCGTGGTTGCGGCTGCTCACTGCGTTTGGTGGCGGGCAAACATCCCCACGGCTGCGGCAATGACTATGGTCACCAACCCGCTGACCATCGGATTTTGGCTGTTGCTGGCCTACCAGTTGGGCGCCGCAGTTTTGGGCCAATCGGCCAGCGCCACACCGGCGCTGGGCGGCGGTGTGGCGCTGTGGTTGAGTGCCTACGGGTTGCCAACTCTGTTGGGTATGGGCCTGTTTGCGGTGGGTGGGGCGGCGGCCGGCTACTTGTTGGTGAAGGTGGTGTGGCGTTTGCGGGTGGCGCTCAAGGTGCGCAGCCGCCGGTTGTCGCGCTAAAGCGGTTTTCGCCCCGTGTCCTTGCCGCGCGCGCGTTGGCGCAGTTGGGGTCGCGGGGACGCTGGTATATCCTTGGCGCTCTCGGACACACCATGCCACCAAACCCCTTAGAACGCATTGCGCAGCTCGAAGCCGAGCTGGCCGCCCAGCGCCAAGAAATGCAGGATTTCACCTCGGCAGTGGCGCACGATCTGCGCGCCAGTTTGCGGCACATCAGCAGTTACGCGCAGTTGGTCCAAGAGGACGCCGGGCCGCAACTCAACGACGAGTTGCGTGGGTTTTTAGACACGGTGGTCGGATCGGCCAAGCACCTGGGCTTGATGATGGATGCTCTGCTGCAGCTGTCTCGCGTGGGCTCGCAGCCGGTGCGCAGCGAGGCGGTGAGTTTGCGGGCGGCCCTGCTGTCTGCGCGCGAGGCTTTGTCGGCGCAAGCTGGTGAGAGGGCGGTGCTTTGGCGCATTGAAGACGCCTTGCCCGAGGTGCAGGGCGACCCGGGCTTGGTGCGCCTGGCCCTGCAACAGGTGCTGGACAACGCACTCAAGTTCACAGCTGGCGTGCCGCAGACCACCATCGACGTGTCCGCACAGCGCGCAGGCCCGCACGGTGGTGTGTGTCTGACGATTGCGGACAACGGCGTGGGCTTCAACCCCGATTTGCAGGCCGCCCTGTTTCAACCATTTCAGCGCCTGCACCCGGCGCGGCAGTTTGCGGGTTTGGGCATGGGGCTGGCCCTAACCCGCAAAGCCATGCAGCGCATGCAGGGAAGCGTCGGTGTGCACGCCACCGTGGGGCAAGGCTGCACGGTGCGGCTGGTGTTTGCCACCCGTTAGCGCACAGCGCGGCTGGTTAAGGCAGTATGGGTCTGGCGATTGCCGCCAACCTGGTTGCGCTCCAAAACCACGCTATTCGCTGATCGCCCAGCACCTAGGTCAGCGGCAATTCCGCACCAAACTTGCTGCGGTGCACGCTGAAGTAGGCCTTGACGTTGCGCACGTTGGCGTTGGCGCCAAACAGCCGCTGCGCCAGTTGGTGGTAGTCCGGCATGTGGGCGGCGTGCACCACCAGCACAAAGTCCGGCCCCGGCGACACCCGGTAACACTGTTGCACCCGCGCTTCGCCCGCCACACTGTCCTCAAACGCTTGGAGAGCCTGCGCGTGTTGCTGGTCCAGCGTCACATCCACGATGGCGGTCAGCCCGTGGCCCAGGGCCTGCGCCAAACGCTGCGGACTGACGATGGCCACCTGCCGCTCAATCAGCCCCAGCGCATGCAGCCGCTGCACCCGGCGCAGGCAGGTCGGTGCCGACGTGCCTACCTGTGTTGCCAGGGCTTGGTTGCTGAGCGACGCGTCGCGCTGCAAGCAGGCCAGCAACCGCAGGTCCAATGCGTCTAGCGACAAATCGTTCATAAAAGTAGCATAAAGTTAAATAAAAATTCACAGCACCAGCATTGTGAAATAAAAAACCAAAGAAGATCAAATTCAGACCACTTGTTTTGCATATCGCCCCCTACCATCCCGCCATCGCTTTGATTTGGGGGTGCAGCTATGTGTGGCATTGTTGGTGCGGTTTCGACCCGCAATATCGTTCCGGTCTTGGTGCAGGGGCTGGAGCGCCTGGAGTACCGCGGTTACGACTCCTGCGGCGTGGCCATCTATGCCACCGACGCCCAACCCGGCCTGCGCCGCGCGCGCAGCACCGCGCGGGTGGCCGAGCTGGCCGAGCAAATTGCGCAGGCCACCGGCACCCAAAAAATCGAAGGCCAGCTGGGCATTGCCCACACCCGCTGGGCCACCCACGGCGCACCCGCCGTGCACAACGCGCACCCGCACTTCAGTCACGGCACCGGCGCGCAGGCCACCGCCACCAAGCCGGGCCGCATCGCACTGGTGCACAACGGCATCATCGAAAACCACGACGCATTGCGCGCCGCGCTGCAGGCCAAGGGCTACCACTTTGACAGCCAGACCGACACCGAGGTCATTGCCCACCTGGTCGACAGCCTGTACGACGGCGATCTGTTAGACGCCGTCCAAGCCGCCACCGCGCAGCTGCAAGGCGCGTACGCCATCGCGGTGTTCTGCAAGGACGAGCCGCACCGCCTGGTCGGCGCGCGCGCTGGTTCACCGTTGATTCTGGGCGTGGGCAAAGACGGCCAAGAGCACTTTTTGGCCAGCGACGCCATGGCCCTGGCCGGGGTGACCGACCAAATCGTGTACCTGGAGGAGGGCGACGTGGCAGACCTGCAGCTGGGCAAATACTGGCTGCTCGACAAGGCGCACAAAACGCTCACGCCGGCGCAGCGCCCGGTCAAAACCGTGCACGCGCACAGCGGCGCGGCCGAGCTGGGCCCCTACCGCCACTACATGCAAAAAGAAATCTTCGAGCAGCCGCGCGCCATTGCCGACACGCTCGAAGGCGTCGAGGGCATCGTGCCCGAGCTTTTTGACCAGCAGATGAACCACGCCCCCGGCGCCAACGCGGCGCGGGTGTTTGCGCAGATTGACTCGGTGCTGATCCTGGCCTGCGGCACCAGCTACTACAGCGGCTGCACCGCCAAGTACTGGATCGAGAGCATCGCCAAGCTGCCCTGCCAAGTGGAAGTGGCCAGCGAGTACCGCTACCGCGACTCGGTGCCCAACCCCCGCACACTGGTCGTCACTATCACCCAAAGCGGCGAAACCGCCGACACACTGGCCGCCCTGCGCCACGCCCAAAGCCTGGGCATGCGCCACACCCTGACCATCTGCAATGTGGCCACCAGCGCCATGGTGCGCGAGTGCAGCCTGGCCTACGTCACCCGCGCGGGTGTGGAGATTGGCGTGGCGTCTACCAAGGCCTTCACCACGCAGCTGGCCGGCCTGTTCTTGCTAACGCTGGCGCTAGCGCAAAGCAAGGGCCACTTGAGCGACGCGCAAGAGGCCATCCACCTCAAGGCCATGCGGCATCTGCCAGCGGCGCTGCAAGCCGTGCTGGCGCTGGAGCCGCAAATCATGGCCTGGTCCGAAGACTTTGCGAAAAAGGAAAACGCGCTGTTCTTGGGCCGCGGCATGCACTACCCCATTGCGCTAGAAGGCGCCCTCAAACTCAAGGAAATCAGCTACATCCACGCCGAGGCCTACCCCGCAGGCGAACTCAAACACGGCCCGCTGGCCCTGGTCACCAGCGACATGCCCGTGGTCACCGT
>JBIIZY010000049.1:0-16661 GCA_044346035.1 Rhodoferax sp. | reverse complement strand
GAGTTTGGCCAATACGCCACGGCATCGGGCTTTGGCAGCGCCTTGCAGTATGTGCTGACGCTGCTGCTCTCCGGCGTGATGGATTACCGGCTGGCCAACCTGACTGCCATCCTGGCGGCCAGCGTGAGCAACTACCTGGCCAACGACCGCTGGACCTTTCGGCGGCGTTAAGCGACGCTGCACCCGTCCGGCTGCCCGCCACGCACCACGCTATGCACCGCACGCCCGCCCCATCAAAGCAGCACCCGGCTGCGCACCACGCGCACACCCCGCCGCTGCTGCAACCCAAGCCAACCCGCCAGCACGTGCTCTGGATTGCCCTCGTGCTGTTTGCCACGGCGCTGTACCTTTTCGGGCTGGGCAGCTTGTATGCGCCCACCAACGGCGACGAAATGGTGTACCTGCACATTGCCCGGCAAACCGCCGAGTCGGGCCAGTGGCTGCCCCTGGTGTCGGACCTGGCCAACATGCGCAACACCAAACCACCACCGCTGTTTTGGCAAGCCATGGTCGCGGGCGACTGGGCCGGCTGGGACCTGGCGGCGCTGCGCCTGCCCAGCGTGGTCTACACCTTTCTCACCACCGCGATGGTGGCGCTGCTGGTGTGGCGTATGGACGGGCGGCTGCGCACCGCCTGCCTGGCTGCGGTTCTGTACCTGGCGTTCTTCTCCACCTTCCGCTATGGCCGGGTCTACCTGACCTCGGCACCCGAAACCTTCTGGCTGGCACTGCCCTTGTTTTATTTGCTGTGGAAGCACACGCCGTCGCACACCGGCCCAGCCAACCACGCGGCCTTCACTGAATGGACCAAGGCCCCGACAAACGCACAGACGCTGCCGTGGTGCGGCTTTGCACTTTTCGGCCTTGCCATCGGCGTGGGTGCGGCCTACAAATCGTTTGCGCTGGTGGCACCGGCTGCGGCCACCCTGTGGTGCGCGCTGCTGGTAGCGCAGCGGCCGCTGCGCTGGGCTGCGGTCTGGCGCACCAGCGTCGGCGTGGCGTTGGCGGCGCTGATTGCCTTGGCTTTGTTTGGCCTGTGGTTTGTCCTCGACCCCGATCCGGCAGCCGTGTGGCGTGAGTTTGTGGTCGGCGAAAACGCGGGCAAGCTCGCCAGCGCCCGGGGCTATTGGCACAACGCGCTGGCGGGTGGCGGGTCCGTCTGGGTACACAGCCTGGCGTACTTTGAAAACGCCGGCCTGCTGTTTTTTGTCGCCCTGGGTTTGGCGGTGTGGGGCGCAGGCCAGGCACTGGGCGGCAGCCGCTGGCGCAAGCTGCCACCGCACACCCAAGTTTTGCTGGTGTGGTTGCTGGTGTGGTTGCTGGTGTTTGCCATTCCCAGCCAACGCTCGGCGCGCTACGTGATACCGGCCATGCCCGCGCTGGCGGTGCTGGCGGCGCTGTACTGGGAGCGCATCGCGCGGCCCTGGTTTTTGCTTTCTTTGCTGTTGACCGTGCCCGCGCTGGTGCTGCTCGCACGCATTGCCTGGGTGATGGCAGATATGGAGTTTGGCTCGCCTTGGCTGCTGGCCATGGCCTTGGCAGCCGCCGCGCTGGGACTCGCAGCGGTGCTGGCTGGCCTGCTGCGCCCCGCCTGGAGCCGCAACGCAACGCTGCTGGCCTGCCTGTCGGTGTACGCCTGTTTTGGCGCCATGGTGGCGCCCCTGTCCACACCTGCGGCGGGCTACAGCGGCACCGTCAAGCAACAATTACAGGGTGCGCGCGTGGCGGTGCCTAACGGGTTCAATGCGCAGTACGAGCGCTTTCGCTTTGTCTTGCCCGGTGCGCAGCCCACCCCCTACGACACCGACGGACGCAACGTCGGCGAAGGGTATCCGGACCTGCCGCCCGACGCGCGCTTACAGCGCCTGCTGGCGGAGTTCGACGCGGTTGTTTGGATTCAAGAGCAACCCGACCGTAGCGCACCGAGTTGTGTTCCCGGCTGCCGCGTGCTGGCACAGCGCTGGCACGTCAAGAGCCGGCACAAGTCGGGCGAAATCACCCTCGAGAACCTGTGGACGCCCCAGCAGTGGCTGTTCAGGCGCGAGTGGTTGGTCGTGCCCGCACCCTGACCAGCAACAAGGCGTGCAGGACCAGCCAAGTCCAAGGGTCCAGCACCGCGTCCCACACATTGCCGGTGGGCAGGCGGGTCGCCGCAAAGCACAGCAACGACAGGGGCGCAATCCACGCTGCCACACCCCGCGCACCCAACACAAACGGTAGCAAGGACGCCACCAACACGGCCGCCAGCGCCCACGGGCCAAAGCCCCACGCGTACACCTGCCAGGGCAAGTAGCCCAAGGTGTCCAACAGCAGCACATAACCCAGCAACACCGCCGCCCATGCCCCCAAACGCGCAGCGTGCGGCAACAGCGGCGCACCATCTTTGGCCCAAGGCGCCGGTGTGGCAACGGACAAACCGCGCAACAAGCCGACCACCGCCAACGCGCAGCCCAGCCAACTGGGTGACTGGAACGCCAAGCCCAACCAAAACGTGGGCGAAGCCTCGCCTGGCAACAGCGCCCACAGCGCAAGCCCGGCCGCAGCAACGGCACGCACCACCCACGCCTGTTTGCGCAACAGCAGCACCGCCACGCACGCCAGCACCAGCGCCCAGCCCACCGCCCGGCTCCATGGCAGCGCCCAGGCCACGGGCAAGGCCGGTGTAGTCACAGTGCCCAGCAAGTCGAGCCCGTTCATGGTGCAACTCCTGGTGGGTTGGCAGGCGGTGTGCCGACCACCGCGTTGGTGGCGCCAACGGCATCGCCGCGCACCGCAAACCGCTGCCACGCAATGCGGGTGCGGTGGTCGGTGTAGCTCACCCACAGGTGGCCATCGGCCCAGGCCACCGAGGGGTAGGAGTACTCGTCTGCATCGGTGCCCTGCTCCAGCACCGCCGCACGCGACCAGGCCAGGCCATCGGTGGACGCGCTCAGGTCCAACAAGGCCCGCGAATGGGGCGAGGCGTTGTGCACCAACACCTGAAGACCGGGCGATAGCGTCAGGCCGGCAATTGCTGCATCCGGATTGACCAGCGGCAGGCTGTCTGCATCGCGCCAGTGCGCGCCGCCGTCGTTGCTACGGGAAACGCCGATGCGCCCGTTGGGCAGGTTGTCGCGGTGCAAAGCCAGCCAATCGGTGGCCGAAGTGGCCAGGAACGTGGACTGCAGCAGGTGCTTGCGCTGCGAGATGCGCTCCATCCCCACGAAGGCGCCCATGCGGTCAAAGCGCAGGGCCACCGGGTACTTGATGCCCAGCTCAAAGTACACCGGCAGCACCATGCCCCCATCGGCGAGCGGCATGGGCGCGCTGCGCACCAGGTAGCTGGTGTTCCACAACCATGACAGCGGCAGCATGCGCAAGGGCGCAAACTCCAGCTCTGCGAGGCCCTGTCCCGGGCTGCTTTGCACCGTGTGCAAAATACGCCCCGCCGCCCAACCGCCCAAGCCGGTAGCCACCACAAACAAGTGGATGCGCCCGCTGGCATCAAGCCAGGCCACCGGGTTGCCAATGCGCCGTATGCCGGCGCCCAATTGCCCGCCCATTAGGTGCCGGTTGACCACGTACTTGGCAGGCAGCCACCGCTGGCTGGCCCGGTCGAACTGCGAGGCTGCAATCTGCACATTGGGCGCGCTCTCGCGGTCACCAGCAAACCAAAACGCGCTCAGCACCGCCGGCGAGTTGGAGGGCATGGCCAGCAAATCACTGGCGTGCGCTGCCAAGGCGTCACTGGGCATAGGAATCCAGCCGCGGTCTACGCGTGCAAAGGCAGATGCTGCTTGGGGCGCAACCGGGGACGCACCTGCCATAGCAGCAGACGCCGCGGCAACTGGCACCCCCGGCACAGCGGCAGTCGGCGCAGGCTGCAAAGCGGCCAATGGCGCAAACACCGCCTTGGGTGCTGGCGGCGGCGCCGCGCGCTGCGCCACGTCCAGCGCCACCGCGCCAGCGACCAGCGCAAGCGCGATCACAGCGCGCAGCACAAGGGCGCGCCAGCCGCCAAAACCACGGTGGCTGCGCGGGTGGTCTAGGCCGCGCATGCGGCTGCCTTTAGCGCGCGCCATGCGGCTGTCCTTTCAACGGCACGGCGCGGGCCGTGTTGGTAAAGCGTTCGAATTGGTACCAAGCTTGGCGCATCGTGGCGGGGCGGGTTTGTAATGAAGGCGGTGGCAAGGGCGTGGGTCGGGAGGGGCTTGCAGCAACGCGTTACGGCAATGGGTTCAAACCCAACTCCTTCAAAAAGGCATTGTGCTTGTGCTTGGCTGCTGCGACCGCCGCCTCAATCGACACCAACTCTTGGTGCGTCGCTTGCAGGTCAATTTCCGCCTCGCCCACCGCCGTGCTGATGTAGCGCGAGATGTTTAGGTTAAACCCATTCTTTTCAATCTCGGCCATGCCCACCCGGCGTGCATAGCGCGGCTCTTCGTCGCGGAACTGGTAGGTCTTGATGATCTTGGCAATGTGCTCATCGGTGAGCTGGTTTTGGCGCTTGCCTTTTACAAAGTGCTCGGCTGCGTTGATGAACAACACATCGTCGGGCTTCTTGCACTTCTTCAATACCAAGATGCATACCGGAATGCCGGTGGAATAAAACAGGTTGGATGGCAGGCCAATCACGGTGTCGATGTGGCCATCATTGAGCAACTTGGTGCGGATACGCTCCTCGGCACCGCCACGAAACAGCACCCCGTGCGGCAGGATGATGGCCATTACGCCTTCGTCTTTCAAAAAATGAAAACCGTGCAGCAAAAAGGCAAAGTCCGCCGCCGACTTGGGCGCCAAGCCGTGGTTCTTAAAGCGCACATCGTCACCCATGGCCTCGGTTGGCTCCCAGCGGTAGCTAAACGGCGGGTTGGCCACGATGGCGTCAAACGCGGGTTTCTTGGCTGGGTTGAGCTCGCGCAATATGTCCCACTCGTTCGCCAGCGTATCGCCGTGGAAGATTTCAAACTCGGTGTCCTTCACCCCGTGCAGCAGCATGTTCATGCGCGCCAGGTTGTAGGTGGTGATGTTCTTCTCTTGGCCGTAAATCTTGCCAATGCCATGCGGCCCCATGCGCTTGCGCACATTCAGCAACAGCGAGCCCGAGCCACAGGCAAAGTCCATCACGCTTTCTAGCCTTTGCTTTACGCCCGTGCGCGGCTCCTGGCTGTCCAGCGTGACGATGGTGGAAAGAATGTCCGAGATTTGTTGCGGCGTGTAGAACTCGCCTGCTTTCTTGCCGGAGCCAGCGGCGAACTGGCCAATCAGGTACTCGTAAGCGTCCCCGAGCGCGTCACTACCGGTAGAAAAATCCGCAAGCCCTTCGGCGATCTTCTGAATGACCACGCACAGCTTGGCGTTGCGCTCGGTGTAGGTCTTGCCCAGCTTGGGCGAGCTGAGGTCAATCTCCGAGAACAGGCCCTGAAAGGTACTCTGAAACGACTCGGTCTCGATGTACTTGAAACCCTCTTGCAGCGTGTGCAGCAGCTCGCCGTCTTGCGTGCGCGCCATGCTGGCAATGCTGCTCCACAGGTGCTGCGGCTCGATCACGTAATGCACCTTGCGCCGCATCTGCTTTTCAAACTCGGGCACATCGGCTGCGTTGTCGGCATACCAAGCTGCAAGCGGTACGCGGGTGTCGTCTTCTTTCAGCGTGGGGTAATCGCTTCCCAACTCCTTCTTGGCTGCCGCCTCGTAGTTGTCTGAAAGGTAGCGCAGGAACAGAAAGGACAGCATGTAGTCGCGAAAATCGTCCGCGTCCATGGCCCCGCGCAGTTGGTCGGCAATGGCCCACAGGGTGTTACCCAGTTTCTTTTGGCTTTGTTCGGTCATGGTTTAGGGCTTGTCGTCTTGCGGTGGGGGCAGAGTTTTGGTGCGCTCGGCCAGATTTTTGTCGTCCGTTTTGACTCGGCGTTCCAGCTTCTTTAAGTCCTCTTCTGGCGCCAGCTTTTCAGGCTGAATGCCACGCTGCCCCAGCATGTCGCGCACGCTTTCGTTGTTTTTGACATGCTCGTGCGTAATGGCGGGTTCGCCGCGCAAGTTGTCTTGCCGCACGTTGTGGTTGGTCATCTCGGTGGCCAGGTTTTTGGCGGCAATCGTTAGCGTGGGCAAGAAGTCAGCCAGTGGGCGGTTGGCCACAATGCCGTATTTGTTCTTCATGGCCAGCGTGGTGTTACCACCAAACAGCGCTTGGTCTCCACGTGATCGAATCCTGCCAAAACCAGCGTCGTCCACACCGCGCTCATAGATGTTTTGCGAGAGTGCCTTTTCTGATTCCTTGAGCCTGTCACGCGCCTCCATGCGCACTTGCAGGCGCATGCGGTCTTCAATCAGCTCTTGCTTGCGGGTTTGCACCGCAAAGTAGCTTTGCGCAAAGGCGACTTCAGGCTTGCGTGGGTCGCCATTTTGGGCGATGAGGTAACAGGCATAGCGGGTGAGCATGAAATCGTCAATTTCCCGCTCTCCGCCCTTGCCATGGACGATCAATTTCGTGACGCCACGAAAATGATCCGGAACCGCATGCCCAGAAGCCTCACACGACTGCATAGCCCGCTGGATGGCAGTTTGAAAGTTCTCCCAACGGGTGTAGCCCAAGGGGGCTTGCAAATCGCGTGCAAACCAAAACTCGATCCCCTCCGCATCAGCACGTTGGGCACCGGCTTCAAGGCTGGTTTGCAAAGCTTTTAGTTGTTCATCCATAGTGTTTCCTCCGCTGGCTTCTGTCTTGTTCGAGCACTTGAACTGTCAAGGATTTCTTGACAGTTGGCCTTTGGCAAGCGTAGGCGGCAGTTGTCAACCAACACTTGACAACTGAAACTATGGCCTTTCGTTCTTCAATGCAGTTAAGAGTCGGCGCGTTCATACCTCACTCCGCATGCAACACAAACTTGTACTTCGCTAGAAGGCCACTCATCACCTCCTCGAAGATATCCAGGTTGTCTTGAACAACGATATCCGACTCGTAGTAGTAAACCTTCTTATGCGACAGGGCATTAACAATGTCTGCTACTCGACTGGCCTCGGTGATACCAATCTGATTAAGCACGTAACTGAATTGCCCTACGCCGAGAAACGACGCGACGTTTTCCAGAACCTGCCGGAGCATCGCGAAGTGGTACGCACGGACATCCTTGGCATCGCGAGCCATAGACAGCACCTGAAGTACCCGCAAGTGATACAAAAAAACATCGTTACGGCAGTTCTCCAACTCCAGCGCACCCGACTTAGCGCTCAATACATGTAACTTATAGAGAGGCTTTTTGTCTTTCTTGAACTTGTCGCTCTTTTCGCCCTTGGTGATCCAGTCACTCAAGACAGAGAACAGCCCCAGATGGTGCGTAGTGACGATGATCTTGCGTTTCTCAAACTGTTTCTCGATGAGGTCGTACAAAGTAGCCGCAGTCACAAAAATGTTGTGATCGTCCAGGCTAGATACTGGGTCATCGATAAAGAAGTGGCTCGACTGCTTGTCGGCCCAGCCCTCAACCTCGAACAACGCAAGGAAAAAGCACCAGACAAAAATTCGCTCTTCCCCACGAGAAATCTTGATCGGTGGCTGCGGTACATCCGGATTTTGATTGGGTATGAAAAAAGAAATCGACTCAATCCCCTTCTCGGGGTCATCTTCATAAGGAATGAACGAAAAACCGAATTTGGGCTTGTATGCGTTGAGCTTGTCGCGAACGTTGTCCTCTGTCATTGAGGAGTGGAACTTGCTCAGACTGCTCGGCAAAACAGTCAGCCGGACGTTGGTACCACCATTCTCTTCGTCGTTGTCCCAGACAAAGAGATCCTCGCTATAAGCATTGTAATAAACCCCGGTATGGCTACCGTCCTCTAGCTTAGTGGCATTCTTGTACGCAACGCTGAGTTGTGTCTTGCCAGTCGCGTTGAAGGCGTACATCAGCGTAATCTGTGCAGGATCACCGTTCAGTTTTTCAGCAATTTCTTCAAGTGTCATAGAGCTTCCTCCACAGACGGGAACAGCTGCCGCATGAGCCCCTTCTTGTAGGTCTTGAGGGCTTCGAGTTCTTCGGTGGTGGCGGTGACTAGGGCGTCGAGGGCGGTTAGGCAATCGGCGATGCGCTGTTGCTCCTTTGCGCAGGGCAGCTTCACTTTGACAGTCTTGAGCGCTTTTTGGTTAATCCCTTTGGCGGTAGAGCCTGTCGCCAACTGATTGATCGCAGTTTGAAACTCTTCACCCCAAATAACTTGAACCAGAAACGTGTTCAAAACTTCAGAACAGGTCTTAAAGGCAACTACTCGCTGGCTAAGAATGTATTTTTCTGAGTCTGGTAGAAGCGTGGCATTGCCCAATGGGGCTTCCATCGTAAAAATGATGTCGCCCCTCTCTAGGTTTACGCCTCCCATCCACCTTTGATAAAGCTCCTCACTGCCCATATTGCATTCGGCAGCGTAGTCAATAAGACCATTCTTTACATTGTTCGCGGAGAGACTGGCGATTTCCCCTCCGCCCCATTCCATGCCTAGCTTGTTTGGTGTTCTGCCTCTGAAGTCCAATACATCGCTAAAGAGATCACCAAATGGCTTCTCTTCCCAGTCACCAGCATCCCGAAACTCAGCAAACCGCAGGCGCGGTTGGGTTTCGCCTTCGCGGGGGAAAAGTTGCTGCATCAACCCTTTTTTATGGGTCTTGAGCGCGTCCACTTTTCGGGCTTGCGCGGCGATCAGTTCGTCCAAACAGCTCAGGCAATCGGCGATTTTTTGTTGTTCGGGTTTTGAGGGGTAAAGCGCGGGGTACGCCTTGATGGTGCCGATATCTCCCCTTGGCATCTTCACGCCTTTTGCACCAGTCATCACGTAGTCGATGAACGCATCATTCTTCAACAGCGAGGGCAAGTACTGCGGAAGCAGTCTCTGCTTTGCTCTGATTACGATGACATCATTCGAAGCGCCACCTTCTCTATCTGCAACCCAAACCTTTTTCAGATAGGGGCGGATGTTGGAAACCAGCGTGTCATTTGGCTGAAACCGCGTCACCCAGCCGGTTGTCGGCAGCTTTGAAGCTTTATCTATTCCACCGTAGTCCGCCAAGATGTTTTCTGTGCTGACGTAATTTGCCAGCGCGACTCGCTCGAGAGCGATTTTCTCGTTTACGAAATCCGCTACTACCCCTAGACCGTTGGTATCCCATGCCCCCTCCCCCCGAAACTCCGGAAACCGCAACTTAGGCACCAATGTCTTCCGTTCATTCATCGCCCACCTCCCCATGCCGCGCCAGCAACTCATGCATCTTGGCTGCAATCAATTTCTTGTCTGGCAGTTGCAACTGGTATTGCGCGACCAGCGCGGGTGACAGGTTGCGCGAAAGGGCGTATTCCACCACTTCGTCGTCTTTGTCGCGGCACAGCAGCACGCCAATGCTGGGGTTCTCGTGCGGCTTTTTTACGTCGCGGTCCAGCGCTTCGAGGTAGAAGTTGAGTTGGCCCATGTGCTCGGGCTTGAACTGGCCCACTTTCAGCTCAAACGCCACCAGGGCAGACAGGCCCCGGTGGTAGAACAGCAGGTCAATAAAAAAGTCTTGGTTGCCCACTTGCAGGCGGTGCTGCTCGCTCACAAACAAGAAGTCTTTGCCCAGCTCCAGCACAAAGGCTTTCATGTGCTGCACCAGGGCGCGTTGCAGGTCGCCCTCGCTGTGCGGCTCGGGCAGGCCCAGAAACTCCAGCACGTAGTGGTCTTTGAACACGCCGCCTATGGCGGGATGCAAAGCTCTCGCCACTGGTGAGAGTTTTGCGGTTTGGATGCTGCGCTCAAAGGTTGCGGCATCAATTTGCCGCTCCAACTCGCGCTTGCCGAGTTTTTCGGCCATGGTTTGGCGCAGGTAGAACAGGCGCTCTTGCGGGGTTTTGCAGCGTGAAAAGATGATGACGTTGTGCGTCCAGGGTACTTCTCGCGCCAGTGGTGCGAGTTTTTCATCATCGTCGTAGGTCTCAAAAAACTGCTTCATGCGCCAGAGGTTTTTGTCGCTGAAGCCTTTGATGCCAGGGTCAGCCTGGGCGATGTAGCGCGCCAGCTCTGCCACAACACCCTGGCCCCAGCCTGCTTGCTCCACCCGCTGACTGATGATGCCGCCAACATGCCAATACAGGCTCATAAGAGCGGTATTAGCTTGTGAAAAGACACGCTGGCGCGTTTGCTGGATGTGTGCCAGAACTTCTGCAAAGTCTTGCTGGTACGCTGTGGATACTTGGTGAAGAGACTTGATCATTTCAACAAGGCCCTTCCTCGTTCGGTCAGGCGGTATTGCTGCAAGCGGCTGTTGGGTTTGTCGGGGATGGTGCGTTCAACCAAACCTGCCTCTAGCGCGGGTGCCAGATAGAGTTTTTCAAAATTATCCCGACCTTTGAGGCCTAACTTTTCCATCAGTTCTTTCCGGCTCCAGGCGCCTTCGCCCATGGCACCTAGAAGCGACGTGACTTGCCCTGTGACTTGCCCTGTGACTTGCCCTGTGACTTGCCCTGTGACTTGCCCTGTGACTTGCGTGCTGACTGGGTCGACCACGCTGTCTTGCTGAGCAGTTGGCCGCTGTACCCTGGCGGTGAATTGGTTGCCGCTGACCTCGCTGATGAGCTCAATTTGAGGCCACTCCCCCAGCGCACGGGGTATGCCGCTGCCCATGCCCCGGTAGGGCAGCAGGCGAAAGGCGTGTTCGCTCAGTGTGGGGTTGCGGCGGTTGGTTTTGCCGTGACGTATGTCTTCAATACTCAGGCTGTCGGGCAAGGGGCCGGGGCTGATGATCTCGATGCGGTCGCGAAACACCAGAATGCGGATGGAGGCGCTGGTGAAGTAATCGCGGTGCACCAGCGCATTGACCAGCAGCTCTTGGAGCGCCACCTCTGGCACTTCCAAGATGCCCGGCGAGTTAAAGCCCTGGTCACCCTGCACGCGGCGCAGGTTGCGTTTGATGAAGGCCAGCGCCTCAGCGTATTGGATGGGCAGGGTGCCGCTGAAGTCCTGGCTGTCCTGGTAATGGCTGTCGGCAATGCTGGTGCCAAAGAAGGCCACAGCTTTGATTGTGAACGCCGGGCGCCAGCGCAGGGGCGCGCGGCCAAATAGCATGAGGCCAGCCAGCGTAAGTTCCTGTCCATCGCCCAAGCCCAGGTTTTGCAACACGGCATTCAGCGGGAGGCTGGCTTGGGCGGTGTCTGCGCTGTAGTGCTGGGCCAGGTAGTGGCGAAAGGCGGCCTCGTCCAAATCGGCACTGGTGGTGCCGGACACGGGCACAACATCGGCATAAACCAGGCCGCCACTTTGGAACATGCGCTGCATTTCTTCGCGGGCGGTCACATGGCGTTTGTCAGCCCCCTGCTTGACCCAGATGCGGCCCTGGTTGTCCAAGTAGGGTTTGGCCAAGCCGTTGGGCACCGTGACTACCATCACCAACCCAGCATGGGTGTAGACGTTTTCCGTGACCGGATGAAGGGGCGGGCGCACATGCTGGCTGCTGGCGTTGCTCAGCATTTGGTTGAGGTGACGTATGTCCGCCGCGCTCAGCCCGGCAATGCTGCCGTGGTCATCGACGCCAATGAGCAGGATGCCGCCGCTATTGGCAAAGGCGGCCAGTTCGGCAGCCATGGCGTCCGGGTTATTGAAAGTGCGCTTGAATTGCTGGTGGGTGTGTTCACCCAGGGCAATGCGCTCAAGTAACTCGGTTTCGGTTAACGGTTGTTCACTCATATGCACTCAACCCCGAAATCTCGCGCCCACCGTATTGTTCGGCACGCTTTTGCAGCAACGGCACCAGCTCTTTCATCAGCGCCGTTTCTGCCTGCGCCCGAGCCTTCCAGCCCAGCTCCAGCGGGGCCATGAGGTCACTCAGTGCCTCGCCATCAAAAATCATGCGCTGCAAGATGCCATCCACAAACGCTTGCAATGCAGCAGGGGCCAACTTGTGGCGGGTGGCAATGGCACTTAGCTCGGCGCTGTCTTTTTCTTTTTTGAAGCGGGTATAGCCCTCACGGATGGCGGTTTCGCTTAAGCCCTCGCCTGCCTTCAGGGTGTTGATGTAGGCGGCAATGTCGTCGCGCTCGTTCATGAACTTGGCGTCGGCCTGGATGAGGCCGATGAGCTGCTCGCGGCTCATCTTCTGCTTGCCCGGCCCTTGCTGTAGTCCTTGTTGTGAAAAGCGCGCCATGAGGCCCATGATGTAGTCGTAGTCAATCACCGCGCTGGCGAAGAGCACAAATTCAAAGTCGAGCTGGTCTACTTCTGCACCCGCACCCGCGCTGCTTTTGTCTGGCTGGGGCTGTTGGGCCCCGTACGTATGCTTCAAGCGCTGGGCGGTCTCCAGGTACGCACCGCGAAAGCCCTGCAGGTGCTCGGCGGGCAGGATGTGCTCGATGGCTACCGCGTTGTCTTCCGTCAGGTCGGTGTACTGGTCCAGCTGGGTTTTAAGGCGCTGCACTTCCTTGAAGTTTTTGATGAAAGCGGCGCGGGCTTCGTCGCCCTTGAGGCTGTGCACGGCCTCGGGCGTGCAGGCCAAGCCTTGGGACTGCATGAAGTCGGCCAGCTTTGTGACGGCGGCATCCAGCTTTTGGATGACGACCGGGGCTTTGTCTACGAGCCAGATTTCGCGGGCTTGTTCGCCCGATTTTTCGCCCGAGAACAGGGCGATGGCGGCGTCCACATTGGCTTGCTGCTGGCGAAAGTCCAGGATGTTGCCGTAGGGTTTGGTGCCGTTGAGCACGCGGTTGGTGCGCGAGAAGGCCTGTATCAAGCCGTGGTGCTTGAGGTTTTTGTCCACGTACAGGGTGTTGAGGTATTTGCTGTCAAAGCCGGTGAGCAGCATGTCCACCACGATGGTGATGTCGATCTTTTTGGCCGCCGGGTAGTCGGCATTGGGCCACTGCTGGTCTTTGATGCGCGTTTGCACGTCCTGGTAGTACAGGTCGAATTCGTTGATGCTGTGGTTGGTGCCGTAGCGCTGGTTGTAATTGGCCAGAATGGCCTTGAGCGCGGCCTTTTTGCCTTCGGGGTCTTGCTGGTTGTCTTGTCTTTCTTGGGGCAGGTCTTCCTGAATTTGCTTCACATCCGCATCGCCCTCAGCCGGGGGCGAAAACACGCAGGCGATGTTCAAGGGCAAAAAGCTGGGGTCGGCCTTTTGCTTTGCGGCTTGCAGGCTCTGGAACAGGCCGTGGTATTCAATGGCGTCGTTGATGCTGGCGGTGGCCAGCACGGCGTTGAAGCGGCGGCCTGCGGTGGCGGTGTCGTGTTTGGCCAGGATGGCTTCGATGACTGCCTTTTTGGCCAGTGCCTCGCCCGGCTTGGGTGGATTTTTGCCTTCTGGCTTGAAGTAGTCCACATGGAAGCGCAGCACGTTGGCGTCTTCAATGGCGTGGGTGATGGTGTAGGCGTGCAACTGCTTTTGGAACAGGTCTTCGGTGGTGCGGAACTGGCCTTCGTCGCCCTCGTACTGTTTGGCCGTGGCGTTGGCTTCAAAAATGGGGGTGCCGGTAAAGCCAAAGAGCTGCGCCTTGGGGAAGAAGTTCTTGATGGCGTCATGGTTGTCGCCAAACTGTGAGCGGTGACATTCGTCAAAGATGAATACCACACGCTTATTCGCCAGCGGCGCCAGTTGCTCTTTGTAGGTGGCTTTGCCATCCTTCTTCTGTTGCTTGTTGCGCTTGCTGTTTTCATCTAGCGCCAAACCCAGCTTTTGAATAGTGGTGACGATGACCTTGTCTGCGTAGTCTTCGGACAGCAGGCGGCGCACCAGCGCAGCCGTGTTGGTGTTTTCTTCTACGCAGCCTTCTTGAAAGCGGTTGAATTCTTCGCGGGTCTGGCGGTCCAGGTCTTTGCGGTCCACCACAAAGAGGCACTTTTCCACTTCGGGGTTGTCTTTGAGCAGGGTGGAGGCTTTGAACGATGTGAGCGTTTTGCCGCTGCCGGTGGTATGCCAGATGTAGCCGTTGCCACAGTTTTGGTGAATGCAGTCGACGATTTGTTTGACCGCATACACCTGGTAGGGCCGCATCATCAGCAGCTTTTGCTCAGCTGCCAGCAGCACCATGTAGCGGCTGATGGTTTCGCCCAAAGTGCACTTGGCCAAGAACTTGTCAGCAAAGTCGTCGAGCTGCGCGATCTTGGTATTGGCCTCGTCGGCAAATTGGTAGATGGGCAAGAAGCGCTCGTCGGCGTTGAAGCTGAAGTGACGCGCGTTGTTGTTGGCGAAGTAGTAGGTGCTGGTGCGGTTGCTCACGATGAAGAGCTGCAAGAAGCACAGCAGCGTTTTGCTGTAGCCGTTGCCGGGGTCGTTTTTGTAGTCAACGATCTGCTCCATGGCGCGGCGGGGGTGGATGCCCAGCGTTTTGAGCTCAATCTGCACACACGGCACACCGTTGATGAGGATGAGCACGTCGTACCGGTGGTGGCTGTAGTCGGTGTTGATGCGCAGCTGGTTGACCACCTCAAAGGTGTTTTTGCACCAGTCTTTGATGTTGACCAAGGTGTAGTTCAGCTGCGTGCCGTCTTCGCGCACAAAGGAATTGCGCCCGCGCAGCATGCGGGCGGCGGTGAACACGTCGGGGGTGACAACTTCGTCTAGCAGCCGCGCAAACTCGCCGTCGGACAGCTTGACGCGGTTGAGGGCTTCGAACTTCTCGCGAAAGTTGCGCTCCAGCGCGGCACGGTCCCGAATGTCGGCGCGGTACGCGTACTTCAGGCCCTGCAACTTGCCGATAAAGCCGTACTCAATCTGCTCCTCCCGCACGGCAACGCCCATGGAATTGGAAGGCGGGTCGCGGTGCGGGTTGGAAGGGGGCATGGTGGGCGGTTGGCGTTGCTGCGCGATTATCCGATTACGCAGAACAAAAAATGTCCCGCCTTTGGATTGGGCGCATGCTGCGGCGCTAGGCGTTGTGACCGCATGCCAAAGGCACCAAGCCCTTGGCCACCACAGCCCCACCGTAAAATCTTCCAATGCAAGACCACTACGCCGCTTTGGGCCTCGACAGCAGCGCGACGCTGGCAGACATCAAAAAGGCGTTTCGCCTCAAAGCCGCCCAACTCCACCCCGACCGCAACCCAGCTGCTGACGCGGCAGCGCGTTTCACCGCCGTGCAAGAGGCCTACGAGGTGCTGGGCGATGCGGCCAGACGCCAGGCCTATGACGACAACCGGCGCCGCAGCCTCTTGGACAACCCAGCCGAGACCGCACGCGAGATGTGGGACCACTACTTTCGCCCCCTGCGCGGGCACCTTTGACTTTTTCTGATCGGCCCTGCCATGCGTATTTCCCCGTTTTTTTTGGACCTGCAATCGGTCTACCAAGCCGAGTTAGATGACCTCCGCTCCGACTCCGAGGGCCTTGATGTGCTGCGCCAACGCCTGGCTGACAAGCGCAAGGAACTAGGCTTTTTGTTGCAGATGATCGAGACCAGCCCCGAGATGGTGGCGGTGGTGCTGCACCGGGCCTTTACCTTCTCCAAGCCGGCCGTGCTGGACCGTCTGGTGGCGCAAGACGCCGATGAACTGCCCGAGTGGGAGCAGGTAGAAGGCGCGCTCACCGTCGCGCCCTGGGCGCACAGCACCATTGCGCAGATCCTGCGCGAGCCCATGGGCCCCTGGTTCATGGTGGTGGCAGCCGGGCTGGAGTACCTGTACCAGCGCGCACCGGACGCAGGCACCCACGCTGGCACAAGCGGCGATGCCGACGAAGAAAACGCAGACGAAGACCAGCGCGACCGCGACCAAGGCTACGACAGCGATAACTCCGCTACCGAAGACCCCGACGAAGCCGACGCCCGCGCCCGCGAAGACGCAGGCAACGACTGGCTGGCCGAGCAAGGCTTTGACCGCAAGGACCCCACATGACCCAAGACCCACCGACCAACGCGCTGGCGCTGATTGCCAAAACCCAGAGCCTGATCGCCTCGGGCAACATCAGCGCGGCCGAAGCGGCGCTGGCCGAAGTGGCCGACACCCAAGGCGATGGCGCCCTGATGCTGGTGCTGGAGCAACTCCCGCCCAAAGACATGCTGGCCGTGATCCGCGAGTACGACAACTCCAAGGAGTCGGTGATCAACCTGCTCATCACACCCGAGATGTTTGCCCGTGCCGTGGTGATCGAGAAGCAATACAAAGACCTCAGCCGCACCCATTTGCGCGGCATGGTCAACGCCGTGGTGTTTCGGGAAGACGCCGACACCGTGGCGTTCTTGGAGGCCATTGGCGACCTTGAAGGCGGTGCCGAGGCGCTGGCCGACTACTTTTCGGAGAAGTGGGCGCGGGTGGAAAGCTTTGCGCGCCACGGCAACTTTGATCCCGCAGAAGACGATGGCGAAATCCTCTCCGAGCAGGCGCTGCTGGCCTCGGCCTACGTCCGGCCGCGGGTGGACGAAGACGAAATCGCCGACCAAGATTGGATGCAATTGGCCTGGCTCTTGCGCCACAAATGCCCCGACCTGTTCATCGAGATGCTGCTGGTGCTGCGCGCTAAGGCCCGCGCGCACGACCTGGGCCTGTCCGAAGACGAGGAAGCCGAAGACGAGGACGGCAAAGTAGAAACCCGTGACACCGACCGCGGCAAGGCCACGCCCGCTGCGCTGGAGTCCGACGAAGAGTCGGCGATTTAGGGTGCCGCAAGCCACACCGCAGGGCGCCAGTGCCCTCAACTCGCTGGCGGCGTTTGACGACCGAAGCTTCTTCGAAAAGGCGCTGGCGCA
>JBIIZY010000048.1:0-16686 GCA_044346035.1 Rhodoferax sp. | reverse complement strand
TCTCAAACAAGACATCCGACTTGGTGGGAGCGGCCATCATCAGAGTGCTCAAGCCCTTCAAAGCGAGGGTTAAAACGCTGACCTACGACAACGGCAAAGAGTTTTGTGGGCATGTCGAAATTGACCAAGCGTTGGGTAGTGTGGGGTACTTTGCCAGGCCGTTTGCTAGTTGGGAGCGCGGCTCCAATGAGAACTTCAACGGGCTGCTGCGGCAATATGTTCCCAAGAAGCGGGCGATGGCAAGCATCACTGACGAGGAAATTAGAATGATCGAAAACAGGTTGAATAACCGACCCCGTAAGCGACTGGGATTCAAGACGCCCGCAGAGGTGTTTCACCAATCGCTATCCCGTGTTGCACTTCGTGCTTGAATCCGCCTAATGTTGGCAGCTCCTTCATTGCACACCGAACAGATAGCCTTCAAGTTAGAGGCCTCGTCGCTTCCGCCCATGCTTTTGTCAATGATGTGACCAATATGAAGTCTTGTTTTGCGTGTTGGGTCGTAGGGATGTGCCTCTCCCGCCACCGCACCGCACATTTGGCACGTAAAACCGTTGCGGTCCAAGACGAATGCTCGCGTCTCCTTAGAAATCGCCCTGGAAAATGCGGGCTGTGGCTTGGGTTGTTCCAAGAGGTATTGACCTGGCTTGAGATCGACGCGGTCGTTATGGGTCAGGATCAGGTAGCCCTCTTCTGTACGCAACTCACGCACCCTGCGCGCCCACTCACTGGTATCTCCGGCGACCGTACGTAACTCTGCCGAATCCATGACTTTGCCCAAGTTCGCTAGGAAATGCTGGCGCAACTTTGAGCGCGCACCGCGCACAACTCGGGATTTATCCGTGTTCATTTCTAAGGTCAAACAGCCATCATGGCGGAGCGTTGCTGGGCGGCACATGCGATCGCTATTGCAATTTGGCGGCTTACTGCGTCGGCTACCGGTGGCGGAAATGCATTTCCAACTTGTCGATAGGACGCTGTCTTTTTCCCAAAAAACTGCCACGCGTCAGGGAATCCTTGAATGCGGGCACACATGCGAACAGTCAGTCGAGGCATGCCCACAAAATCAGACGCGGGTGCGAAATCGGCCAATCCGCGACCATCAACACCCAAGGCAGCCCACGCCGCACGCGAGCGCGTGGGGCCCAGATCAGGGCCACCGTGCTTTTTACTTCCGCCTACCAATGTAGGAGCGATGGCATTAGCGCGCGCGCGCCACTCAGGAGCCCCTTGCCACCCATTGGCTGAAATCAGGTCGTTGAGCAAGTTGCCGACGGTTGGAGGCGAATGCTCTTGTGGCTCCGGCCACCGGAAAAAAGGCACGAGATCATTGCGAAGTGCAACACACAAGACCCGTGGACGCAGCTGACTCACACCAAAGCTTGCGGCATTGAATAATCTCCAATCCGACCAGTACCCCATTTTTTTTAGCTGCTGCGACAGGTCCTGTCGGTAACCTTCGAACTGAGGGTCCAAGAGTCCACGAACGTTCTCTAGCATGACCGCTTGCGGACGGGTTTCATCAACTATGCGCAAAGCCTGAGGAAACATGTCGCGCTCGTCGGCGGCGCCCAACTGCTTGCCAGCCTTGGAGAACGGTGGACACGGAACACCACCCGCCACAAGATCAATGCCACGGTACCCCACTGCATTGAAAAACGAGACATCACCTTCCACCACATTCCATCCCGGTCTATTCAATCGCAAGGTATTGCAGGCGGACGGGTCGATCTCTACCAACGCCTGATGATGAAAACCGGCTCGCTCCAAGCCCAACGCTTGTCCACCCGCACCCGCACAAATTTCAAGTGAGTTCATAAGCCAACTGTATGTATCAACAGTTATGTTGTCAACGTTGGCGTTTGTGACATTCAGTTTGCAAGCTTGTACACCGACGTACCCGCCAACAGATTGGGGGCGAAGCGCACGGTGCGGCCTTCTTGCAGGCCGAAGCTGTCGAGCACGCGCAAGCCGTTTCGCTGCGCGAGCACTGCCAAGTCGGCGTGGGTGCCCACGCGGATGTTGGGGGTGTCATACCACTCGTAGGGCAAGCGCTTGGTCACGGGCATGCGCCCACGCAGCACGCTCCAGCGGTTGTGCCAGTGCGCGAAGTTGGGGAAAGCCACGATGCCCACGCGTCCCACCCGCACCGTCTCGCGCAACATGGTTTCCGCATTGCGCAGGTGCTGCAATGTGTCAATCTGCAACACCACATCGAAGGTTGCATCCTCAAACAAAGCCAGCCCAGCCTCCAAGTTAAGCTGGATCACGTTGACGCCACGCTGCATGCAAGCCAGCACATTGGCGCCGTCCAGTTCCACGCCATAGCCGGTGCAGGCACGGGTGCGCTGCAAGTGGTCCAGCATGGCGCCGTCTCCGCAACCCAAGTCGAGCACACGCGATCCCCGAGGTACCAGCTCGGCCAAGGCATGCTGGATAGCGGCATCGCTCATACCCCCACCTCCCGTGCTACGTTGTCAAAGTAGGCCCTAACCACCTTGTGGTAACGCGGGTCGTCCAGCAAAAAAGCATCGTGCCCATGGGGTGCGTCGATCTCGGCGTAAGAGAGGTCACGCTTGTTGTCGAGCAGCGCCTTGACCAACTCGCGACTGCGGCTGGGGCTAAAGCGCCAATCGGTGGTGAAGCTCACCAGCAAAAACTTGCACGTCGCATTGGCCAGGGCGCGGCTCAAATCGCCACCATGCTCGCGTGCGGGGTCAAAATAGTCCAAGGCACGCGTGATTAGCAGATAGGTATTGGCGTCAAAGTACTCCGCAAACTTGTCACCCTGATAGCGCAGGTAGCTCTCAATCTGGAACTCCACCTCTTGGGTGCTGTAGCGGTAGGCCCCCACGCTTGCCACTGCGTGTGCAGCGCTGCCCCCCGAGGGGGCGCTCGCCTGCTGGGGGCGGCCCGGCGCAGGCTCGGTGGCCCCCACGCTTGCCACTGCCTGTGCGGCGCCGCGCAGTTGGCGGCCGAATTTTTCGTTCATCACGTCGTCGCTGAGGTACGTGATGTGGCCAATCATTCGGGCGATGCGCAGGCCGCGTTTGGGAATCACGCCGTGTTCGTAAAAGTGCCCGCCATGAAAGTCGGGATCGGTCACGATGGCGCGGCGTGCCACCTCATTGAAGGCAATGTTTTCGGCGGTCAGGTTGGGCGCGCTGGCGATGACCACCGCATGTGCCACCCGTTGCGGGTACTGCAGCGCCCAGGCCAGCGCTTGCATGCCGCCCAGCGAGCCACCCATGACAGCCGCAAGCTGCGCAATCCCCAAACGGTCCAACAGCAGCGCTTGCGCATGGACCCAGTCTTCGACTGTGACCACCGGAAAGTCGGCGCCGTAGATCCGGCCGGTGTCGGGGTTGGTGTGCATCGGCCCCGTGGAGCCAAAGCACGAGCCTAAGTTGTTGATACCAATGACAAAAAAACGGTTGGTATCGAGCGGCTTGCCAGGGCCAATCATGTTGTCCCACCAGCCCTCGGACTTGGGCTTGTCCGGGTAGCTGCCGGCCACATGGTGCGAGGCGTTGAGCGCATGGCACACCAGCACCGCGTTGGACTTGTCTGCATTGAGCGCGCCATAGGTCTCAAAGGCCAGGCTGTAGTCGCGCACACAGGCGCCCGACTGCAGCCGCAGTGGTGCGGCAAAGTGCATGGCTTGGGCGTTGGCAATCAAAGGCATGGACAGATCTGTCGACTCAGTTAACCCGCAAAAAAACCGGCGCCGCAAAGTACGGGGCCGGGTGCGAGGCTTCGGGCCGTATTTAGCGGAATTTGTAAAGCGCCCGCAAGCTGGTGCAAATCGGCGCCGGGCCATTTTAGCCACGCACCAAAGCCGCAATGCAACGGGTGTGGCACCCAAGCGGCATGGACACCCTCGATTGCGTGGAAAAAACAGTTCAGCGCCGCCCGGATGTGAGAAATGTCACCAAAGGTGAATTGCTGCGGATCGCGTCACAACCGCTCCAAGCGGCGGCCTTGCTATTTGGCGCGCCAACCCGCCACAGCCGGGTGTTTGAACTTTTTTCATCAATCGCTCAATCAGGTGCATCCGGAAACCAGATTGACGCGTTATTAGCACGCCGAACCTTGTGATTAGGGGTCTGTCTCCAATTGCCTAGGGGTGCGGCGCAGGTCTTCGGTAGTTGTACTTTTTATGGGCGCAAGCCCATCAACCAGGGTTGACACATGACATTTACCTCCGCGTTCTCCAACAACTTTAGATTTCAACAGCTTAAACGGGTGGGGCTATCCGACACCACCTGCCGGATGTTGCACGACGTGGTGAGCATCCGCTCTTACGAAGCTGCGGACGTCATCGTCAAAAAGGGCAGCAACTTTGACCATTGGCACCTTGTTATAGAGGGACTGGTCGCCTCCTCGGTGTCTATTTCCCCTACAAAACTCGCGCCCATCAACATCTACGGGGAGGGCGCATGGTTTGGTGAACAGTCCATCCTGACCTCGCAGCCCAGCTTTGAAGACTACGTCTGCCTCACGTCAACAGAGGTCATGCGTCTACCTGCCAGCGCCATGCGCAAACTGCTCGACACCGAGGCCGAGTTTCCTCACTACGTGTCACGAAACATCGCGTGGAAGTTCCAAAAATCATCCGAAATGCTGATGCTCATGAAGTTCTGCAACCCGGCGGTGCGGGTGGTTCTGGGCTTGGCGCAGGTGGGCGAAGCACTGGCACAAAGTGCTGGCAACCAAGTGGGCAACAAGGCCGACGCTGGCGTAGAGATTCGCGTCAAACAAGAAATTCTGGCGGCGCTGTGCGGCGTATCGCGCACCCTGTTTTCAGAGTGTATTTTGAAGCTCGAGTCGTCGGGGTGGTTGCGCCTTTCGTATGGCAAGTTGCGCCTGTGCAAAATGAACGCGTGGCTGGAACTCACGAAAAGCCACCGCATCAACCGCGTCACCGACCCCAACTCGTCGTTTGATCAGCTGCTCTACCAACTCGGCGGTAGCAATTCGGTTTCCGCCTGAACCACGCAGCAGCCGCCATGGCGCCAGCGCAGCACAGCAAGACGGGCCTCGCCGCATGCGCTCGACCACTTTGGGCGGGTGCGCCACGGACCACGCGGCGCTGTGCCAACCCGCCCTGCGGGCGTTTGCAGCGGGGCGTGACGATGATGGAGCTGTTCGTGGTGGTGGCGCTGATTGGCATTTTGACCAGCCTTGCGCTGCCCAGCTACTCTGGCTACATCAAAACCCAGCGCATTCGGTCGGGCCAAGCCGATCTGGTCGCCTTGGTGTTGGCGATGGAAAACGCACATGCCATGTCCAGTCCCAACACCTACCCTGCGGCAACCCGCACCACCGCAGACACCATGGTGTTGCTGCCAAGCTGGAAGCCGGCGCAGTCAGCTGATTTCAACTACTTAATCCAACGCAGCAGTGGCACTGGCTATGTGTTGGGTGCAGTCGGCAAATCGACGGTGCTCACGGGGTGTGATCTGTCGATAGACCAGAGCAACAACAAGACGATCAGCATAGGGTGCGGCAAAGGAGCAGCATGGCTGTGACGCCACCAGTTGGCAGCCCGCGCGGCTTTGGCCTGATCGAGTTCATGCTGGTGATTAGCTTGGCCGCACTCATCGCCACGATGACCTTGCCGCTGTCGAGCAAGTGGTCGAACGCGGCCGCCCTGCAACAAGCCGCCAGTTTGGTGCAGCATCTGTACACACGCACCAAGTCGCTTGCCCTGTCCAACCCGGACGACGCACGTGCTGGCGCCCAGTCGGCCATGCTATGCGCCAGCAACGGCACCTTGTATGTGCAGCGCGGCGCGACCCTCCGGTGTGGCGTAGACCCGGTCTGGTCGACACAGTTGGGGCCAGGCATCACCCTTGCGCTGGACCCCACCTCAAGTAACAGCCAACCACCATTCGCGTGTGCCGCGCTCGATGCGCTCGGGCTTCCTGTGCAAGTGTCACTAAACAGCCAAATCTGCTCGACGGCAACGCGGCTGCACGTTCACAAGGGGGACCTCAGCCGTGCGGTCGTGCTGTATTAGACACAGGCAGCGCGCTGTCAAGGGCGAGATGCTTTTTGAATCCATCATCGCCATGTTGGTGGTCGGCATTTTGGCCGGGGGTCCGGCGTACCTGATGGCCAGGGCCAGTGCAATGGGCGCGTACTCGGACATTCAAATTCAGGCCATCGGCCAAATGCGCGACTTGCTGGCAGTGCAAGGCCAGTCACTGTGCACCACCCGCGTGCCTCCGGCCATCGTCATCCAGGGCCGGGCGCGGTCGCTGACTGTGTCGTGCACCGGTGCGGTTGCCGTCACCATTGCGCACATCTCGGTGCAAAGCAGTGCGCCGACGATTTCCCTGTCACTGACCGACGACAACCTGCTGGGTGGCCAAACCCTGGTTGTGCAGGAATAGCGTGCGCGACACGACTTGGCACCGCGTTCGGGGCTTCTCGTTGCTGTCCCTGCTGGTGGGCCTGCTGCTCGGGTCGATTGCGGTAGCCGCCTCGGTCACTTTTTACCGGGTGAACTTGCGGCAAAGCGTCGATGCGCGCGCCACCTCCCAACAGGATGTGGAGTCCGCGCTTGCCATGCAGACGGTATCGACCTTGGTGATGCAGGCCGGTTTCGGTATCCGCAGTCCGTCCGGCCCATCCGCATCGGTAGATTCCGACTTCGTCTTGCTGGGCAACGCCCAGTTCCAAGACGGTGTCAACGGTCAACTACAAGGGACCTTGCAAAGCCTTGCGGCGGCGCCAAGCGGCACCCCTTTGTTGGGCAATGCCGTGGTCTGGTCCTGGAACCCCAGCGCACAACCCGCAGGTCCAGTTCAGTGCGCTGGCCTTGTGTCGCTGGGCGGTGCGCTGCTGCGCCTCGCACCCGCGTCTTGCAGCAACGCAGGTAGCGGCTGGAGCAGCATCGCCTGGGAGACACAAACCATCGTGGCCAGCCGCACCAGCACGGACCCCAACAGCAGCTTGGCCATCGGCACCGTGTTTTCTGTGGACCCTGGAAACCCCGCCTGTGCACCGTTTTCGACCCAAGTGGGGCGTGGCAATACCACCGGAGTGGTGCTGGGCTTGACCGACTTCACCAGCACCAGCAGCGCGGGCAGCGCCGAACGCACGCGCAGCTTCACCTCACAAGTGTGCCTAACCAATATCGCGAGATGAAACCAATGCCCGCACACCACCGCGCACCGCACCAATCTGGTTTCGCCGCCCTGCTGATGGTCTTGGTGGTCGGTCTGGCCACTGCCACGCTGGTGTTGACCCGTGTCAACCATGTGCGTAGCGGACAGGAGGTCGCCGCCATGCTGAAGACCAGCGCCACCGCCCACGCGCGGGCCTGGAAAGCTACCGACGCGCTGCGTATCGCGCTGGGCGAGGCCGAGTCCACGTACGTGGCGGGGCTCACCCCTGGCATGGTGCTCTCCATCAGCATGGACGACTGGTCAAGCTACCGCATCACCGCCACGGTGGTGTCCAACGAATTGGTCGACGGAACACAAGAGCTGACCATGCGGGTGGCCGCAGCCGACGGCACCGAGGCCGCAAAAACCCGCCACACCGCCGCCGTGTTGGTTACCTTCCAGGTGCGACCCAACCCGTGCGAGGTCACACGCACCTGCCCGAGGCCGTCGGTCCAAGGCACCTTGGTCATTCGCGGTGACTTGGATGCATCGAATGCCGCCATCCGCTTCTTGGGTGGGGAAAGCCCGTCGATATATGTTGATGGCAATGTCAACCTCGGTGGCGCAACGTACAACTTGTCCGACCTGTGCGCCACCGGCGACGTCACGGTGGGCGGGCCGTCCTTGATCGAAACCGTGTGCACCGACAAGAGCCTGTTGGTCAAGGACAGCGCCAGCATCGGAAGCGCCCGCGCCGTCGGCGCGATAAGCATGCAGTCCAGCGCAACCGTGCGGTCGGCCATCAGCAATGGCGAGGTAAGCGTGAGCAACGGCACGATTGAACACCTCCAGAGCACGGGCGACGTGTCGGTCTCAGAGCAAGGTCGGGTGGCCATCCTGCGCTCGGCGGGCAAGCTCAGCTGGACCAGTAACGCATCCGCAGACAGCGTCGAAACCAACGGCGACATTGAAGCCTACGGCGGCGACAGCGAGCGAACCACACTTACGTCACGCGGCAAGGTGACGCTGCAGGGTTCGGTAAAAAACCTTCTGGCCCACGGCGCGGTGGCGCTGGTACCGCGCGGCTATGCCATGGGTGTCTTGGGCATGCTGCGCTCCAACGGGGACTTCAGCTATGTTCCGCGCCAAAGCACGGTGGTGCAAGGCGAGGTGGGCGGAGCGATCACGCCGCCGCTGCTGGCGCCCCTGGTACCGCCCGTCAATGTGGGGCCCATTGGCACACATCCCGTGCGCCTGCCATTGGTCACCGTACCCGCCATGCAAAGCATGTTGTACGAGACCTTCAAGATCGACGTGAACTACCTTCGCGAAGACGCTAACTACGTATTCACCACCGAAGACGACGGAAAAATGGTGGTTTACGTCAAGGACGTCAACGGCATTGCACCGGGCAAGTACTACCTGGGGGTGCACCCGCAAGATTCCGGGGTGCTGTTGGGCGCGGTGCGCTTTTGTTCACAAACCACCATGCAAAGCGTGGGCGCAAACATGGTGCCTGTGTGTACCCTGCCTGCGCAGGCCAATGCGGCAATAGCCTTTTGTGTGCCGGGTGTCCCCGGACAGGCCTGCATTGCCTACACACCAGCCGACCGCACCTGGACCATGGGCCGCGCGAACATGCCCATAGGCGCCTACTGGTTTGATGGCAACTTGTTGCTGCAACAAAGCAGCTACGTCGGCGCATTCATGGCCACGGGTGACATCCGCGCTACTGGGTTCGTCTTTATCTCGGCAATCAACACGGTATCCTCGGCGCGGGCTTGCTCCGGTGTACTGTTGGCCACCAACTTCTGTGACCCCGCCGACCGCGCACTGCGCACCCCCGCGCTGGCGCTGGGCAACGCGGCGCTGGTTGCCGGGTCGTACGATGGCACCGTCTTTACTGGCGGAAACATCTACCTAGAAGACAGCCAAGAGGTAGCTGGCAATGTGCTGGCGGGCAACCAGGTGTTTATCAACCCAAACGCCGCCGGCGGCTCAGACTTGGTGGTGACCATCCACGGCCGGATGGTCGTTTCAGGCCAACGCGGAGGCGCGGTGGAAAGCATACTTGCAGCCAAGATCAACTTTGTACTGGACGGCTTCCTAAGCACCTTCAATCCATCGGTCTCGCCCTGCATGAGCGCCGCCTGCCGGGTGACGGCACCCGCCAGCCAACAAGCTCGCGCACAGAACGCACCGCAAAATGCCGCGCCCGCCGCTTGCACCCTGGCCACGGGTTGCACCCAAGGCAACTTGGCACAGGTGCGCGTCTTTTGGGCCGCACCCGACTAGGCAGCACCGCTGCAGCCACCAAAACCCACGCGGCCCACACCACCCACAAGCACCGCGGCGGCGGGCCACCACAGCCCTAAATCACCGCTGCGTCACGCAGCGCCGCAATATCGGCCGGACCCAAACCCAGCTCCATCAGGACAGCCTCGGTGTGCTCTCCCAAAGCGGGCGGCGCGTTGCGCAAAACAGGCGGGGTCGCTTGGAGGCGCAGCGGGCTGGCGACGGTGGCAATGGATGCCACACCGGATTGGGTTTGCGCGCAGGCGCTGGTGGCTTGCTCCACCTGTAGGCCACGCGCTTGCACCTGGGCGTCGGCAAAGGCCTGCGCCACCGTGTTGATCGGGCCACAGGGCACTGCGTGGTGTTCCAGCGCGGCAATCCAATCGGCGGTGCTGCGGGTGCGGGTCACGTCCTGAATGGAGCGCACCAAGACCTCCCGGTGGCGAACCCGGTTGGCACCGGTGGCAAAGCGCGCGTCCTGCGCCCATTCGGGGTGGCCTGCAATCTCGCTGAAGCGGGCAAACTGGCCGTCGTTGCCTACCGCGAGCAGCATCGCGCCGTCTTGCGTCTGGAAGTCCTGGTAGGGCACCAAGCTGGGGTGGGCGTTGCCTTGGCGCAGCGGCACGGCACCGGTATTCAAAAAGCCCGCGGCCTGGTTGGCCAGAATGGCCATGCCCACATCGAGCAGCGCCATGTCGATGTGCTGGCCCGCACCGGTGCGGTTGCGCACCTCCAGCGCCGCCAAGATGGCGCTGGTCGCGTACACGCCGGTGAACAAGTCGGTTAAGGCCACGCCCACGCGGGTGGGGCCGCCTTCGGGTTGTCCGGTAATGCTCATCATGCCGCTCATGGCCTGCACCATCAGGTCGTAGCCGGCGCGTGGCGCGTACGGGCCGTCTTGGCCAAAGCCGGTGATAGAGCAGTAAATCAAACCCGGGTGCAGTGCCTTCAGGCTGGCGTAGTCCAGCCCGTACTGCGCCAGGCCGCCCACCTTGAAGTTCTCTACCAGGATGTCGCTTTGCTGGGCCAGCTGGCGCAGCAAGGCCTGGCCCTGCGGCTGCGCAATGTCGATGGTGACCGAGCGTTTGTTGCGGTTGCAGGCGGTGAAGTACGTGGCGTGCGGGGTCTCTGCGCCGTCTGCATCTTGCAAAAACGGCGGGCCCCAATGGCGCGTATCGTCCCCGCTGCCCGGGCGCTCGACCTTGACCACGTCGGCCCCCAAATCGGCCAGCATCTGGGTGCACCACGGCCCGGCCAGCACGCGCGACAAGTCCAGCACCTTCAGGTGGGACAGAGCGGCTTGCGAGGTTTGCATGCGCGGTCCTGTGCCGTCAGGGCACCAGCGTCAAAAACAAGAAGGCAAAGAACATCACCAGGTGCACCGCGCCTTGCATGACCGTGGCCCGGCCGCTGCCCAAGGTCAGGGTGCTGATGATCAAGGTGAGCACCAGCAACACCACTTGCGAGGGCGGCAAGCCCAAAACCAGCGCAAAGGGAAACATCGGCGATAACGCAGCCACCACCGGAATGGTCAGCCCGATGCTGGCCAGGCCCGAGCCCAGCGCCAAATTCAAACTGCTTTGCATCCGGTTGTCATGGGCGGCGCGCACTGCAGCACCCGTCTCTGGCAACAGCACAATGAGCGCAATCACCACGCCGACCACCGCATGCGGCAAACCCGCTTGCGCCACCGCGTGGCCCAGCGCAGGCGCCAAGGCCTTGGCCAAACCCACCACCGCCACCAAGGACAGCAGCAAAAACACCAGGCTGGTCCAAGCCACCCAATTCGGGGGCGATTCGGCGTGGCTGTTTTCGTCGTGGTTGCCAACGGGCAAAAAATAGTCCCGGTGGCGCACGGTTTGCACAAAAACAAACACGCCATACAGCGCCAAAGCGGTCACCCCGGCAAAGGCGAGCTGGGCGCTGCTGTAGGTGGGTCCCGCCGTGGTGGTGGTGAAATTGGGCAGCACCAAGGCGAGTCCCGCCAAAGCGGCCAGCGAGGCCAGCACCGGACTGGTGCCCTCAACGCGGTAGGCCAGTACGCCGTGGCGCAGGCCACCGACCACCAGGCACAAGCCAACCACGCCATTGCAGGCAATCATCAAGGCCGAGAACACGGTGTCGCGGGCCAAGGTGTTGGCGCTTTCGCCACCGGCAAACATCAGCGCCACGATCAGCGCCACCTCGATGGTGGTGACCGCCACCGCCAGCACCAAGGTCCCAAAAGGTTCGCCCACCCGGTGCGCCACCACCTCGGCGTGGTGCACCGCGCTAACCACAGCGGCAAACACCATCGCTGACAAGAGCACACCTAGCAACACACCCAAAGGCCGACCCCACGCGGCGGCGAGCACCAGCAAGGCCACCACCGGCAGGGCAAGGCACCACAGCGGCAAGCCTTGCGGGAGGCGTGATAGCAGTGGGCGGAGGTGGGCCATGGGCGGCTACTTCACAGCGTTGAAATCAGGCGCGCACGGGGGCATTGCCAGGGCAGAAAGCGGGTGTGCTGCGGTTCGCATTTTTTGGGAATTAGGGGGGACCAGTGCTGGCAACATGATCAGTTAGAAAACGCGGCGATGCCCGTGATAGCCCGGCCCAGAATCAGCGCGTGGATATCGTGTGTGCCCTCGTAGGTGTTGACCACCTCCAGGTTCACCAAGTGGCGCGCCACGCCGAACTCGTCGCTGATGCCGTTGCCGCCCATCATGTCGCGCGCCATGCGGGCGATGTCGAGCGACTTGCCGCACGAGTTGCGCTTGAGGATGGAGGTGATTTCTACCGACGCGCTGCCCTCGTCCTTCATGCGACCCAAGCGCAGGCAACCCTGCAGGCCCAAGGCAATTTCGGTTTGCATGTCGGCCAGCTTTTTCTGGATGAGCTGGTTGGCCGCCAGCGGGCGCCCAAATTGGTGGCGGTCCAGGGTGTATTGGCGGGCGCGCAACCAGCAGTCTTCGGCGGCACCCAAGGCGCCCCAAGCAATACCGTAGCGCGCGCTATTGAGGCAGGTGAACGGACCTTTGAGGCCGCGCACCTCGGGCAGCGCGTTCTCTTCGGGGCAGAACACGCCGTCCATCACGATTTCGCCGGTGATGCTGGCGCGCAGCCCCACCTTGCTGTGGATGGTCGGCGCGCTCAGGCCCGCCGTGCCTTTCTCCAAAACAAAGCCGCGTATCGGGCCGACGACGCCGCCTTCGGACACCTCTTTGGCCCAGACCACAAACACGTCTGCAATCGGGCTGTTGCTGATCCACATCTTGGTGCCCGTCAACTTGTAGCCGCCGGGCACCTTGTGGGCCCGCGTGGCCATCGAGGCGGGGTCCGAACCGTGGTCCGGCTCGGTCAGACCAAAGCAGCCAATCCATTCGCCACGGGCCAGGCGGGGCAGGTACTTTTGGCGCTGCGCTTCGGTGCCGAATTCAAAAATCGGCAGCATCACCAGCGAACTTTGCACGCTCATCATGGAGCGGTAGCCGCTGTCCACCCGCTCCACCTCACGCGCGATCAGCCCGTAGCTGACGTAATTGAGGGCCGGGCCGCCATAAGCCTCGGGGATGGTCGGGCCCAGCAGGCCCAGCTCGCCCATTTCCCGAAAAATCGCCGGGTCGGTGCTGCCTTCGCGAAAAGCCTGGGTCACACGGGGCAGCAACTTGTCTTGGCAATACGCCGCAGCTGCATCGCGCACCATGCGTTCGTCATCGCTGAGTTGGGCATCCAACAAAAAAGGGTCTTGCCAGTGAAAGGCGGCATGGGCCATGCGAATCTCTCCAGAGGGTGCGAATGCGTGCGGGCCAAACCTTCGCCGCAGCGTGGGCAATGGTACTTCGGGCGGGAAAGACCGGGCGGTATTGGCATCGGACGGGCCACCGGTGTGTGCGCTACAGCACGGTGACAGGCTCGCTGTTTGTCTAGTGTGCCGAGATTTACCAAGACACGGTATCTGGCCCAACTGAAACTCGGCGCGTTTCGCCAGGAATCCAAAAGCCGGTTCGGCTTTCTGGGCGTGCGCGTGCTGGAAGCCAAAACCAGCACGATCCGGCTGTTCCTCTTGATCTGGGACAGCCAGGACGGCTCGGTGGCTTGGGAGGACGTGGTGCATCAAGTCGACCCCGGAAATGCGCACCGGCATGCCATCGCGCAGCACCAGCGCACGCGGGCTGGTCAGACCGCGCAGCGTCTCCAGCACGCGCTCGGTGCGCTGCGCTTGGCTGACGCTGATGGCAATGCCCACCACCACAAAGCCAAGCAGCATCAGTGCCTCACCCGTGCTGCCCAAAAACAGGTAGACCACGCCCGCACCGATGAGCAGCTTCAGCATGGGGTCGCGGATCAGCTCACCCATCACGTGCCAGAAGCTGCGCTTTTGCGGCGGTCCGAGCGTGTTCGGGCCGTTGCGCTGCAGCCGGTGTGCCGCCTCGGACGCGCTCAATCCTTGGCGGCTGCCGGGAACCGGCGTGATGACAGAAGTACCCATGGCCAAGCTTGGCCGGATACAGCGCGAAAGTCTGTTGGCTTGCGCACGGTGCGACACCGAGCCGACGCAGCGGGCGGTCGCTGCACAAGACGCTGACTGAGATTCAAACACTGCTTGGGCTCAAAAATGAACACCAGACCACGTGCGAAAAGGTCACACCTGTTGCAGGCTCGATGACGGCCACGTCCGCTTAGCGCGCGGGTTGCGGAGCGGCATCGCGACGCCGCTCCACGATATGGGGCTACGAGGCTTCGCCAGCCGCCGGTTGTCCGCGTGTCTTCCACATCGAAATCAGTACGCCGCCAGCGATGAGGCCGAAGGTCACCGTCAGAGAAATCACTGGAGGAATCTTGCCGATGATGCCGACCAGGAAGATCTTGCTGCCGATGAAGACGAGCACCAGCGCGAGTGCGTACTTCAGGTACTTGAAGCGGTGGATCATCGCCGCCAGGGCGAAATACAAGGCGCGCAGGCCCAAGATGGCGAAGATGTTGCTGGTGTAGACGATGAACGGGTCGGTGGTGATGGCGAAGATCGCCGGCACCGAGTCGACAGCGAACACCAGGTCGACGAACTCGATCAGCACCAGCGCCAGGAACAGCGGCGTGGCATGGCGCACAACCTTGCCGGTGGCGAGGTCGGGCTCGTGCACCCAGAAGGCATTTCCGCGCAGCCCCTCTGTGACGCGCATTCGCTTCTTCAGGAACTTCAACAGCGGGTTGTTCGCGATGTCGGGCATGTGGTCAGCAATGATCCACATCTTGATGCCGGTGAAGACCAAGAATGCGCCGAAGAGGTAAAGGATCCAGCTGAACTGACTCACCAGCGTGGCGCCCAGACCAATCATGATGGCGCGCAGAACGATCACGCCCAGAATGCCCCAGAACAGCACCCGGTGCTGGTACTGCCGAGGAATGGCGAAGTAGGTGAAGATCAGGGCAATGACGAAGACGTTGTCCATCGACAGCGACTTCTCGATCAGGAAGCCTGTGTAGTACTCCATGCCGCTTTGCGCACCCAGGTACCACCAGACCCAGGCGCCGAAGACGACCGCCACGCTGATGTACCCGACTGACAACAGCAGACTCTCGCGTACGCCGATCTCATGGCCGTCCTTGTGCAGTACACCCAGGTCAAAGGCCAGCAAGGAAATGACGATGCCCAGGAAAAGCAGCCATATCCAGGCTGGTTTGCCCAAAACGTCTGAAGTGAGAAAGGAAAGAAGGATGTCCATAGTACAGGTCAGTTGGTTGCGATGTGCTGGTAGCTTGGAGGCGAATGCACTGGGTAAGCCAAACTCAGCCCGTCGCCAGCTAGCGACGTGATCGAGAGTGTGGCAACGGCCCCGATTCGAACCAACCAGTGTCTTTAGCACCTAAGATTCGGTTTTTCCGAAAGGGAGCACACATGCTGAACTACCGCCACCTGCACTACTTCTGGGTTGTCACCAAGGAGGGCGGATTCGCCAGGGCCGCCGAGCGATTGGACATGGCGGTGCAGACCATCAGCGTACAGGTGCACGAACTGGAGAAGGCGCTGGGTCATCAGTTGCTCAAGCCTGCGGGCCGTGGCGTGGCGCTCACCGAGGCGGGTCAAGCCGCCTTTGCGCGTGCCGAAGAGATCTTCCAACTTGGCCAGGTGATACCCGACGAGGTGCGCGAAGCGGCCAGTGGCCAGGTGGCTCGTTTGTCCGTGGGCTTCTCCGACGGCATCTCCAAACTCGCGGCCCATGCGTTGCTGGAGCCGGTGCTGGCCACTACCAACCTGCGCCTGGTTTGCCACGAAGGCGAGTTCGAGCAACTGCTGGGTGAACTGGCGCTGCACCATCTGGACTTGGTGCTGGCGGGTCAGGCGGCGCCGCGCAACCCCAATCTGCGCCTGTCAAGCGAGCGGCTGGTGGACGCACCCGTCGAGTGGTATGGTCCCGCCCGTCTGGTTGGCAAGGCCGAACGAGAGCGGTTTCCAGGCTGCCTGAACAAGTTGCCCTTGCTGCTGCCGACCGGGCATTCGGCACTGCGGACAACGCTGGATCGCTGGTTCGACACGCAAGGCATTCGCCCCCGCATCGTGGGCGAGTTCGAAGACAGCGCTCTGCTGGCGGTGTTCGCAGCCCGTGGTTTGGGTGTGTTTCCGGTCAGTCGGCTTGGCGCCAACGACATCGGCCTAATTCGCGGTCTTCGATCGCTGGGCAGCAGCGATGGCGTCAGGGAAGAAATCCACGCGATCAGGTCGCGCCGCGGCCAGCACCACCCACTGGTACAAAGGGTTATGGCTGCCGCTGCGTCCCGCTCCATCGCCTGATCCTGTGCCCCACCTGGCACCCAGCCAGAACTTTTTAATCTAGGCGGGTTGCACCAGATCCCATCGGCAGAGATGCGCAGGCGGGATCACCACCATGCGCTTTTCATCGGTGGGTAAACCGCTGCATACTTTGTAGCAAGCGCTCTCCCTCGCTGGGCTGCCCTTGCCGAACCTGGCCTAGTGTTTGTCTACGATGAAAGTTCTGTGCGATGGACCATCTGATTGATCTTCACACCTACCCCATCCACCGCCCCGACACGCCGGCGTATGTGAACTTGGTTGCCGATTGCCGGCGTCGGCTTGCGGCCGATGGCATGTTCGACCTGCCGGGATTTTTGCTTCCAGCCGCGACCTCGGCCGCAGCGCAAGCCGTCGGGCCGAGCATGGCAACCCAATCGTTTCGCCATGCGCGCAAGCACAACATCTACTTTCGAGACCATGTCGATGGATTGGCGCCTGACCATCCGGCGCTCCAAGCGGTCGAGACGGTCAACCACACGCTGT
>JBIIZY010000208.1:0-4996 GCA_044346035.1 Rhodoferax sp. | reverse complement strand
TCGAAGTGGGCCACGGTGCCGTTGTCCAAGGCGATGGGCACGTCCACCACCAGCGCGCGCTTGGGGCGCTTGAGGGTTTCTGCCCAGCGCGCCAGGTGGCCCAGGTAGGGAATGACCCGGTCCACTTGCTGCAGGTAGATGCCCCAGGGCCCGAGGTGGTCGGCCTGCAGGTAGGAGGGCAGGGGGTGCTGATAGGGGTTGGCTGTGCGTGCCAGCGTGGTGTTGGGGTGTGCGGGTGGCGTGGGGGACATGGAAGACTCCAGGTTGGGATCAAAACCCGCGCACTGTAGGCCCGCACCCGCTGCCTGTCCAAGGCCAACACAACCTTGAACTATGCAAAAAACTAATGACGGGGCGCAGGCCCCGGCGCTGCGCTTAGACCCGTACGTTGAGGATGCGGCCCAGCAGCGCACCGCGGGCTTCGCCGGCATAGGCGCTGGTGCCACTGGTGTTCTGCGTCTGCAGGGCGCGCACCTCCCGCTTGCGTTGCTGGGCTTCTTGTTCCGCCGCATCGGCTTGGACGCGCAGTTCGCTGGCCTGCGCTTCTGCCTGGTCCGCCCGGTTGCGGGCGCGCTCAATCCGGGCGCGGCTGAGTACCGACTGTAGGCTGTCGGTGGCGTTGTTGGTGGAGGTGATGGCGACCACGGAGCTCAACCTGTGGGCAGTGGCGAAGTGGCCTGTGCGTGCGGGCCTGTGTGGCCTTACGCAGTGACGTTGAGCCGGGTGCCAATCGTCTGGCCCTGGCCGTTGGTGGTGGGCTTGGGCTGGTCTTGTACGTTTTTCTCCGCCTGCACGCGCTCTTCCACGCGGTCTTTGCGCAGCTGCGCAAGCTGGGCTTCTTCGTTGCGCCGTGCCTTGAGCGTGGCCGGGGTCGGCTGGCTGTTCGAGACTTTGGATGCATCCATAGTGAACTCCGTGCGTTGAGGGCAAGAACGCAAAAATTTTACAAGCGCACCGCGCTGTCCACAAGGCGGGCCAGCCGATTCCCCCGCCGCGCCTAGGCGTTGAATTGCAAGGCAGCCAAACCAGCGTACACGCCGCCCTGGGCCACCAGCTCGGCGTGCGTGCCTTGCTCCACCAAGCGGCCGTGGTCGAGCACCACGATGCGGTCGGCCTTTTGCACTGTGGCCAAGCGGTGGGCGATGACCAGCGTGGTGCGGTCGCGCATGGCCGATTCCAGCGCGGCTTGCACCATGCGCTCGCTTTCGGCGTCGAGCGCGCTGGTGGCTTCGTCGAGCAGCAGCAGGGGCGGGTTTTTCAGCATGGCGCGCGCAATCGCAATGCGCTGGCGCTGCCCGCCCGAGAGCCGCACTCCGCGCTCACCCAAAAAGGTGTCGTAGCCCTGCGGCAGCGCTTCGATGAACTCGTGTGCAAAGGCGGCGTGGGCGGCAGCGCGCACCGCGTCGTCGCTGGCGTCGGGGCGGCCGTAGCGGATGTTGTCCATCGCGCTGCTGGAAAAAATCACCGCGTCCTGCGGCACGATGCCCACCCGTTGGCGCAGCGCCTCCAGCGACAGCGCTTTGGTGGGCACACCATCGAGCACGATGCGGCCCGACTGCGGATCGTAAAAACGCAGCAAGAGCGCGAACACCGTGCTCTTGCCCGCACCGCTTGGCCCCACGATGGCCACGGTCTGTCCGGGCAGCACATCCAGCGAGAAATCGCGCAGCGATGGCTGCTGGGGCCGCGAGGGGTAATGAAAATCCAGCGACTCAAAGCGCACGCTGCTGCCGTGCACCGGCATGGCGGCGGCCACCGGCTGCGCGGGCGACGCAATTGGCGAGCGCGTACCCAGCAACTCCATCAGCCGCTCGGTGGCACCGGCTGCGCGCAGCAAGTCGCCATAGACCTCGCCAAGCACCGCAAAAGCACTGGCCAAGATAATCACGTAGAGCACGGTTTGCCCCAGGTGCCCGGCACTGACGCGCCCAGCCATTACCGCTTGCGTGCCTTGGTAGAGGCCCCACAGCAAGGCAGCAGAACTGGCGATGATGATGAAGGCCACCAGCACCGAGCGTGCCCGGCTGCGCCGGATGGCGGTGTCAAATGCGCTTTCGGTGCTGCTGGTAAAGCGCTGTGATTCGCGTGGCTCGGCGGTGTAGCTTTGCACCACTGCAATCGCGTTGAGCACTTCGGAGGCAATCGCGCTGGAGTCGGCGATGCGGTCCTGGCTGGCCCGCGACAGCTTGCGCACCCGACGCCCAAACCACACGCTGGGTACCACGATCAGCAGCAACACCAGCGTGACTTGCAGCATCACGATGGGGTTGGTCCAGACCAGCACGCCCAAAGCGCCCACGCCCATCACTGCGTTGCGCAAACCCATGCTCAGCGAGGATCCCACCACCGTTTGCACCAGCGTGGTGTCCGCCGACAGGCGCGACAGCACCTCGCCGGTTTGGGTGGTCTCAAAAAACTCCGGGCTTTGGTGCAGCACGTGGTGGTAGACCGCGTTGCGCAAGTCGGCGGTCACCCGCTCGCCCAGCCAGCTCACTACATAAAAGCGACCCGCAGAAAACACACCGAGGGCCACCGCCACCAAAAACAGCTCGGCAAAGTGGGTGCGCAGGGCCAGCATTTGTTGGCCCCGGTCGGCCTGCACCAGGCCCGTGTCAATCAGGCCACGCAGCGCCAGCGGAAATGCCAGCGTGGCCGCCGCCGCCAACACCAAAAGCAACAGCGCCAGCGCAATGCGCAGCCGGTAGGGCCGCAAAAACGGCAGCAAGCCGGAGAGGGCTTTGGGGTGTTGGGCTTTGGTGCGCTCAGGTGTCATGGTGTGGTGGGTCAACAAGGGGGCAGGGTGGCGATTCATATTCGCAGCGGTGCTGCATACCCGGTCATTTCCAGGTAGCCGCGCCCGACCAATCGCCCGGCGCTGTCGCGCAACTCCGACAACCCCTCCCAGTAGATCGCGCCGGTGGAGGTGCTGCTGTCAAGCTCTTGATTGTCCACCACCGCGCGCACGGTGTACGACTGCTGCGGCGTGCGCACCGACCACTCCACCGGATAGGGCGTGCCTTTGGCGCTGCGCCACACCCGCAGCGGACGAAAGGCCACATCGCCCGGGCCAAACACTTGCAGCTGCGGGCTGCCTTGTCCATGGCTGCGCACCGAGCCGCCGGCCCACACCGCTGCACCTTGGGCGTTGCGCAGCTGGAAGGCGGTGAGTGCGCCGCCGTCTTGTAGGTTGATGCCAATCCAGTCCCAGCCCACTGCGCTGGCGTCCAAGATGGCGTTGCTCCACTCGTGGTCCATCCAGGCCAGGCTACCTGCTTGCAGCGCCACCGTGTGCGAGGGCAGTTGCAACTGTCCGCGCGCTTGCAACTGTGGGCGGCTGTAGTAGTAGCTGGCCTGCGCCGGGTCGGGGCCTTTGCGCGAGAGGCCGCGGTCGCCTTGCAGTAGCAGCGGCTGGGTTTGCAGGCAGCGCAGGTCCAGGGCGATGTCCGCGCCGCGCACCCGCGCCACCAGCTCCGCGCCCTCGCGCCGCAGCGACCAGTCGCCCAGCGTGATGGCGGTGTCCTCCAGGCTGGCCCAGGCGGTGTCGGTGGCGACAGCGCCCGGCGCCTGCCCCGACCAGCGGGCGATGCGCTGGTCGTGCCACAGGCGCTGGCCCTGCACATCGGTGATGGCGGCGTGCGCAAACAGCAGCTGTTTGGCTGCCAGCTGCGAACGCATGCCTTGGGTCGCAGGCACCCTGCTACGAAAAAACGTGACCTGAAACCCGTGCGACGCCGCGCCCCGCTCGGTGGTGGCGGCGCCGGTGAGGTACCACCACTCGGTGGCGAATTCCAGGTGGGCACCCGCATCGCGCGGAAACACCAGCGTGCGCGGTGCCAGTGCCGCCTTGGGGCGCTTTTGTGTGTCCTCGGCGCTGGGCGCGGCTGCTGCGGGCGCTGTTTGCGTTGCTTTGGCGGGCACAGAAGCGTTGGTGCCCCATGCCACACCGGGCACGCCGCCGCACAGCGCCACCACCGCAGCGCCCATCCAGTCGCGCCGGCGCAGCACGACGGCGGGATGCACGGGCGATGGGGGATGTGCTGGCAAAGCAGCATGCACCTGCGTGGCAGGATGCACAGGCACATCTGCATGCGCAGGCCCAGCAGCTTTCACTGGCATTGCAGAGTCCACAGGCAAAGCAGGGTGCACGCTGGTAGCCGCCTCAGGCCAGGGCTGCATCCAGCCGGGCCTGGGCTGCTGTGCAGTCGCCGAAGGTGCGCTGCACCCAATCGGGGTGGTGGTAGCTGGGCAGGTAGCGCTCGCCCGCGTCGCACAGCACCGAGAGGATGGAGCCTTGCTCGCCGCGTGCGCGCATCTCCTGCGCCAGGGTGAGCATGGCGGCAAAGTGCGTGCCGGTGGACGGCCCCACTTTGCGCCCCAACAAGGCCGACAGTGCGCGCATTGCCACCACCGATTCGATGTCGGGCACCTCCAGCATGCGGTCCACCACCGTGCGGATGAAGCTGGCCTCCACCCGTGGCCGGCCAATGCCCTCGATGCGCGAACCCCGGCCCACCAGGCTGGCATCGCCACTGCGGTGGTAGGCACTGAAAACCGACCCCTGCGGGTCGGGCACGCACACCTGGGTGGCATAGCGTTGGTAGCGGATATAGCGGCCCACGGTGGCGCTGGTGCCGCCGGTGCCCGCGGCCATCACCACCCAGCGCGGCACCGGATGGCGCTCGTGTGCCATCTGGCTGAACATGCTTTGCGCGATGTTGTTGTTGCCGCGCCAATCGGTGGCGCGCTCGGCGTACGTGAACTGGTCCATGTAGTGGCCGCCGGTGGACTGGGCCAGCGCCTGGGCTTGGGCATAGACCTGCGATGGCGTGTCCACCAAATGGCATTGGCCGCCATAGAAGCTAATTTGCGCAATTTTTTCGGGCGAGGTGTCACGCGCCATCACCGCAATAAACGGCAGCCCCAGCAGCCGCGCAAAGTAGGCCTCGCTGACAGCGGTGGAGCCACTGGACGCTTCGACGATGGTCGAGCCCTCGCG
>JBIIZY010000207.1:0-5023 GCA_044346035.1 Rhodoferax sp. | reverse complement strand
GCGTTTGTGGACTACCAAAACGATGTGGGTGCCAGCGACATTGAACTGGCGATCCGCGAGGGCTTCGAGTCCATCGAGCACATCAAGCGCTACACCGCCATGGGCTTTGGCACCGACCAGGGCAAGCTGGGCAACATCAATGGCATGGCCCTGGCCGCACGCGCCATGCGCAAGCCTATTGACCAAGTCGGCACCACCACCTTCCGTCCCAACTACCTGCCCATCAGCTTTGGCACCTTCGCCGGGCTGGAGCGCGGCGAGCTGTTCGACCCGGCGCGCAAAACCAGCCCGCATGAGCTCCATGTGGCCGCCGGTGCGCTGTTTGAAGACGTGGGCCAGTGGAAGCGCCCCTGGTACTTCCCCAAGGGCCAAGAAGATATGCACGCCGCCGTTAAGCGCGAAGTGCTGGCGGTGCGCAATGGCGTGGGCATCATGGACGCCTCCACGCTGGGCAAGATCGACATCCAGGGGCCGGACGCTGCCAAGCTCTTGAACTGGATGTACACCAACGCCTGGCTCAAGCTCGAAGTGGGCAAGTGCCGCTATGGCCTGATGCTCGACGAAAACGGCATGGTGTTCGACGATGGCGTGACCGCACGCCTGGGCGAGAACCACTTCCACATGACCACCACCACCGGCGGCGCCGCCCGCGTGCTGGGCTGGATGGAGCGCTGGGTGCAAACCGAGTGGCCCGATATGCAGGTCTACATGACCTCGGTGACCGACCAGTGGTCCACCTTTGCGGTGGTGGGTCCGCAGAGCCGCACGGTGGTGGAGCGCGTGTGCAAGGACATCGACCTGAGCAACGCAGCATTTCCCTTCATGAGCTGGCGCGAAGGCACCATTGCAGGCGTCAAGGGCCGCATCATGCGCATCAGCTTCTCGGGCGAAATGTCGTTTGAGGTCAACGTGCCATCCAACTACGGCGCATCGGTCTGGAAGGCGCTCATGGCAGCCGGTGCCGACCTGAACATCACGCCCTACGGCACCGAGTCCATGCACGTGCTGCGGGCGGAGAAGGGCTACATCATCGTGGGCCAGGACACCGACGGCTCCATCACCCCGCACGACCTGGGTATGGGCGGCATGGTATCCACCACCAAAGACTTTCTGGGCCGCCGCTCGCTGTCGCGCAGCCACACCGCAGGGCCGGACCGCAAGCAGCTGGTGGGCCTGATGACGCAAGATGCGCAACTGGTGTTGCCCGAAGGTACGCAACTCACCGAACTGGCCCAGTTGCCCGCGCCGCCGGTGCCCATGATCGGGCACGTGACGTCGAGCTACCACAGCCCCACGCTGCAGCGCTCGATTGCCATGGCCGTGGTGCGCAACGGCCACGCGCGCATGGGCCAAACCATTTACGCCGCGCTGGCCGATGGCCGCAATGTGGCTGCCACCGTGTGCAGTCCGGTTTTTTATGACCCAGAAGGGAAACGTCTCCATGCCTGAAGTCGTAATGGAAAGCCCGCTGGTCGGCATCGAACGCCCCAGCCACCGCGTAATGCAGGTGGACGGGCGCAACTGCTCGCTCTCCGAAGTGCCCTTCATGGCCATGCTCAACCTGCGTGGAAACAGCGGCGACGCTGCGTTCACCCAGGCCATTGGGGCCGCGACCGGGCTGCGGCTCCCGGTGCAAGCCAACACCTGCGCCATGAACGGCCAGCGGCAGTTGTTGTGGCTGGGACCCGACGAGTGGCTGCTCAAAACCAGCCACGGCCAAGGCGAGGCGCTGATGGACGCGCTGCGCAGCGCGCTGCGGGGCCTGCATGCAGCGGTGGTGGCGGTGGGCGATGGCAACACGACGCTCACGGTCGAAGGCGAAGGTGCGGCAGCGCTGCTCTCGCGTGGTTGCCCGCTGGACCTGCACCCGCGTGCGTTTGGCGCAGGTGCAGTGGCGCAAAGCCACCTTGCCAAAACCAACGTCACCGTGCTCTGCCTAGAAGCCGGCCAGCGCTACGAGCTCACGGTGCGGCGCAGCTACGCCGACTACCTGTTTCGCTGGCTCTGCCAAGCCGGTGCCTGAGACCACAGCCCAGGCCGCCGGTGTAGCAGGCGGCGCAGCCACCGCCCAGCCGGGTGGCAGCCGCTACTACCTGGGCATTGACACCGGCGGCACCTTCACCGACGCGGTGCTGCTCGACGAGGCCAAGGCCATCGTCGCCTCGGCCAAGAGCCTGACCACCCGCTTCGATCTGGCCGTTGGCATTGGCGCCTCGCTGGACAAACTCCCGCCCGCCATGCTGGCGCAGGTGGTGCTGGTGTCGCTGTCGACGACGCTGACCACCAACTCGGTGGTCGAAGGCAAGGGCGCGCCGGTGTGCGTGCTGCTGGCGGGCTACGACGAGCGCCAGGTCAAAGCCAGCGGTCTGGTGGAGCTGCTGGGCATGGAGTCCATTGCCATGCTGCCCGGCGGACACGATGCCGGTGGCGCAGTGGCGCAGCCTCTGGACGAAGCGGCCACGCGCGCAGCTATCTTGCGCTTTGCCCCGCGTGTTTCGGCGTTTGCCATCTCGGCGAGCTTCGGTGTGCGCAACCCCGAGCACGAGCTGCAGCTGCGCGCCTGGGTGGAAGAACTGTGCGACAAGCCGGTGGCCTGCGGACACGAGTTGGCCTCCAGCCTGGGTGCGCCGCGGCGCGCCATGACGGTGGCGCTCAATGCGCGCATGGTCTCGCACGTCAAGTCCCTGATCGACTCGGTGCAGCGCACGCTGGCTGTGCGCGCCATTGGTGCGCCGCTGATGGTGGTCAAAGGCGACGGCAGCCTGATCAACGTGGCCAGCGCACTGGCGCGCCCGGTGGGCACGGTGCTGTCCGGCCCGGCCGCCAGCGTGCTGGGCGCGTGTGCATTGAGCGGCCTGCGCAACGCAGTGGTGGCGGACATGGGTGGCACCACCACCGACATTGCGGTGGTGCGCGACGGCCAACCGGCGCTCAGTTTTGATGGCGCGCTGATCGGCCAGTGGCGCCCGATGGTGGAGGCCGTCAAGGTGTACGCCATCGGCCTGGGCGGCGACAGCGAGGTGCGGTTTTCTGGCGGCGAAGGCCTGGCCATTGGCCCGCGCCGGGTGGTGCCGCTGAGCTTGTTGGCGCACGAGCACCCGCAGGTGCTTGCCGTGCTGCGTAATCAGCAAAGCGAGTCACCGCACGCCAGCCAGATCCGCTTTGCCCAGCGCCTGCATGCCGACGCCGCCATGCTCGCGCGCCTGACCGACGACGAACTCGCCGCCTGGAACACCTTGGCCCAAGGCCCGGTCGACCTGGAGCGCGCCAACCTGGAGCAGCGCGCCCTGTCGCGCGCCATCGCCCGCCTCGAACGCAAGGGCTTGGCGATTTACAGCGGCTTTACACCCAGCGATGCGGCGCACGTGCTGGGCATGTCGGCGCACTGGAACACCGAGGCCGCCACGCTGGGCGCCATCATCTGGGCGCGCCAAATGCGCCATCTGTACGGCCTGGGCACCTGGGTGCTGGGCGACGCACTGGCCCCGGCCCGCCAGGTGGTCGACAAGGTGGTGGACACCATCTGCCAAAAACTGATCGAAGCCGGTCTGAACGACGCCGGCCACATGAACGAAAGCAACGCCCACAAAGTCGCCACCCTCCTCACGCACATGGCGCTGCACCGGCGCGGCAGCGCTGGCGCAGCCCAGCCGGTGTTCCAGCTGCAGTTCGCGCCCGAGCTGCCGCTGGTGGCGGTGGGCGCACCCGCGGCCAGCTACTACCCGGCGGTGGCGCAAGGCTTGGGCGTGCAGTTGGTCATGCCGCCGCACGCTGACGTAGCCAACGCAGTCGGCGCGGTGCTGGGCCAGGTGGCGCAGCGCGTGCACCTGACCGTCACCCAACCGGTGCGCGGCACCTTCCGCGTGTTTGGCCCCAACGGCCCGCACGACTTTGCGAAGCTGGACGACGCCCTGGCACTGGCCCGCAGCCAAGCCGCCGCACTGGCGCTGCAACGCGCGCACGATGCGGGCGCCAGCGCCCCGACCGTGTCGTTCAGCCAGGAAGACAACGCAGTAACTAACGACATCGACGGCCACCTGTTTTTCGAAGCCCGCATCACCGCCACCGCCAGCGGCGCACCGGTCACCAAGGTCGTTTAGCGCATGTGCCGGGCACGCTGTGGATAATCCGGCCATGCACCCGTCGCTGTTCCCTGTACTCCCGAACATTTCCGCCCTGTGTGAAGCGCATGGTGTGTCCCACATGGAGGTGTTTGGGTCGGCCACGGGCGACGATTTCAAGCCGGACACCAGCGACTTCGATTTTTTGGTGGAACTCGACCCCAACGCGCCCGGCTCCCGGGTACAGCGCTGGTTGGCGCTTGCTGATGCGCTGGAGCATCTGCTGGGTCGGCGGGTGGATTTGGTGAACCCGCGTTACATCCGCAACCCCTACTTTTTGCAAGCCGTCAACCGCACTCGCCAACCCATCTATGACAGACCGCGCGCCCAAGCTGCTGGTTGACGCGCTGGGCGCTATCGAATCTGCACGTGAGTTCGTAGCAGGGGTGTCACTGGAAACGTATTCCAAAGACAAGATGCGCCGCTCTGCAGTGGAACGGCAACTGGAGATCCTGGGCGAGTCGTGCGCCAAGTTGTCCAAACTGGAACCCGACATGCTTGGCGCCGTCGCGAACATGAAGCTCGCCATCGATTGCCGCAACCGAATCATCCATGGCTATGACTCGGTGGACGATGAAATCGTCTACTTCACCGTCACCGAAGATCTCCCTCCGCTGCATGCGGCGTTGTCACAGGCATTGGCGCAACGGATACGGTGATGGAGCGCTTGGCAACGCGCCAAACTGTTGCTGCCCTGCTAGCCCAAGCCTTACAAGCCCACGGCTTGCAGATGCGCGGTGGGTTTGCGGTGCAGCCAGACGAGGGCTTGGGCGCGGTACCGGATGGCCGCCCTGTGGCTTCGCTGTGGATGGTGGGCGTGGTGGGGTCGGCCTTTTGGCCCACGTTTGTCGCCAGTAGCTTCTACCGCGACGGCTTGCCCGACCCGCTGGACCGGTGGAGCC
>JBIIZY010000206.1:0-5028 GCA_044346035.1 Rhodoferax sp. | reverse complement strand
TGGAAGGCAACATCTGCCGCTGCACCGGCTACCAAAACATCGTGAAGTCCGTCCAGCAAGGTCGTGCTGGCATGGCCTCTGCCAAATAAGGAGAACAGCAATGGGTGCCTCAGATTTTTCCAAACTCCCGCACATCGGTGAGTCGGTCCGCCGCAAAGAAGACTACCGCTTCCTCACCGGCGCCGGGCAATACACCGACGACATCACCATGCCCGCGCAGAGCTACGCGGTGTTTGTGCGCAGTCCCTACGCGCATGCGGTGATCAAGAGCATCGACACCAGCGCGGCAGCCGCCATGCCCGGCGTCATCCGGGTCTTCGTGGGCACCGACCTCGAAGGCAAGATGGGCGGCCTGCCCTGCGGCTGGCTCATCAACAACCCCGACGGCTCGCCGATGAAAGAGCCGCCACACCCGGTGCTGGCGCTGGGCAAAGCGCGCCATGTGGGCGACCAGGTTGCCATGGTGGTGGCTGAAACACTGGAGCAGGCGCGCAATGCGTCCGAAGCCGTGGTGGTGGACTATGAAGTGCTCAGCGCGGTCACCGATGTGCGTGACGCCGCCAAGGGCGTGGCGCTGCACGAGGTGTCGCCCGACAACCATTGCTACAAATGGACCCTGGGCGACAAGGGGCAGGTGGACGCGGCATTTGCCAACGCGGCGCACATCACCAAGCTCGACCTGATCAACAACCGCTTGGTGCCCAACGCCATGGAGCCGCGCTGCGCCATTGGCAACTACAACCGCGCCACCGAAGAATATGTGCTGTATGTGGCCAACCAAAACCCGCACGTAGAACGCTTGCTGATGACCGCCTTCGTGCTGGGTCTGCCCGAGCACAAGGTGCGCGTGATTGCGCCCGACGTGGGCGGCGGCTTTGGCTCCAAGATTTATCTGTACGCCGAAGACGTAGCGCTCACCTGGGCGTCCAAGCAAATCAACCGCAGCATCAAGTGGACCAGCGACCGCTCTGAGGCGTTTCTGACCGACGCGCATGGCCGCGACCACGTGAGCCACGCCGAAATGGCCATGGACAAAGACGGCAAGTTTTTGGCCATGCGGGTGCACACCGACGCCAACCTGGGCGCCTACCTGTCGACCTTCTCTACCGCGATTCCCACCATCTTGTACGCCACGCTGTTGGCGGGCCAGTACACCTGCCCGCAGATCTACGTGGAAGTGGACGCCTGGTTTACCAACACCGTGCCGGTAGACGCCTACCGTGGCGCAGGCCGCCCCGAAGCCACTTACCTGCTGGAGCGCTTGGTGACCCGCTGTGGCTGGGAGTTGGGACTCTCGCAAGACGAGATCCGCAAGCGCAACTTCATCAACACCTGGCCGTACCAAACACCCGTCGCCCTGCAATACGACATTGGCGATTACCTCGGCTGCTTGACCAAAGCGCAAGAGCTGGCCGACGTGGCTGGCTTTGAAGCGCGCAAAACCGCCAGTGCGGCCAAGGGCCTGCTGCGCGGCATCGGCTACTCCAGCTACATCGAAGCCTGCGGTTTGGCACCCAGCAACGTCGCGGGTGCCTTGGGTGCCCGCGCCGGGCTGTTCGAGTGCGGCGAAGTGCGGGTACACCCCACCGGCAGTGTGACCGTGTTTACCGGTTCGCACAGCCACGGCCAGGGGCACGAGACCACCTTTGCGCAGGTGGTGGCAGCGCGGCTTGGCATTGCGGTGGAGGCGGTGGATATCGTCCACGGTGACACCGGCCGCGTGCCCTTCGGCATGGGCACCTACGGCTCGCGCTCCATCTCGGTGGGCGGAGCCGCCATCATGCGCGCCCTCGACAAGATTGAGGCCAAGGCCAAGAAAATTGCGGCCCACCTGATGGAGTCCAGCGACGCCGACGTGGACTTTGCCAACGGCGAGTTCACGGTCAAAGGCACCGACAAAAAAGTTACCTTCGGCCAAGTTGCGCTCACCGCTTATGTGCCGCACAACTACCCGCTGGACAAGCTGGAGCCCGGGCTGAACGAAACCGCGTTTTACGATCCGACCAACTTCACCTACCCCTCCGGCACCTACATCTGCGAGGTAGAAATCGACCCCGCCACCGGCACCACCCGCGTGGACCGCTTCAGCGCGGTGGACGACTTTGGCACCATCATCAACCCGATGATTGTGGAAGGCCAGGTGCACGGCGGTATCGTGCAAGGCATCGGCCAGGCGCTGCTAGAAAACTGCGTCTATGACCGCGAAACCGGCCAGCTGCTCACCGGCTCGTTCATGGACTACGCCATGCCCCGCGCCGACGATTTCCCGGACTTCAAAATCGGCAACATCTGCACGCCCTGCACCCACAACCCGCTGGGCACCAAGGGCTGCGGCGAGGCCGGTGCCATCGGTTCGCCACCCGCGGTGATCAATGCGGTGCTGGATGCCTTGCGCGCAGTCGGTGTCAAAGAGTTCGACATGCCGGCATCGCCGCACCGTGTCTGGGAAGCCATCCAAGCGGCCAAAGCCTAAACCTCAAGGAGTCGACATTTATGTACGCATTCACGTATGAACGTCCCACTTCGGTGGACCAGGCAGCGCGGCTCGCTGCGGGCGGCGCCAAGGTGCTGGCCGGCGGGCAAACTTTGCTGGCCTCCATGAAGCAGCGCCTCTCGCAGCCCGACACGCTGGCCGACTTGGCGGGTATTCCCGAGCTGTCTGGCATCTGCCGCGAGGGCGATGCCTTCGTCATTGGCGCCATGACCCGCCACCGCGAAGTGGCCGACCACGCCGAGCTGCGTTCGGCCATTCCGGCACTGGCCGACCTGGCAGCCCACATTGGCGACCGCCAGGTGCGCGCCATGGGCACGCTGGGCGGTTCGGTGGCCAACAACGACCCTTCCGCTTGCTACCCCAGCGCGGTACTGGGCTTGGGTGCTACGGTACACACCACGCAACGCAAGATTGCGGCCGACGACTTTTTTCTGGGCATGTTCACTACCGCCTTGAACGACGGCGAACTCATCAAAGCCATCAGCTTTCCGGTGGCCAAGGGCGCGGCCTACATGAAGTTCGTGCAACCGGCGTCGCGCTTCGCGCTGGTGGGCGTGTTTGTGGCGCAAACCGCCTCGGGCGTGCGGGTGGCGGTGACGGGTGCCGGCCAGGGCGTGTTCCGCCACAAAGGGCTGGAAGACGCGCTCAACAAGAGCTTCACGGTACAGTCGGCGGCATCGGTGGCCATCGATGCTTCGGCGCTCAACGCCGACCTCCACGCCAGTGCGGCCTACCGGGCCAACCTCATCAGCGTGCAGACGCAGCGGGCGGTGGCCAAGATACTGGGCTAAGCCGGGCTGGTGTCCGCAAGGGCTCCGCAGCCTCTGGGCGCGGAGCCTTTTTTCCATGGACCTGTTGTATGACGACATTTGCTTCGATTGACGCGCTGATGGCTGCACTTGCCTCGGTCGGCTACTTCGCCGAGCGCAGGCTGGCCACCGCCGTGTTTCTGGCACTGAAGCTGCAGCGGCCCTTGCTGCTCGAAGGCGAACCCGGCGTGGGCAAAACCGAGCTGGCCAAGGCGCTGTCGCAGGCGCTGGGGCGCGCCCTCATCCGCTTGCAGTGTTACGACGGACTGGAGCAACGGGAAGCCCTGTTCGAATGGAACTATGCAGCGCAGTTGCTGCACATGCGCGCGGCGCAAACCGGGCTGCAAAGCAGCGCGCAGGACAGCACCGAGGCACAGGTGGCGCGCATGGAGCAAGAGGTCTACCAAGAGCGCTACTTGGTGCGCCGCCCGCTTTTGCAGGCGCTGCAGGCCCCGGCACCCGGCGCCTTGTTGCTGATTGATGAAGTGGACCGGGCCGACGAACCCTTTGAGGCCTTTTTGCTGGAGTACCTGGGCGAATACCAGGTCAGCATTCCAGAGCTGGGCACGGTGTCGGCCAATTACAAGCCCGTCACCATTTTGACCAGCAACCGCACCCGCGAACTCAACGATGCGGTCAAGCGCCGCTGCCTGTACCACTGGCTGGACTACCCCGAGCGCGAGCGCGAGCTGGCCATCATCCGCGCCCAGGTGCCTCAGGCCAGCGAGCAGCTGTCCGCGCAGGTCGCCATGGTGGTGACGCGTCTGCGTCAGCAGCCTTTTGCCAACGCCTTTCAGCGCGCGCCCGGCATCGCCGAGGCGGTGGAATGGGCCCGCGCGCTGATCGCCTTGGACACCTTGGTGCTGGACCCCGAGGTGATCAGCGACACGGCGGGCATCATGTTCAAACAGCGTGACGACATTGCCGCGCTCAACACCGACATGGCGCAAGCCCTGCTGGCACCCGAAGACCTATGAACCTGGGCGACGCGCGCAGCGGCAAGCTTGCGCAGAACATCGCAGCGTTTGGGCGCACCCTGCGCCACGCTGGCGTGCAAGTGGACAGCGCGCGCATTGCGCTGGCCCACGACGCGGCGCTGCTGATGGGCCTGGCCAGCAAGGCCGACGTGGGGGCCGCGCTCGAAGCGGTGCTGGTAAGCCGCGAGCAAGACCGCATGGTGTTTCGCGAGCTGTTTGACGTCTTTTTCAAAGACCCCAACATGGCCAACAAACTGCTGGCCCAAATGCTGCCCAGCGCCGAGGGCAAGGCCGAACCCAGCAAACGCAGGCCGCGTGTGCGCGAGGCGCTGACCCCGCGCAAGCACACGCCACAGCAGGCCATGCCCAGCAAAGACGAACACAAGATCGAGTTCGACGCCGCCATGACTGCCAGCGCCCTAGAGCGCCTGCGCCATGCCGACTTCAACCAGCTCTCCGCCGCCGAGTACCGTTTGGTGGAAGGGCTGGTGCGCGGTATTCCGCTTCCCCTGCCCCGTTTTGCCGGACGCCGCACCCGCAAAGCCCACACCGGGCCACGGCTGCATTGGTCGGGCGTGATGCGGCAAACCGTGCGCTTTGACGGCGATGCCGCCGTGCTGCCGCGCAGGCAGCGCCGCAGCGAGTTGGCGCCGCTGGTGTTTTTGGTGGATGTGTCGGGCTCCATGGAGCGGTATGCGCGTTTGCTGCTGGCGTTTTTGCACGCCGCCACCCGGCGCCACCCCCGGCG
>JBIIZY010000047.1:0-16859 GCA_044346035.1 Rhodoferax sp. | reverse complement strand
TTGGCGAGGTGGCACTGCTTGACCGCCAGCCACGCACAGCGACCGTGCGCACCCTGGTGCCCACACGCCTGCTGCGCATCGACCGCGCACATGTCCAAGGGCTTTTGGAACGCGCCGACCCCGTCATTCAGTACCTCCTTCGCATTCTTCTGCAGCGGTTTCGCACGACCAGCGCCAACGCCGCCCCGACCAACGCAGACCACAACCCGGCAGGCGATGCAGCGGCTCCCGCAGCCGAACGCGATGTGCACTCAGCCGCAGTGCGCACCCTCATGCTGGCGCACGATCTGGCCAACGCAATCGATGCAGAACAACTCACGCTGTACTACCAACCCATCGTGACACTGCCCGGGCGCGCACTGGCCGGCTTTGAAGCCTTGGTGCGCTGGCGCCACCCGACCATCGGCATGGTCAGCCCCGACGAGTTCATTCCGGTTGCAGAAAAAACCGGCGTGATCCACCGCATTGGCCAATGGGTGCTTGAGCGGGCCATGCGCGACTGGCCCGCCCTACGCGCCCTGTGCAGCACCATGCCCACCACGCCATTTGTCAGCGTGAACTTGTCTGCCGCCGAACTGTGCAACCCCGGCACCTTGGAGTTCATTTCCGAGCGCCTGCAAGCGCATGGCATGGCGCCGCAAGACCTTCACATAGAGCTGACCGAGACCGCGGTGATCGGGAACATCGCTGCGGTCAGCCACAACTTGCAAACCCTGCGGGGCATGCAGGTGGGGGTTGCGCTGGATGACTTTGGAACCGGCTACGCAGGCTTGGGTTATCTGCAAACCCTGCCGTTTTCCAGCATCAAGGTCGACAAGAGTTTTGTGCAGCAGATGCACGAATCCGGGAGAAGTTTTCAGATCATCAAGTCTGCGCTGGAGCTCTCTCGCAAACTCGATTTGGATACCGTGGCCGAAGGCATCGAGGACCTGCATACCGCCAACGTGCTGCAGGACATGGGCTGCGCCTATGCGCAGGGCTACTACTTCGCGAGGCCCATGCCTTTGGAAAGCCTTTCGACATGGGCCACCAGTTACGTGCCCACCACGTAGCCCGGGCTGCGGCCCGGGCTACGCGTGGTCACAACTGAAACGGCAGCGCGCGCTGGCGCTTTTTGGTCAAGGCGAACAGCGCATTGGCCACCGCTGGCGCAATCGGCGGCACCCCCGGCTCACCCACACCTGTGGGCGCACCTTGACTGGGCACGATGTAGGTCTGCACCTGGGGCGCTTGGGCGAGGCCCAACATGCGGTAGTCGGTGAACTGGGACTGCTTGACCACGCTATCTTCTATGTCGATGCGGCCATACAGCGCAGCAGTCAAACCGAACACCACAGCACCTTCCATTTGCTGGGAAACTGTCTCGGGGTTAACCACCGTACCGCAGTCCACAGCGCACACCACGCGGTGAACCCGCGGCTGGCCGTCCTCTATCGAGACCTGCGCCACCTGTGCAACGATGCTGCCAAAGGACTTGTGCAAGGCAACGCCGTGCGCATGCCCTGGCGGCAAGGGCTTGCCCCATTCGGCCTTCTGTGCGGCCAGGTTCAGCACCGCCAGGTAGCGCGGGGCCTGGGCCAACAAGCTGCGCCGAAAGGCGAGCGGATCTTGGCCCGTGTGTGCCGCCAGTTCGTCAACGAAGCTCTCCGAAAAGAACGCGTTGTGCGAATGGCCGACCGAGCGCCAAAAGCCCACGGGAACGCCCGAGGTTGTCGCTACGTGGGCCATGTGTTGGTGGTCGATGCCGTAGGGCAAATCAAACAAGCCCTCCGCCGTCGTTTTGTCAGGCATGTCTACCGGGCCAGCCAAGGCAGGCAGGGTGCGCGCCATCCAGCGCGGCGTGATGGCGTCACCCGCCGACTTGATCCGCAAGCTCTGCACCTTGCCTTGGGCGTCAATGGACGCCCGCAAGTCGGCGACATGCATGGGGCGGAAAAAGTCGTGGCGCATGTCTTCCTCGCGCGACCAGGACAGCTGGACCGGCTTGCCGTCACAGGCCATTGCCACCGTGACCGCTTGCGCCACAAAGTCCACCTCCAGGCGGCGCCCGAAACCGCCACCAAGTTGTGTCACGTGGACGCGTACCTGTTCGGCGTCGACGCCCGCTGCGCGCGCAGCCGCTGCGCGCGCCTGATCGGGCACCTGCGTGGGCACCCACACGTCCACTTCGCCCGCCTTTACCCGGGCCGTGCAGTTCATGGGCTCCAAGGCGGCGTGCGCCAGGTAGGGCGCAGAGTAACGGGCTCGGACCATGCTGGCGGCCGCAGCCTCTGCCGCCACCGTGTCGCCCTTGTCGTAAAACGCGAACCCGCTTTCTTGCTCTAGCGACGCCGAAATTGCTTTGGAAATTTGTTCCGTGTTGAGCGTACCCTGCGTGCGCGGCCCCCATTGCACGGGCGCTGCGGCGGCGGCCTTGCGCGCGTGCCAAGTGGTTTTCGCGACGACCGCAAAACCAGCTGTTGCGCCGTCCATGGCGTCGAGCTTGACCAGCTTGTTGACACCGGGCATAGCAAGCGTTTGCGCGTCGTCAACGGAAACCAGCGTGCCATCGATTTGCGGGCACATCACCACCGTGGCGTACAGCATGTCCGGCAGGCGCACATCGAGTCCGTAAACGGCTGCGCCCCGGGTCTTGGAGGGAATGTCAGTGCGTGCCAAACCCTGGCCAATCAGCTTCCAGTCCTTCGGATCTTTGGGCGTGACGGCATCGGGCCGGCTTTGTGCAGCTGCTGCGGCGAGCACACCAAAGTGCGCCGCCTGGTTGGGCCCGCGCACCGTGCCGTTGGCGATGGACAACTGCGCCACCGGCAGGCCCCATTGCTTGGACGCCGCCGCCAGCAGTTGCGCGCGGGCCGATGCTGCAGCCAAGCGCAGTGGCTCCCACGCATCTGCGATGCTGGACGAACCGCCCGTCACGCTGATACCCAGCTCGCGCGCGACTTTGCCCACCATCCATTCGCCCACGCGCACCGTCATTGGTGGCTGGCGGCCTTCCGAGTCCAGCGGATGGAACGGCAGCGATGCCACAAACATGGCGACGTTGCCGTAAATCTTGTCGGGCCCGGCCTGCTCCAGCCGCACCTGCTCGAGCGCGACATCAAGCTCCTCGGCGACCAACATCGCCAGCGCGGTGTGCACGCCCTGGCCCATCTCGCTGCGTGGCATCGCCAACACCACCTGCCCCAGCGCGCTGATCTTGATCCATCCATTAAGGCCCACGTCGCCCTCGGTCGGCGGCATGGTGGACGGACTACCAAGCCGAGAACGCTGGGGCAACACACTCCAACCAACCACCAATGCGCCTGTGGCGCCCAGCGCACTGAGTATCCAGGTGCGGCGCCTCATGTGCTGCTCCCTTGCGCGGTGTTGGCCGCACGGTGGATGGCCTTGCGCACACGTTGGTAGGTTCCGCAGCGGCACAGGTTGGTCATGGCTGCGTCGATATCGCTGTCGCTGGGGCGGGGATTGCGCTCTAGCAGCGCTGCCGCTGCCATCAGCATGCCGCTTTGGCAGTAGCCGCATTGGGGAACCTGTTCGGCGATCCAAGCGCTTTGCAAGGCGTGCTGCTTGTCTGCGCTGCCCAGCGCCTCGATGGTGCGGATCTTTTTGCCCTGTGCCGCGGCAACCGGCAACACACAGGATCGCACTGCCTGCCCATCCAGGTGGACGGTGCAGGCGCCACATGCGGCAATGCCACAGCCAAACTTGGTGCCGGTCATGTTCAGGCTATCGCGCAACACCCACAACAGCGGCATGTCGGGTTCGGCGTCCACCGACACAGCGGCTCCATTGATATGCAGTTCCATCACTTACCTTTCTTCGCGCAAACGTGAGCGCACATACACCAGCACAACGCCCATCGCGGCGACCAGCAAACCAATTGCATACAAGGCAGCCCCGCCTGCGCCCTGGGTACTGTCCACAAAGTAGCCCAAGACTATTGCCAACAAGCCGCCATAAATCAGTGTCCAGATCAGACGCTCCAGGCGCACCAACTTGCGGTTGGTGGTGCCCTTGTAACTCTTGAAAAATGCCATGGAAATGTCCTTGGGTGCTGGCCAGTCGATGGCCAGGGTTCGCAACACGGGAGCCAAATGCAGCGCCCGTACTTTGGGGGGCGATTGTGGTGTGTCTGCAAGTCGGCGTCGACCCACATACTCGCCCCTGCGACAAAAACGGCGCCGCAGTCGGGGCTTTGGCACTCTTGTCGGTAGAGTGCTAACATTCTTGCTTGTTTCTTTGGGAGCATTTCCATGAACCTGACGCTTGCCAACCACACCGCTGTCGCGCCCGCCAACCCTTGGGCGGTGGTGGTACCTCTGGGCAACCTTGACGCCTACATCTCGGCAGCCAACCGCTTGCCAATGCTCAGCCTCGAGGAAGAGCAACGCTTTGCACGCAAGTTCAAGTTTGAGAACGACCTAGAGTCCGCCAGTAAGTTAGTGCTATCTCACTTGCGGCTCGTGGTCTCGGTGTCCCGCCAGTACTTGGGCTATGGCCTGCCCCACAGCGACCTAATTCAGGAGGGCAATGTCGGGCTGATGAAGGCGGTCAAGCGCTTCGACCCCGACCAGGGCGTACGCCTGGTGAGCTATGCCCTGCATTGGATCAAGGCCGAGATCCATGAGTACATCCTCAAAAACTGGCGCATGGTCAAGGTGGCCACCACCAAGGCGCAGCGCAAGCTGTTTTTTAACCTGCGCTCCATGAAGCAGCGCTTCAAGAACGATGACGCCGCGGCCGACCTCGGAACCCACCGCGATACGCTCAACCCGTCCCAAGTCGCCGCAATGGCCCGCGAGCTCAACGTCAAGCCCGAAGAGGTCATCGAAATGGAGGCGCGTTTGTCTGGCGGCGATGTGCTGCTAGACCCTAGCCCATCCGACGATGGCGAGGAAACCTTCGGACCCATTGCCTATCTAACCGACACCAACCACGAACCAGTCGCCATGCTAGAAGCGCGCGAGCGCGACGTACTGGCCACCAGCGGCATCGCCGCCGCGCTTGATTGCCTAGACGCCAGAAGTCGGCGCATCGTGGAGGAACGTTGGCTGAAGGTGAACGACGACAACTCTGGCGGCATGACGCTGCATGACCTGGCCAACGAGTACGGCGTCAGCGCCGAACGCATCCGCCAGATCGAGGTTGCTGCCATGAAGAAAATGAAAACAGCCTTGGCAAGCTACGCCTGATCGCAGCGCAGCGGCAACAGCGCCGCGCGATCAGGAAGCCTGCCTGAGCAACTGCGCGATATCCTGGGACAGCGCAGATGCCCCGCTGCCGTAGCGGGTAAACAAGCGCAGCGCACCTTTGGTGTCGTAGATATAGCTGCCCGCAGAGTGGTCCATGGTGTAGCTGGTGGGCGTGGGGCCTTCCACCTTTTTGTAGTAGGCCTTGAAGTCTTTGGCCAACGCGGCCAGCCGCTCTGGCGTGGTGTACGCGCCCAAAAACGCCGGGTCGAAATTGCTGACATAAGCCTTCAAAACCTCGGGGGTGTCGCGGGCCGGATCAACCGTGACGAACAACACCTGCAAACGCTCACCATCTGGGCCCAGCGCCCGTTTGACTTCAAGCAATTCGGTCATGGTGGTGGGACAAAAATCCGGGCACTGGGTGTACCCAAAAAACACCACCACGATTTTCCCAGCAAAGTCAGACAGCCGGCGCACCTGACCGTTGTGGTCGGTGAGCTCAAAATCCTTTGCGTAGTCCGCGCCCGTCACATCGATAGACGTGAAGGACGGCTTGGTCTCCGAGCAACCAGACAAGGCAGCCAACGCGCCCAGGGAAGCTGCAAGAAGCAGCGTGGTTTTCAGTAGGGTGCGCTTGTGCATGGTGGTCCTAAAAAATGTAGTGGTCCAGCAACAGGGCCGCAAACAGCAAGGTTAGGTGAACCAAGGAAAACCGAAAGGTGGAGCGCGCCAGCGCGTCGGAGTAGCGCCGCATCAGCACCCAAGCGTAGCCACAAAAGGCCAGACTGAGGCCCACCGCCACGGCGAGGTACAGCCACGAGCTCATGCCCTGCACAAAAGGAAGCAGGCAGGCCGCAAACAGCAGCAAGGTGTAGAGAAAAATGTGCAGCCGGGTGAACTCGCTGCCGTGGGTGACTGGCAGCATGGGAAGCCCCGACTTGCGGTAGTCCTCGACCCGGTAAAGGGCCAAGGCCCAAAAATGTGGCGGCGTCCAAAGAAAAATAATCAAGAAAAGAATCAGCGCCTCGGGCCCCACTGCGCCGGTCATGGCAGTCCATCCCAGCACCGGTGGCATGGCGCCCGAGGCACCGCCGATCACGATGTTCTGCGGCGTGAGGGGTTTGAGGATCACGGTGTACACCACCGCATAACCCACAAACGTGGCAAAGGTGAGCCACATCGTCAAGGGGTTCACCCACAGGTACAGGATCAATGAGCCCGCCAGGCACAACACGGCCGAAAACAGCAGGGTTTGCCGGTCACTAAGCTCGCCACGGGCAGTGGGCCGCCAGGCCGTGCGCTTCATCTTGGCATCAATGCCTTTTTCAACAATACAGTTGAACGCAGCGGCAGCACCTGAAACCAAGTAAATGCCCAAACAGGCGACGGCACCGAGCCACACATCGGCCGGCGTTGGAATGCCAGGCACGGCCAGCACCATACCAATCAAGGCACAGAACACGATCAACTGGATGACCCGCGGCTTGGTCAGTGCATAGAACTGGCGCAGTACGGAAAGCACGCCAGGCGCGGCCATTGCGGTCATTCAATTGCTCCGTTTGACGGCCGGCGCGATGGCAGCCTGAACGCGGGTTGGCACCGGCAAAGCAGCGCTGGTGCTCGCCATGACCCACACCAAGACGCCGAGCATTGCCGCTGCACCACCGGTATGCGCCACAGCGGCCACCAGGGGCCAACCCAGCACCACGTTGCTTAGGCCGGTTGCGATCTGCAAAAGCACCAAGGCAGCCAGCCACCGCGCCGCTGTGCGCAACCTGGGCGTGCGATGCAAGCGACTGGCAAGCACCAGCAACACGGTTGCGGTCACCACCGCAGCAAGCCGGTGCGCGACGTGGATGGCGGTGATTGCCTGAAAGCTGATCGAGTTGCCTTGGGCGTCCAGCCCCAAGGGACGCCACCACTGAAAGCCCTCGGCAAAGTCCATCTCAGGCCACCATTGCCCTTGGCACATAGGAAACTCGGTACAGGCCAACACGGCGTAGTTGGTGCTCACCCAAGCCCCCGACGCGGCCTGCAACACCAGTACCAACACCGCCCCCGCCACGCCAGCCCGCAGGGCCCAAGACACTGTGGTAGGCGCCGGGTAGCTGCCGTGCAGGCGGCCACCGCGCACCGCCTGCCACACCAGCAAGGCCAACAAGGTGTACCCGCCCAGCAGGTGCATGGTGACGATGGCGGGAAAGAGGCCCATGGTGACCGTTAATGCACCGAACGCGCCCTGCACGCAGACCCAAACCAAGGTGGCAGTTGCCAGCCAATGCAAGCTTGCATCGCGCTGCCCGTGGCTGCGGCGCATCCACCAAGCGGCGACGGCCAGCAGCGTAATCAGCGCGCCGACACCTGTGGCCAGGTAACGGTGCACCATTTCGATCCATGCCTTGCCGTGGGTAACCGGTCCGCTGGGCAACGCCGCCTGGGCAGCCGCGATGTGCGAGCGCGCACCCACCGGGCTCGCGCTGCCGTAGCAACCGGGCCAGTCCGGGCAGCCCAAGCCGCTGTCGGTGAGCCGCGTGAACGCGCCAAACAAAATGAGATCGAAGGTCAAAAACAAGGTCACCAAGGTCAGTGCGTGCATACGCCCACCCAGCGACGCATGCCGATGCCGCCACACAACCCACAGCACGGGCAAGGCGGCGATGGCTGCACCCACCAGCAGCAGGGGCACGATGGGCGAGAGGTCGTACAAGTCGTTTTGCATCGTGGTTGTCTACCGTCCCGCTTGGTCCCAACTTGCGGACGCGCGCAGCAAGCGGTCTAGGTCACGCTTGAACTTGGAGGCGTTATCGATTGAAATTCCCGCGGGAAAACGCATCATCCAGTTCGCCATGGGGTCCACCACATAGAAGTGGTCTGGAAGTGACTGCCCAGTATCGGGCAGCAGCCACGTCTGCACCGCACTCTGCGCAACGCGGACCACCGTAGCGCCGCGCAGCGCGGGGAGCAAGGCGTCAGGCACAGGGGCGTTGTCGGTAATCAACCAAACGCGGTCCAGGCGGTCTTTCTCTCGGCCCAGAGATTCACGCAGCTGGCGCTGGAAGTACAGGTGGTTGGCGCACTGCGCATCGCAGGTGCCAGACGAAACGGTGACCAGCAGCCATTGCGCCTTGAGCGATTGCAGCGCAAACGGCGTACCGTCGAGCAGCGTGCCGGTAATAGGCGGCATCGGGCGCTGCGGCTGGATGAGCGTGCCGTAGTTTCGTCGCCCCTCGGGCCGAATGAGGTAGTACGTGGTGTACGAGGCAATGACTGGCGCGGCGCAAATCAAAAACACCAACATCATCTTCCAGCGACCCACCACGGTTCGCTTGCGCTCCTGCGCCTCAGGCAGGTATGGCGTTGGCATGGAATGCACCGTCAACCCCAGCGGGGTGTCGTCTTCGGGTCGGCTGCTAGACATGGGGCGTCGAATCCTTGGCACGGTGCAGATAAGGTTGAATCACTTGGAACCAAAGCGTCAGCAGGGCAATCAGAACCGCCAAGCCAAACCACTGGAATGCGTATCCATAGTGCTTGTCGATACCCGGGCCCACAGCCAGCCACTCCCGTAACAGGCCCTCGCTGGCGGCACCGGTTTGCTGCAGAGTTACCGGTAGCACCAGCAAGCCGGTCTGCGCCTTGAATTGCTCTAGGTCTAGATTTTGCCGGATGGCACCGTTCGATGCGGACCCCGGCTCGTAAAGCTTGCTCGGGGGCGGGACTATGCGGCCCTCAATGGTGACCAAACCTGTAGGCGTTTCGATGTCTGGCAGCGCGGTGCGCTCCTGAAAATTGCGCGCCACCCAGCCCCGCTGCACCCACACGTGGGCAGTGCTGTCTTGGAGCTGCAGTGGGGTCAATACAAAAAATCCGACCTTGGCGTTCATCTGACGGTTGTCCAAATACACCGTGTGCTGCGCAAGCCAACGCCCTTGCAGCACAGCACGTTGCCGGTTGAACACCGTGGCATCGGGCACGTCCAACAGCGCGGCTGTATCCACCACCGGCTTGCGCTCGGCAGCCTGCAAGGCCAACTCCAGGGAGCGCTTCTCGGCAGCGCGGTTGAGTTGCCAATTTCCCAGGGCCAGGGTCACCAAAAAGGCAAGCAGAGCCCCCAGCAACAGCAGCAGGGCGCGGGGCCGGTGAGTCACTTCATAATCCTGTCCATGACATACCTTGTAGCGCTCGCCTTTCTCGCCATCTTGAGCAGCCTTGCGGTGGCTTTGTTTTTCATGATGCGGGGCGGCAAACCCCAAAACACCACGCAGCCTTCGCAGCGGATGGCGCGCGCGCTGGCACTTCGGGTGCTGTTGTCCATTGTGCTGTTCGTGTGCATTTTGGTTTCTTGGCAGCTCGGCTGGATCAGCCCAAGTGGGGCACTGCAAGCACGCTAAGCGGCCACAGCGCGGGCTCCCAACGCAGCATCAAAAAAGGCACCGCGCGCGGTGCCTTTTTTGCGCGGGGCAGAGGCTTACACCCAGTACACCAAGACGTACAGCCCCAACCAGACCACGTCCACGAAGTGCCAGTACCAAGCTGCGCCTTCAAAACCAAAATGGCGCTGGGCACTGAAGTGGCCTTTTTGCAGGCGCAAGGTGATAAAGAGCAGCATCAGCATGCCCACCAGCACATGAAAGCCGTGGAAGCCGGTCAGCATAAAGAAGGTCGACCCGAAAATGCCCGAGCTGAGCTTGAGGTTAAGGTCAACGTACGCGTGGTAGTACTCATAGCCCTGCACCAGCAGAAACACAGCGCCCAACACCACGGTGAACCACATGAACAAAATTGTGCGGGCGCGGTTACCAGCCAAGAGTGCATGGTGCGCCACCGTGAGGGTCACACCCGAGGTCAACAACAGAGCGGTGTTGATGGTCGGCAGCGGCCAAGGGCCGATGGTTTTAAACGGTTCCACAATGCCCGCAGGGGACGCTGTGGCGCCTGCTACCGCAGTTGGCCAGACCGCCTTGAAGTCAGGCCACAACAGCGAGTTTTCTAGGCTGCCCAGGGCTGGAACCGAGTGCGACCGCGCCCACCAGAGTGCAGTAAAAAACGCACCAAAGAACATGACCTCGGAGAAAATAAACCAGCTCATGCTCCAACGGTAAGACAAATCAATTTTGCTGCCGTACTGCCCCGCTTGGCTCTCGGCGATAGCGTCACTGAACCATTGGTACAGCACAAACAGCCAACCCGCCAGCCCGGCAAACAAGGCGTACTTGCCCCACTCAACACCATTGACCCATTGGCCGGCACCCAGAATGACAAAAAACAGGCCGAAGGCAGCCATTGCCGGGTGGCGCGATGGGCCAGGCACAAAGTAATACGGGGTTGTGCCCTGTGTTGTTGAACTCATTTCAGCTCCATTCCTTGCAAAACAATCTATGCCGCCCCGGGGCTTGCGCCCTATTTTGCGACTACCCAATTCACCAACCCAATCAACCCGACCACGATCAGCACGACCGAGACCAAACCCACGAACACGACATGCAACGGGTTCACCCGCGACAGGTCATCTTGGTAGCCCTGCTTGCTGCGGATACCTACAAACGACCAAGCAACGACCTTCACACTGTGCAAGAAGGTGCCCAACCTACCCCGCGCCATCAGGAACCTGCCAAACGCGCCAGGGGTGCATCGACCGCAGCGACCGGCGCCGGCGGCGTCTTGCCACCCACCTCAAAAAACGTGTACGACAGGGTGATGGTCGTTACATCTTTAGACAACTTGGGATCAATCACAAAGGCCACGGGCCAAGACTTTTTCTCGCCCGGATCCAGCGTGTACTGGCTAAAACAGAAACACTCTAACTTGTTGAAATGGGCTTGCGCCTGTTTGGGCGCATAGCTAGGAATTGCTTGGGCCGCCATGCGCCGGTTTTGAATGTTCTGGAACTCGTACATCACCGTGGCAAGCTCACCGGGATGCACCTGCATGGAACGCTGTGCGGGCTTGAAGTCCCATGGTCCGCGGGAGTTCGCGTCGAACTCCACGGTGATGGTCCGGGAAGTATCCACCTGGGTGTTGGCAGGCAGTTTGGACTTGCCGGTGGTAAATGTCTGCTCTCCGATGGCCAGGATATTGATACCCGTTACTTCACAAATAGCTTCGTACAAAGGCACCAACGCGTAACCGAAACCAAACATACCCACGGTGATGACCGCAAGCTTGCGCAGCATGTGCCGGTTGAGACCCGCCAAGTTCATCGTTCAGACTCCAAACAGAGTAACGCGTGCGACAAAGCCGGCAAAAAACACCGCCACCACCGAAGCGAGAATCCACCCCAGTTTGGCGTTCGACCGTTTTTGCTCGCGGGTCTTGGCCATATCAGCCGATCACCTTGGTCGCGGTGGCATCGAGCTTGGGCGGATTCTCGAACGTGTGGAACGGTGCGGGAGACGGCACCTCCCACTCCAACCCTTCCGCACCTTCCCAAGGCTTTTGTGGTGCCTTCTCACCCTTGCCCATCATGGTAGGAATCACGATGAAAACAATGAAATACACCTGGGCCAACCCAAATGCAAAGGCACCCACAGAAGCGATGGCATTGAAATCGGCAAACTGCATGGGGTAATCAGCGTAGCGACGGGGCATGCCGGCGAGACCCAAAAAGTGCATCGGGAAGAAGGTCAGGTTGAATGCAATCAAGGACCACCAAAAGTGGATCTTGCCGCGCACTTCGCTGTACATGACACCGGTCCACTTGGGACACCAGTAGTAGTAGCCCGCAAACATGGCATACAGCGAGCCCGCCACCAACACGTAATGGAAGTGGGCCACCACGTAGTAGGTGTCTTGCAACTGGATGTCAATCGGGGCCATGGCCAGAATCAGGCCGGTGAAGCCACCCATCGTGAACACGAAAATAAAGCCCACTGCAAACAGCATTGGCGTCTCAAAAGTCATCGAGCCGCGCCACATGGTGGCAATCCAGTTGAAGATCTTGACCGCAGTGGGCACCGCAATCAGCATCGTGGCATACATGAAGAACAGCTGGCCGGTCACCGGCATGCCGGTGGTGAACATGTGGTGTGCCCACACGATGAAAGACAAAATCGCGATGCTCGAAGTCGCATACACCATGGATGCGTAACCAAAGAGCCGCTTGCGAGCGAAGGCAGGCACGATCTGGCTGACGATACCGAACGCCGGCAAGATCATGATGTACACCTCGGGGTGACCGAAGAACCAGAAAATGTGCTGGTACATCACCGGATCGCCGCCGCCGGCGGGGTTAAAGAAGCTGGTGCCAAAGTGGCGATCGGTCAGCGTCATGGTGATGGCGCCCGCCAACACCGGCATCACTGCAATCAGCAGGTAGGCGGTAATCAGCCAAGTCCACACGAACATCGGCATTTTCATCAGCGTCATGCCGGGCGCGCGCATGTTCAAAATGGTCACGATGATGTTGATGGAACCCATGATGCTGGACGCACCCAGGATGTGCAACGCAAAAATGGCCGCATCCATGCTGGGGCCCATCTGCAAGGTCAACGGCGCGTACAGCGTCCAGCCTGCAGCGGGCGCTCCACCGGGCATAAAGAACGACCCGGCGAGTATCACGGCAGCAGGAACCATCAGCCAAAAACTGAAGTTGTTCATGCGCGCAAAAGCCATGTCGGAGGCGCCAATCTGCAGCGGGATCATCCAGTTCGCAAATCCGACAAAGCCCGGCATGATGGCGCCGAACACCATGATCAGACCGTGCATGGTGGTGAGCGAATTGAACAACTCGGGGTTGACGTACTGCAAGCCGGGCTGGAACAACTCCGCGCGGATGCCCAAGGCCAAAACGCCGCCGAACATCAGCATGGTCAAGCTGAAGATCATGTACAGCGTACCAATGTCTTTGTGGTTGGTAGCAAAGACCCAACGGCGCCAACCCGTGGGCGCGTGGTGGTCGTGGTGATCGTCATGGGCGTGATCGTGGTGGCCTAGAACTGCGCTCATAGAGATTTCCTTGTCAGTGCACTAATCGGTGTCGAAAATGGTACGGAGCCAGCGCGATTACTTGCGCATCGCCAGCACGTCAGCCGGTTGCACCACTTGGCCGGTCTTGTTCGACCAGTGGTTCTTGGTGTACGTAATGACAGCCGCGATGTCGGTGTTGCTCAGGGTGTTCCACGCGGGCATCGCCCCGTTGTTTTGGCCGTTGAGCAAAATCGCGATCTGCTTGGCTTTGTCTGCATCCAGCACCACAGCGGAACCATCAAGTGCCTTCACGTTGTCCACCGCCTTGCCATCGGGCTTGTGGCAGGCAAGGCAATTGGCGGCATAAACTTTTTCACCCAGCTTCAGGCTTTCTTCCAGCGTAAACACCTTGCTGGGATCGTCCGCCTTGGCTGCAAGCTTCTTCATCTCTGCAGCCACCCACACAGAGTAATCCTCGGGCGACACCACCTTGACGTGAATGGGCATGTAGGCATGCTCTTTGCCACACAGCTCAGCGCATTGACCGTAGTAATCGCCGACCTTCTCAGCGCGGAACCAAGTGTCGCGCACAAAGCCGGGAATTGCATCTTGCTTGATGCCAAAGGCAGGCACCATGAAAGCGTGGATCACATCATTGGCGGTGGTGATGATGCGCACCTTCTTCCCCACCGGCACCACCAGCGGCTGGTCCACCTTCAGCAGATAGTCGTCAACTGGCTCACCGGCCTTCGGGCCACCCGCATCGGAGAGCGCGCGGTGCGTGCTGTCAAGGGTCGAGACAAATGCAATGCCCTCGCCCTCACCTTTGATGTAGTCGTAACCCCATTTCCACTGCATCCCAGTGACTTTGATGGTCAGGTCCGCATTGGTGGTGTCTTTCATGGCAACCACGGTTTTGGTCGCCATCAAGCCCATCACCACCACGATCACGAAGGGCGCGAGCGTCCAGGCAATTTCGACGGCAACGCTTTCGTGGAATTGGGCGGGCTTGTGGCCGACCGATTTGCGGTGCTTCCAAATGGAATAAAACATGACCGCAAAAACTGCAACAAACACCACCGTGCACACGATGAGCATGAACCAATGCAGCCACTGCTGCTCTTGTGCAATCTTGGTAACGGCGGGTGGCAAATTCAACTGGTTGACAGCGGGCCCACCGGGCAAGTCGTTCACTGCATGTGCCGACGTCAACGCAGCGGATAGCCCCCAAGTGCCTCCCGCCAGCATCAATGAAGTCACCCAATTGAAAACGCTTTTCATCGTTCTTACCTCTTTATTGCTTCGAATATTCTTGTGCTGCATGCACCGGTTGTCGGCTGCTTTAGACAAACGCGGGGGCGTCGAGCCAGGCTGAATCGCGGCAATTGTAGCCGAGCGTTTGGGGCCAAACAGGCCCCAAACAATGCCCCCTTATTTCCTTCCACGGGCCAGCGTTTCGCGCATTTCTTCGAGTGAAAACGTGGTCTGCGGCTTAATCTCCAGAGCGGCCTTGGGCTTGGGCTTAAACGCATGGCCGTAAATCACCTCAAAGGTCAGCACCAGCCGGCCGGATTCGCCGGGTCTGGACAACCCCTCTTCCATGGTGGCGCACAAGCGATCGCGCCACGCGCGGCCCCGCAAAGATGGAAAGCGCGCAAGGTTCAGGTTGCGGCCCAGCCCACGCAACTCCGCCAACACGCTGTGACCTGCGCTGAAACTCAAGGTAATGCGCTCCATGTCCATGACCGGCTCGGCAAAGCCTGCGCGCACCAGCATGTCGCCCCAGTCATGCATGTCGGTGAACGCGTGGCATGGCGCGGGCCATCCCTGCGCGGCGTAGAGCGCGCGCAGCTCACGCAAGGTGTCCGGGCCCAGGCAAGAAAACATCAAGAAACCGTCCACCGCCAACGAGCGGTGCCAGCGTGCAATCAGCGCTTGGGGGTCCGCATCCATGTGCAAGGCCATGTTGGCCCACACCATATCGACGGGGTCAGAGTCACTCGCAAAACTCAGTTTCGGTCCCAGCCACCGGGCGGTGCGCCACCAGGCGGGCTGCAACCGTTCTTTTGCAATCTCCAACAGCGCTTCATCCTCTAACACCAAGCATTCTGCGTGCGGATAGCGCTTGGAAACCAAGCCATGCGCTTGCGTACCACCACGCAAAGGGTGCCAATGCGCCCACCGCTTAGGTTGTGCCACGATCCATTGCAGACGGTCCTCCATGCGGCGCCCAACTTCCTCGTGCAACCAAGCAGACTGGGGCAGCGCCATGCTGCGCCACCGCGCAGCGGCTTGGGAATCCATGGTGGGCGGGCGCTGGGTAGTCATGGGGCTGGAAAAGGGTGGCCGCGAGTATATTGGCCGCATGCTTTTTGCCGCACTAGACCAGGTAGCAAAGCGGCTTGCGAGCCAATGCGCGGTGTGCCACGCCTGGCCAGCGCAGCCTGTCTGCGAGCAGTGCGTAGCCCGATTTGCCCAACCCCGTCCGCGCTGCCAACGCTGCGCGCTGGTCGTCAACGCTGGCGAACCCCTGTGCACCCGTTGCGCGCACCAAGGCCAAGGCCCGCTGGATCAGGTGGTGGTGGCGGTCTCATACACGTACCCGTGGTCGGCCTTGGTAGTGGACTTCAAATTCCATGAACGCACCGGATGGGCCCGCAGCTTCGCCACCCTGTTGCGCAGCGCACCCTGGGTGGAGCCTGCAATCGACCGCGCGGACTGGTTGGTTCCCATGCCGCTGGCCGCGCAGCGCCAACAAGAGCGCGGCTTCAACCAAACGCTGCTGCTGGCCCGGGCGCTGGATCCGACCAAGGTACAGCCCGATGTGTTGCTGCGCTTGCGCCATACGCCGCCACAAAGCGCGCTGCCGCGCCAAGAGCGCCTCAAAAATGTGGCGGGGGCTTTTGCAATTGAACCTGGCCGGCGCGCCGAAGTCGCACAAAAGCGCATCGTGCTGCTCGACGATGTCATGACCAGTGGCGCCTCCCTGACCAGCGCCGCGAGTACCCTGCGCAGCGCAGGTGCGAAGCACATTACCGGGGTGGTGTTTGCACGCACCGAAGCCTGAACCTGCCCTGCGTAAATAATGCAGCATGTTCCAGATCGTTCTTGTCGAGCCCGAAATTCCGCCCAACACTGGCAACGTGATCCGCTTGGCGGCCAACACGGGTTGCACACTGCATTTGGTGGAGCCGCTGGGCTTTTCGATGGACGACCGGCACATGCGCCGCGCCGGATTGGACTACCACGAGTACGCCACGCTGCAGCGCCATGCCAGTTGGCCCGACTTTTTGGCAAACGCCCAACCCGACCCTGCACGGCTTTTCACCCTCACCACGCGGGGCACCCGCAGCCCGTTCGACGTGGCGTTTCAACCGGGTGACTGGTTGGTCTTCGGCTCGGAAACCCGGGGCATCCCAGACGCGGTGCGGGCCTGCTTTGGCCCCGGCCAAAGCCTGCGATTGCCCATGCGAGCGGGCCAGCGCAGCCTCAACCTGTCCAATGCCGTCGCGGTGACGGTATTCGAAGCCTGGCGCCAAAACGGTTTTGGGGGCGGCGCAACGGCTTAGCAGGCTGCTGAAATACCTCGACCGATCCTCTGAATGGGCCACCCCTGTTCGACAATAGAGCCATCCCCACGAACCCGATCCAGCCATGCGCGGAGCCGACACCTTCACCGAGAGCCTGTTTTCCATGCGCCGCTTGGACGACTTTGTGCCTGCCGATCACCCCCTGCGCCCTGTGCGCCAGATGGTCAATGAG
>JBIIZY010000205.1:0-5036 GCA_044346035.1 Rhodoferax sp. | reverse complement strand
AATTGACGCGCGCAGGCACAGGCTTGGGCTGACCCATACGGCTCCACCACGGCATCAGTAGAAAGAATCCAAAGTAAAACAGGGTACCCAACTGCGAGATCCGCTCACCAACCGATGAGGGAGGCTTGACGCCCAGGTAAGCCAAGATCAAAAAGTTAATGACGAACAAGCCGTAAACGTACTTGTGCCAAGTGGGGCGGTAGCGAATGGACTTGACCGGGCTGTAATCCAGCCAGGGCAGAAAAAACAAGATAACAACGGCACCGCCCATGACCACGACGCCCCAGAACTTGGCGTCAATTGACAGCATCATTGCGATCAAGCCAGCAGCCAACACCGCAATGACCGCCTTCATTACAGCAGGCAGCTTGGCCTTGAATACACCAAACGCCGCCGCCGCAACAACACACAGGATTAGTGCGTACATCATTTCATTGGTGATGGCGCGAAGCATGGAATAGAACGGGGTGAAATACCACACTGGAGCGATGTGCAAGGGCGTCTTGAGCGGATCTGCAGGAATGAAATTGTTGTATTCCAAAAAGTAGCCGCCAAACTCCGGTGCGAAAAACACAATCGCGGTGAACACCATCAGGAACACGCTCACCATGAAGATATCGTGCACTGTGTAATAGGGATGAAATGGGATGCCATCCAACGGGCGCCCTTTTTCGTCTTTGGGTGCGTCAGGGCCTTTGATTTCAATACCGTCCGGATTGTTCGACCCCACATCATGCAACGCCAGCAGATGGGCCACCACCAGCCCAAGCAAGACCAGTGGCACCGCGATGACGTGGAAACTGAAGAAGCGATTCAAGGTTGCATCACCGACCACATAGTCTCCGCGGATGAGCAGCGCGAGGTCAGGGCCAACAAATGGAATTGCAGCAAACAAATTCACGATCACCTGTGCGCCCCAGTACGACATCTGTCCCCAGGGAAGTAGATAACCCATGAAAGCCTCCGCCATCAGGCAGAGAAAAATAGCGCAACCAAAGATCCAGACCAACTCACGTGGCTTGCGGTAGCTACCGTAAATCAGGCCCCTAAACATGTGCAGGTACACAACAACAAAAAATGCCGACGCACCAGTGGAATGCATGTAGCGAATCAGCCATCCCCATGGCACATCACGCATGATGTACTCCACAGAGCCAAACGCCAAAGCCGCGTCAGGCTTGTAGTGCATGACCAGAAAAATGCCAGTCACAATTTGAATCACCAAGACCAGCATGGCCAAGGCACCAAATATGTACCAAAAGTTGAAGTTCTTGGGCGCGTAGTACTCCGACATATGAACGCGGTACGCTTCAAAAGCAGTCGGGAACCGGTTCTGAAACCAGTTCGTCACGTGCTCACCCGCCGAAGCATTGGGGGAAACCTCTTTAAAAGATGCCATGGTCACGCGCCTCAGGCTTTCTTGTCCTCACCGATAAGCAGCTTGCTGTCGGAGAGGAACATGTGGGGTGGAACTTCGAGATTGTCTGGTGCAGGCTTGTTCTTGAACACGCGTCCAGCCATGTCAAAGGTGGAACCGTGGCATGGGCAAAAAAATCCGCCCTTCCAGTCATCTGGCAGGGACGGCTGGGCGCCCAGCTGGAACTTGTCGGAAGGTGAACAGCCCAAGTGCGTGCAAATGCCTACCGCAACGAACACATCGGGCCGAATGGAACGCGCCTCATTGCGTGCGTACTCGGGGGTGAACTCATCAGGCTTGCGCTTGGATTCGGGGTCGGCCAATTGGTCAGTCAGGGTGCTCAAAGCAGCAACCTGCTCAGGGGTCCTGCGAACCACCCAAACCGGCTTGCCTCGCCATTCAACTGTCACTTTCTCACCCGGCTTGAGAGCGGCGATATCGACCTCGACTGCAGCCCCTGCCGCTTTGGCGCGCTCTGACGGTTGGAAACTGCTAACAAAAGGAATTGCGGTAGCGACTCCTGCCACGGCGCCAGCGCATCCTGATGCGATCAGCCAAGTTCTCTTGCTGGAGTCGACCTGCGTGGTCGCTACGTGGGTTTCACTCATGAGAATCCTCAATGAACTTCAGTACAAAGGTGAGCTAGGATTGTAGCTGACGCAAATGCGACAACTTGGTCGCTAGCGTGAGGGGTTTTTCACCCGACGGGCCGGGTAAACCCACACCGCAACCGGCAACGCGCCACAGGAGACCAAGTCGATGGGAATGATGCAAGAGTTCAAGGAATTCGCGGTCAAGGGCAACGTGATTGACCTCGCAGTGGGCGTGATGGTCGGGGGTGCCTTTGGGAAACTGGTCGACTCCGTAGTCAGCGATCTGGTGATGCCTGCTATCAGCTCGGTGTTGGGTAAGTTGGATTTCTCCAACCTCTACTGGGTGGTGGGCTCGGTGCCAGCCGGGACCGAGAACACCCTTGCAGCACTGAGAAAAGCCGGAGTTCCGGTAGTTGCGTACGGCAATTTTTTTACGATCGCGCTGAATTTTTTCATCCTTGCGTTCATCATTTTTTTGATGGTCAAGCAGATCAACCGACTCAAGCGAAACGCCCCTGCAGAGGCTCCAACGCCAATACCGGTGACCGAATCCCAAGAGGTGGTGTTGCTCCGTGAAATTCGCGACAGCCTCAAAAAGTAGTTAGCTTTCGGGCAGCTCGCAAGGCTGCGACCAAGCTGCTGGCATCGGCCCTGCCTGTACCAGCAATATCGAAGGCGGTTCCATGGTCGGGGCTGGTTCGTACGAGGGGAAGTCCGAGGGTGACGTTCACCCCCTGCTCAACACCCAGGTACTTCACTGGAATCAAACCCTGGTCGTGGTACATCGCCACCACCACGTCAAAGGCGGGCACCCGCCCGCAAGCATGCCTTGCCCGCATGAACACGGTGTCGGGCGCCCAGGGGCCGCTGACAGAACAGCCAGACTGGCGGGCAGTCGCAATGGCCGGGGCAATTACCTCCAGTTCCTCCCGACCAAACAAACCGCCTTCGCCCGCGTGGGGGTTGAGCCCGGCGACACCGATTTGGGGTGGTCGCCCCAGCAGTTTGTGCAAAGCGGCGTGGGTCACCATTAGCGTCTCCAACACCCGCTCGTACGTCACGGCAGCAACCGCGTCGCGCAATGACAAATGGATGCTTACCAACACCGTGCGAATTTGTTCGTTCATCAGCATCATGCGCACCGGCATGTGCGATATCGGCTTTGCCTGAAACTGCGCCGCGACCGCCTGCAGCAGTTCGGTGTGTCCTGGGTACCTGCTGTAAGGATCGCCCGCAGCAGCAAAGGCCTCCTTGTGTATCGGTGCGGTGACGATTGCAGCAACCTGGTTGCGCATTGCGGCCTGCGCAGCCCACACAATACAAGCACCTGCAAAGGCACCGGCGGCAGCATTGACCTCCCCGAACGGCAGCGCCTGCAAGGGGCTTGCCGCCTGAAGTACCGCAATACAGGGGGTGGGCAATGCCCGGCATGCGTTCGGGTCCTCAATCATCACTACGGGTAGCTCCGACTCGCACACGCCTTTTTGGTGTAGCAGCGCCGCAGCACGGCGCATGGTGTGCACGTCGCCCACAACAAAACAAGCGCGCGTGGAATCCGGTTGTTCGCAATACGCCTTGACGATGATCTCGGGTCCAATGCCAGCGGCATCGCCCATGGTGATGGCTATCGGGGCGATCACGTCGTACTCTGTCATGCTGGGTTGTCGATATCAATAAAGACGTGCTCTAGACCAAACTGCGTCGCCACCTGTTGGGCAACTGCGGCCACACCATAGCGTTCGGTCGCATGGTGACCGCATGCAAGGTACGACACGCCACACTCTCGCGCGTAGTGGGCCTGGGGCTCGGAGATTTCACCGGTCACGAACACGTCGGCGCCCGCTGCGATGGCGGCTTCGAAGTAGCTTTGTGCTCCGCCAGTGCACCACGCGATGTAGCGTATCGGCCGCGTGCTCGCGCTCACCAAGGTCACATCGCGAGCGAGCGCATTTGCAACCTGGTCTGCCAGCACGCGGGCGCTGGCAATTGGTCCGTCCACAGGCTCGCCAAGCCAACCAAGCTGTTGCTCACCAAACCGTGCAGTTGGCGTCCATCCGAGCAGTGCGCCGAGCTGGGCGTTGTTTCCCAAGGTGTCATGGGCGTCCAATGGAAGGTGGTAGGCCAGTAGGTTGATGTTGTGCTGCAAAAGCAAACCCAAGCGCTGACGCATCCACCCGCTCACTCGGCCGTCGTAGCCCCGCCAAAACAGGCCGTGGTGCACCACCAGGGCATCGGCCCGGGCGGCCACTGCGGCCTCAATCAGTGCCAGGCTCGCGGTCACACCGGAGACTAGCGTTCGGACCTCAGCGCAGCCTTCGACCTGCAGGCCATTGGGGCAATAGTCTTTGAACCGCTCGGGTTGCAACAAGGCGTCGAAGGCCAACACCAGCTGTGCTCGCTGCATCATGGTTGATTCTCCAAATCATGCGACACCGCAATTTTCGGTGATACCACCTCGAGGGCGCTGTCGCAGCCGACTCCCACGGCAATCCAACGCTTGGCGCCCCATGCCAAGGTGCGGGCCAGCAAAGGCGCAGCAAAGCCCATCTGCGCGGGCAGCACCATGCGCGCAACCTTCTCAGGCTGCACCACCACGGCACACCGGTATACCTTGTGTTGTGGCTCCCAAAGCAGGCCCGGACAGGCACCACGCCGTTTGCGAAACAGCGTCATGCCCACGGGACAGGGCTCGGCCGCGCAACACACACCACAACCATTGCAGGCAGCGCCTGTGGGTGGCTTGGCAGGCGCATCGGGTTCGATGTAGATAACCAATGGTTTGGCGGCAATCGGGCCATGAGAGTGCATGGCACCACTGTATAGGGATCTGCACTGAAGCCTACAATTTGCCCCTATGAGAAGATTTTGGTTGGTGTTTTCGCAAACCGTGACCGTGTTGTTGGCGGCTTACTTTGTCGTTGCGACACTCAAGCCCCAGTGGCTCGATCGAGCGCCGACCATGTCCAATGTGGTGTCGCTCCTTGAGGCGCCCGCAACGACACCGAGCGCGGCGGTGCCAGTAGGAA
>JBIIZY010000046.1:0-16885 GCA_044346035.1 Rhodoferax sp. | reverse complement strand
TGGTTGAGCACGCGGGTCTTGGCGGGGTCCAGGTCGAAGCACAGGTCCACCGTGTCGATCCAGAACGCGGGTGCGCTGTAGTCGCTGCGGTGAATCACGCGGGCCGAGGCCGCGCCTGCGGTGTCATCCGTGGGGGTGTGCAGCATGGTAAGTCTCCAGAAAATTCAGATTCATCAGTGCGTGGTAGTCGGGCACTTGGGCGATCACATGCGGCCCTGCCAACTCGTCGGCGGTGTAGCTGGTGCAGATGCCCACGGCGCGCATGCCGGCGCGGCGTGCCGCCTCGATGCCCAGCGGCGCGTCTTCAAACACGATGCAGTGCGCCGGGTTGGCACCGATGCGCCGCGCCACTTCCAAAAAGATGGCCGGTTCGGGCTTGCCCGGCAGGCCTTCATCGCCGCCTACGGTGGCCATGGGTGCGATGGGCATGCGCAGGTGCTGGTAGGCAAAGGCCTGGTTGTGGCGGTCGCCTGCGGTGCCCACGCCGAGCTTCAAGCCGCGGCGGTGCGCGTGGTCAAAAAAGGCCTGGAAGCCCGCCACCTCGGCAAACACGGGCGAAAAAATCTCGCGGTACACCGCTTCTTTTTCGTGCACCAGGGCCATCGCGTGCGCCTCGTCCATGGCGGAGTCGCCAAACAGGTCGCGCATGCACTCGACGCCGGTGCGCCCGGTGGTGCGGCGCATCAAGTCGTCCATGTCCACCTTGAGCTGCTTGCGCCGGGCGAACTCCCACCAGCTTTGCTTGTGGGCTGGCATGGAGTCGATCATGGTGCCGTCCATGTCGAAGATCAGGGCTTCAAGTGACATCAAACGCCCTGCTTCAACGACGCTTCAATGAACACATCGAGGTCCCCGTCCAACACCTTTTGGGTGGCTGACACCTCCACATTGGTGCGCAGGTCTTTGATGCGGCTGTTGTCGAGCACGTAGCTGCGGATTTGGTGGCCCCAGCCTACGTCGGTTTTGGTGTCTTCGAGTTTTTGCTGGGCTTCCATGCGCTTACGCATTTCGAAGTCGTACAGGCGGCTGCGCAGGCGCTTCCAGGCCACGTCGCGGTTGCTGTGCTGGCTGCGCCCGTCTTGGCACTGCACCACGATGCCAGTGGGCAGGTGGGTCAGGCGCACGGCCGAGTCGGTTTTGTTGATGTGCTGTCCACCGGCGCCGCTGGCGCGGAAGGTGTCCACGCGCACATCGGAAGGGTTGATGTCGATCTCGATCGAGTCGTCAATTTCCGGGTACACAAACACACTGGCAAAGCTGGTGTGGCGTCCGCCTGAGGAATCGAACGGTGACTTGCGCACCAGCCGGTGCACGCCGGTTTCGGTGCGCAGCAGGCCAAAGGCGTACTCACCGTCCACTTTGATGGTGGCGCTCTTGATGCCTGCCGTGTCGCCGTCGGAGATGTCTTCTACGGTCGCGCTAAAGCCTTTGCGTTCTGCGTAGCGCAGGTACTGGCGCAGCAGCATGCTGGCCCAGTCGCAGGCTTCGGTGCCGCCAGCACCGGCTTGGATGTCCAGAAACGCGGGCAGCGGGTCGGCGGGGTTGTTGAACATGCGCCGGAATTCGAGCCCCTGAATGGTCTCGGCCAGCTTGGCCGTCTCGGTTTCGATGGTGAGCAGCCCGGCTTGGTCGCCGTCTTCCTTGCTCATCTCAAACAACTCGGCGTTGTCCGCCAGCTCGCGCTCCAGGTTGTCCAGGGTGAGCACGGTGGCGTCTAGGGATTTCTTTTCTTTGCCCAGTTCTTGGGCGCGCTTGGGGTCATTCCAGACGCTGGGGTCTTCCAGGGAGGCGTTGACGGTGCGCAGTCGCTCGGCTTTGGCAGGGTAGTCAAAGATACCCCCGGAGCGCCAGCGCGCGGCCGCTGAGGTCGGCGAGTTGGGTTCCGATGAGGTTGATGCGTTCTGCTTCCATGGTGGGCGTCCTGGTGTGTGTTTTGGTTGGCCGGCTATTTTAGTTCCCGCCTCACGCCAGAAAACCCTCCATCAGGGCGGCCAGCGCCTCGGGCTGGTCGTGGTGCAGCATGTGGCCGGCGTTGTCTATGCGCGCGACCCTCGCGTTGGGAACCGACTGCAAGCGCTCGTGGTACTGGGCGAGTGTGTAGGCGCCTTTCCACCACTGGTCGGGCCCGCTGTCGGAGGCCTCCACGGCCAGCACCGGTGCGGTGATGCGCTGGTACATCGCCAGCACCTCCTCAACCCGGTACAGCAGCGGGGTGCTGAGTTTGTGGGCCGCATGGCCTTGAATCTCCCACATGCCATCGGCGCCCTCGCGCGCCCACTGGCGCGCCAGCCAAGCGGCTTTGTCGGGTGCCAGGCGCGGGTTGGTTTTGATAAGGCGGCGCGCCACGCTATCGGCGCTGTCGTAGCGGTGCAGGCCGACCGCGTTGGCATGGAATTTTTTGAGCTCGTCCATCCACTTGGCGTAGCGCCCCGGTGCCATCGCGGGCACGGTGGCGGGCATGCCAAAGCCTTCCAGGTTGACCAAGCGGCGTATGCGTTCAGGCCGCACCCCGGCATAGAGCATGGCCACGTTGCCACCCATGCTGTGGCCCACCAAGTTGACCTGCTGGTTGGGGGCGTAGTGGTCCAGCAAAAAGTCCAGGTCGGCCAGGTAGTCGGCGAACCAAAAGCTGTCCACCTGCGGCGTGCCTTCGGGACCGGCTTGGCTTTGTCCGTAGCCGCGCCAGTCAGGCGCGATCAGGTAGTGGTCTTGCGCCAGTGCATCCACCACAAACTGGTAGCTGGCAGCAACATCCATCCAACCATGTACCAGCACCCACGGCGCTTGACCTTCTTGGGGCTGGCCCCACACCAGGGCGTGGTAGCGCAGGTTGCGGATGGGCAGGTAGTCGCTGCGGGGGTGGCGTTTGGCTTGGTACATTCGCCCAATCATAAGGAGGCGCACCGTGTCCAAGAGTCCACAGAGCGACAAGCGCACCGCACGCAAGCCCAGCGTGCGCGCAACACGCGAACCGGGTTTGCGCACCGCACGCGCAGCCAACCCGCGCACCGAGCGCAGGCCAGACCAGCGCGCAGGGCGCACGGTGCCTGCGGTTGGCGCGCCGGAAGGCTACCGCCGACTGCATGCCAACTTTGGCTGGGAGGTGCCCGCGCAGTTCAACATGGCGCAGGTGTGCAGTGCCCGCTGGGCCGCTGCGTCGGCCAGCGCGCGGCGCGTGGCGGTGCGTACGCTGTTGCCTGACGGCAGCCTGCACAGCCACAGTTACGCGCAGTTGCAGGACGCGGCCAACCGGCTCTCGCACGTCTTGGCCGGTCTGGGCGTGGCGCGGGGCGATCGGGTGGCCATCGTCATGCCGCAACGCTTTGAGACGGCGGTGGCCTACATGGCGGTGCTGCAAATGGGCGCGGTGGCGGTGCCCCTGTCCATGTTGTTTGGGCCGGAGGCGCTGGCGTTTCGGCTGGGCGATAGCGAGGCGGCAGTGGCCATTGCTGACGCCAGCGCCCTAGAGACCTTGAACCTGGCACGCAATGACGTGCGTACTTTGCGCAGCGTCATTGGCGTGGCGGCGCTCGGCGCCCATGGCGGCGTTGCACGCAATGTCGCTGGCGGGGTTGTCGGGTCTGACGGAGCACCATCGACTGGCACTGCGCAATTGGATTTCGCATCTGCTTTGCAATCCGCACCCGCGCACTTTGCCGCGCTACCCACGGCGGCCGACGATCCGGCCGTGCTGATTTACACCAGCGGCACCACCGGCAACCCCAAGGGCGCCTTGATTCCGCACCGCGCCCTCATTGGCAACCTCTCGGGCTTTGTGTGCAGCCAAAACTGGTTTGGCTTTGACGGAAAGGGCGCGCGGTCGTCCAAGGCGGTGTTTTGGTCCCCGGCGGACTGGGCCTGGACCGGTGGCTTGATGGACGCCTTGCTGCCCACGCTGTACTTCGGTTGCACCATCGTCGCGTTCGGCGGGCGCTTTGCACCGCGCACCGCACTCGAATTGATGCAGCGCTGCAACGTGACCCACACCTTCTTGTTTCCCACCGCCATCAAGGCCCTGATGAAGGCCTATCCCGGCAGTGCCCAGCGCACGGTGGCGCAGCAATTTGGGCTGCGGCTGCAGGCCCTGATGAGCGCGGGCGAAGCCATGGGCGACGCAGTGTTTGGCTACTGCCAGGAGCAGCTCGGCGTGACGCCCAATGAGATGTTCGGCCAAACCGAGATCAACTACATCGTGGGCAACTGCGCCTTGCACTGGAAGCCCAAGCCCGGCAGCATGGGCATGGCCTACCCCGGCCACCGGGTGGCGGTCATCGATGAGCAGGGCGTGGAATGCGCCACGGGCCAAGTCGGCGAGGTGGCGCTGCACCGATTGGACATCCACGGCCAGCCCGACCCGATCTTTTTCTTGGGGTACTGGAAGAACCCGCAGGCCACCCAAGACAAGTTCAGCGGCGACTGGTGCCGCACCGGTGACCTGGCTTTGCGCGACGCCGAAGGCTACCTTTGGTACCAAGGGCGCAGCGACGATGTGTTCAAGTCGGCGGGCTACCGCATCGGGCCCGGCGAAATCGAGAACTGCCTGGTCAAGCACCCGGCGGTGGCCAACGCCGCAGTGGTGCCCAAGCCCGATGCCGAGCGCGGCGCGCTGGTCAAGGCCTATGTGGTCTTGTCGCCGGACTGGGTGGTTGGTGGTGGCGCCGATCCTGCAGCGTGGGACCTGCAGCAGCAGCGCCTGGTTGCCGAATTGCAAGGCCATGTGAAGGGGCGGTTGGCGCCCTACGAATACCCCAAAGAGATTGAGTTCGTGGACGCCTTGCCCATGACCACCACCGGCAAGGTCCAGCGGCGCGTGCTGCGCCTGCAGGAAGAGGCGCGGGCGGCGCGGTCTGCCACCTAAAATCAAGAGCATGAAAAACATCCAACTCGGCACCAGCGACCTGCACGTCAGCCCCATTTGCCTGGGCACCATGACTTTTGGGGAGCAGGTGGATGCACCTGGCAGTTACCAGATCCTCAACCGCGCGCTGGAGCGCGGCATCAACTTCATTGACACCGCCGAGCTGTACGCGGTGCCACCCAAGCCCGAGACCTTCCAGACCACCGAGAAAATCATTGGCGACTGGCTGCACGCCACGCCGGGCGCACGCGACAAAGTGGTGATTGCGACCAAGGTGTGCGGCCCCTCGCGCGGCATGCCCTGGATTCGCAACGGCAGTCCGCTGCTGACCGGCGCCGACATCATCGCCGCCTGCGAGGCCAGCCTGCAGCGGCTGCGCACCGATGTGATTGACCTCTACCAAATCCACTGGCCTGCACGCACGGTGCCCATGTTTGGCGGTATGTATTTCGACCCCAGCAAGGACAACCCCGAGACCCACTCCATCGAGTCGCAGTTGCGGGCAATGCAGACCTTGGTGCAGGCTGGCAAGGTGCGCGCCATCGGCCTGTCCAACGAGACGCCGTTTGGCGTGCACGAGTTCGTGCGCGTGGCCGAGCAGCTGGGCCTGCCGCGCGTTGCCACGGTGCAAAACTGCTATGGCCTGCTCAACCGCACGGTGGAGAACGGTCTGGATGAAACCATGCACCGCTTGCAGGTGGCTTTGCTGGCGTACTCGCCGCTGGCCTTTGGTTTGCTCACCGGCAAATACGACCACACCGGTCTGACCGGACCGGGCGCTCCGGCGGCCGCACGATTGGCGCGTTTTGAGTCCATGCGCAAGCAGCGCTGGGGCCGGCCAGAGGCGTTTACGGCGGCGCTGCGTTACAACGCGCTGGCGGCGGAGTATGGTTTGAGTCCAACCCAGCTGGCGCTGGCGTTTTGCTATACCAAATGGCAGGTGGCCAGCACCATCATCGGCGTGACCACGCTGGCGCAGCTCGACGAGGACATCGACGCCTGGGGCACCACCTTGCCCGCCGAGCTTTTGCAAAAGATCGACGCCATCCGCTGGGAGATCCGCGACCCTGCGGTGTAGGCGCGCGGGGCGTTTTTGGCATGGCAAAGCACGTCAGCGAAACCCCCGCAACCCAGCTGCTGCGCGCGCAGCGGGTTGACTTCAGTGAGCACCCCTATGAGTACCTGGAGCACGGTGGCGCGCAGCACAGCGCGCAGGTGCTGGGCTGGGACCCGTTCCACGTGGTCAAGACCTTGGTGATGCAAGACCAGGACGCCAAGCCGCTGGTGGTGCTCATGCACGGCAACCGCAAGGTGTCCACCAAAAACCTCGCGCGCCAGATTGGCGCCAAATCGGTGGAGCCGTGCGCCCCTGACGTGGCCCAGCGCCACAGCGGCTACCTGGTCGGCGGCACCTCGCCGTTTGCCACCCGCCGCGCCATGCCGGTGTACATCGAAGAGACCATATTGGCGCTGCCCAAGATACTGATTAACGGCGGGCGCCGGGGGTTTTTGGTTGGCATTGCGCCCCAGGCCTGCTGCACGCTGCTGGACGCCAAGCCAGTACAGTGCGCCTTGGCCGAGTAGGGCCCAAGCCCTCAACCGATTCCCTGGAGACCAACCTGTGCCTTCCTTGCTTTCTTTAGCTCCTGTTGTGGCTGCGCTGTTGGCCTACCTGATCGGGTCTTTGTCCTTCGCGGTGCTGGTCAGTCGGGCCATGGGGCTGCGCGATCCGCGCACCTTTGGTAGCAAGAACCCAGGGGCGACCAATGTGCTGCGCTCGGGGTCTAAGGCGGCTGCAGTGGTCACGCTGCTGCTGGACGCTGCCAAAGGCTGGTTGCCGGTGGCGCTGGTGCAGTGGTTTGGCGCGCCTTACGGCTTGGGCGATGGCACCGTGGCGCTGGTTGGGTTGGCTGCGTTTCTGGGCCATTTGTACCCGGTGTTTTTTGGCTTTGCCGGTGGCAAGGGCGTGGCCACTGCGCTGGGCGTGCTGGTGGGGGTGCACTGGGGGCTGGGGCTGGCGGCCGCGGCGACTTGGGTGCTGATCGCGTTTTTCTTCCGCTACTCGTCGCTGGCGTCGTTGGCGGCAGCGGTGTTCGCGCCCATGTACTACCTGTTTGGCAATGGCGTGGCGTGGGCGGTGGACGCGCAGGTGGCCGTGGCCATCACTGCCATGGCCGGTTTGCTGATGTGGCGGCACGCTGAAAACATCAGCCGCTTGGTCAAAGGCACCGAGTCCCGGCTGGGACAGAATTCCAAGTCGCCCAAGTCGTAGGCTAACGCGCTGGCCTGCTGGCCCTGGGCGCGCTGGGTGTCGCCGAAGCCTTAGCCCGAGTCCTGCCCGCGGGAGAGGGCAAGCCCCGGTGATCCGCTGGGACGGTATCAGTCCCGAAAGTTGTTGAAGCTGAGCGGGACATCGGGCAGCTCCTTTTTGATCAAGGCCATGGCCGCTTGCAGATCGTCGCGCTTGGCGCCGGTCACCCGCACTGCGTCGCCCTGGATGGCGGCCTGCACTTTCATCTTGCTGTCTTTGATGAGCCGCTGGATTTTTTTGCCGGTTTCGGGTTCGATGCCGCTGCGCACCTTGATGACCTGTCGCACCTTGTCGCCCCCCGCTTTTTGCACCGCACCGACATCCAAAAACCGCACGTCCACGCCGCGCTTGGTGAGCTTGTTGCGCAACACGTCTTGAATTTGTTGCAACTGAAAATCGGCATCGCCCGTGAGCGTGATTTCTTTGTCTTTGATTTCGATGGCCGCTGACGTGCCTTTGAAGTCAAAGCGGGTCTGAATTTCTTTGGTGGTGTTGTCAACGCCGTTGCGTACTTCGACCAGATCGGGGTCGCAGACCGTATCGAATGAGGGCATGGTGGGACTGGATTTTGCGGTGAGACAATCAGCGCATGTTAGTCGAGAAAAACCTTGCCTTACAAGGCTGCAACACCTTCCACATTGTTGCCAAAGCCCGGCAATGTGTTCGCGTAACCAGCCAGGCTGACGTGTTGGCTGTTTTGGCTGACCCCGATCTGGCGCGGCAGGAAAAGTTTGTGTTGGGCGGCGGCAGCAACCTGGTACTCACCGGCGATGTGAAGCCCTTGGTGCTCAAAGTAGAAATCAAAGGCCGCACACTGCTGCATGAGACGGCCAAGCACTACATCGTAGAAGCCGGGGCGGGGGAAAACTGGCACGACTTCGTCGCATGGACCTTGGATGAGGGCATGCCCGGGCTGGAAAACATGGCCTTGATTCCTGGTACGGTGGGTGCGGCGCCGGTGCAAAACGTCGGCGCCTACGGGGTGGAATTGCAAGACCGTTTCGATTCGCTGGACGCCATCGATTTGCAGTCAGGCCAAACCTTCTCGCTCGATGCCGGCCAGTGCGCGTTTGGCTACCGCGACTCGGTGTTCAAGCACAGCAGCGTGCCCATGTCCGGCGCACCTGCTCACCAGCCACTCGGTCTCAAAGACCGCGCCCTTATTCTCAAGGTGCGCTTTGCCATCCCAAAGATTTGGAAGCCGGTGCTGGGCTACGCCGACATCGACAAGAAAATGGCCGAACACCAGTGCAGCCAACCCACGGCCCGCCAGATGTTTGACTGGGTCTGCGCCATCCGCCGCGCCAAGCTGCCCGACCCGGCGGTGCTGGGCAACGCGGGCAGCTTTTTCAAAAACCCCACAGTTACCGCAGAGCAGTGCGCCGACATCATCGCGCGCGAGCCCCGGCTGGTGCACTACCGCCTGGCCGATGGTTCGGTCAAGCTGGCGGCGGCCTGGTTGATTGACGCCTGCGGCTGGCGCGGCAAAACCGTGGGGCGCGCCGGGGTCTACGAAAAGCAGGCTTTGGTGCTGGTCAACCGCGGCATGGCCGACGGAGGCGAGGGCGCCAGCGGTGGCGAGGTGATGACGCTGGCCCGCGCCATCCAGACCAGCGTGTACGAGCGCTTTGGCATCCTGCTGGAGCCCGAGCCGGTGGTGTTGTAGAGCACCATGTGTGCGGATGGACCCGGGGCCTGCAACTGGTCCCCTGCGTTTCCCCCCAACGCCCCAGCAGTGGCCGATTGCCCTTGGCGCCAGCCGTCTCGAATGCAACACGGTAAATTCGCGCCATGAAAAATGTTTTGGTTTTGGGTGGCAGTGGCTTTGTCGGAGCCCATGTGTGCGAAAAACTGGTGCGCGCGGGCGCCTCGGTCACGGTACCCACGCGGCGGCGCAACAACGCCCGCAAGCTGATGCACCTGCCCACGCTTACGGTGCTGGAACTCGACGTCCACGACGAGGCGGCACTGCGCCAAGTGATGGCCGGCCACGACGCGGTGGTCAACTGCGTTGCCATCTTGCACGGAACCGCCGCGCAGTTTGAGCGCACCCATGTGGATTTGGCGCGCAGCCTGGCGCGCGCCTGCGTGGCCAACCAAGTGCAGCAGCTGGTGCATATCAGTGCGCTAGGTGTGTCGCCAGCGGCGCCGCAGACTGCGCCTTCGCAGTACCTGCGCAGCAAGTCACTCGGCGAACACGCCATTGGGCAAGCACATGGGCAGGCGCATGAACCGGCGCATGAACAGGCGCAACTGCGGGATCGTGCAATGGCGCAAACGAAAGCGCAGGCTGACGTGCGTGGGCCGGGCGTGCAGGTCAGCATCTTGCGTCCCAGCGTGATTTTTGGTGCCGAGGACAAGTTCCTCAACCTCTTTGCCAGTTTGCAAAAGCTCGCGCCCTTCGTTCCGTTGGCCGGTGCCCACGCCCGCTTTGCCCCGGTGTGGGTGGAAGATGTGGCGCAGGCGGTGCTGCAATGCTTGCAGCGTCGCGGACGCAGTTCCGGCCCCTTGGTGTTGGAGTTGTGCGGACCCGAGGTGTTCAACCTCCAGCAGCTGGTGCAATTGGCCGGTGGCTGGAGTGGCGTGGGTGGTGGGCGTGGCCGCGCCGTGCTGCCTTTGCCCCACTGGGCGGGCTACTTGCAAGCCCTGCTGATGGAGTGCGCGCCCGGTGTGCCGCTGATGAGCCGCGACAACCTGGACTCGATGAAGGTGGACAACGTGGCCACCGGCGCAGTGCCAGGGCTTGAACTTTTGGGTATCACGCCGGCTTCGATGCGCGCCATTGCCCCAGCTTACTTGGGGCGCGGCGCTGCTTAGTTGGGTGCCCTTTTAGCCAGACCAGCGCCCCTGCACGCTGGCAGCGGCCATTCAGGCAGCGCCCTAAAGTCGGCTCAGGACCCCAGCTTCAAAAAGTCATCGCCCTTGCCCAGCTCCAGCAACCCCGCGTTGCTGTAAATGCCCAGCTTGGCGCGGGTGTCGGTGATGTCGAGGTTGCGCATGGTGAGTTGGCCTATGCGGTCTTGCGGGCTGAAGGGTGCGTCTTCCACCTTCTCCATGGACAGGCGCTCGGGTGCGTAGGTGAGGTTGGGGCTCTCGGTGTTGAGGATGCTGTAGTCGTTGCCGCGGCGCAGTTCAAGCGTGACTTCGCCGGTGATGGCGCGGGCCACCCAGCGCTGGGCAGTTTCGCGCAGCATGATGGCTTGGCTGTCGAACCAGCGGCCTTGGTACAGCAGGCGGCCCAGTTTGCGGCCGTTGTCGCGGTACTGCTCAATGGTGTCTTCGTTGTGGATGCCAGTGACCAGGCGCTCGTAGGCGATGAACAGCAGCGCGAGTCCGGGGGCTTCGTAAATGCCGCGGCTCTTGGCCTCGATGATGCGGTTCTCAATCTGGTCGCTCATGCCCAATCCATGGCGCCCGCCAATGCGGTTGGCTTCCAGGATCAGCGCCACCGGGTCCTCAAAGCGCGTGCCGTTGAGCGCCACCGGCTGGCCTTCCTCAAAGCGCACGGTCACTTCTTCGCGCTGAACCTCGACTTCATCCCTCCAGAAGGCCACGCCCATGATGGGGTTCACGATCTTGATGCCGCTGGACAGCAGTTCCAGGTCTTTGGCCTCGTGCGTGGCACCCAGCATGTTGCTGTCGGTGCTGTACGCCTTCTCGGCACTCATCTTGTAGCCAAAGCCCGCCTGCATCATGAAGGCCGACATCTCGGCGCGGCCGCCGAGTTCGTCGATGAACAGCTGGTCCAGCCACGGCTTGTAGATCTTGAGGCTGGGGTTGGTCAGCAATCCGTAGCGGTAGAAGCGCTCAATGTCGTTGCCCTTGAAGGTGCTGCCATCGCCCCAGATGTTGACCTCGTCCTCCTTCATGGCGGCCACCAGCATGGTGCCGGTGACGGCGCGGCCCAGCGGCGTGGTGTTGAAGTAGGTCGCGCCTGCGGTGGTGATGTGAAACGCACCGGCTTGCAGCGCGGCGATGCCCTCGTGCGCCAGTTGGCGGCGGCAGTCGATCAGGCGTGCCAGCTTGGCACCGTACTGCATGGCCTTGCGCGGAATTTCGTCGTAGTCCGGCTCGTCGGGCTGGCCCAGGTTGGCGGTGTAGGCGTAGGGGATGGCGCCTTTGAGCTTCATCCAGTGCAGCGCGGCGCTGGTGTCGAGCCCGCCAGAAAAAGCGATGCCGACCTTTTGGCCGACGGGGAGGTTTTGCAGGATGGTGTTCGACATGGTGTGGGTGCGTGGCGCGGGCTTGGGTAACTCAGTGGGGATGGCAAACGCAGCGTGAAGGCGGCTGCAATTCAGGCGTAGTGGCAGATGTAGTGGTAGGCCTGGGCCACACGGATCTCGAACTTGCTGTTGGCCGGCACGCTGAACTGGTGGCCGGGTTCTGAGCGCAGCCACTGGTCGCTGCCAGCGAGCTTGTACTCGCAGCCGCCAGCTACGCACTCCATGATCTCCGCTGCGGCGGTGCTGAAGGTAAGGGTGGCTGGCAGCACCACGCCGACCGACTTTTTGCTGCCGTCGGCCAGCGTCAGCGTGTGGCTCACGCACTTGCCGTCAAAGTACACATTGGCCTGGGTGGTGACGCTGACGTGGTCGATCTGGGAGGTGGTCATGGGGCAAGCTGGGTTGGGGAAAGCCGACGATTTTAGGTGAAGGCGCTCGCCACCACTTGGGCCCGTTCCGCGCTGTGTAGCGCGCTGCGCTCGACCGCGAGCCCCGGGCCCATGTACGCGTTTGTGCTCGAGCCACATAAATCGGCGGGCGCTGCGGACCATGCTCAGCGGTGCACCTCGCTCAACCGAGCCGCGTCTCCCAATCTTGCGGCGCAAAACCCACGGTCACTTGGCCGTCGGGCCATTCCACCACCGGCCGCTTGATCACGCTGGCTTGCCGCAACATCAGGGCCCGGGCGCTGGCGGCGTCCGTCACCGCGGCCTGGCTTGCCGCATCGAGCGTGCGCCAGGTGCTGCCCTTGCGGTTGAGCAGCGCTTCCCAGCCCACAGCGGCCAGCCAGTGGTCCAGGCGCTCTTCGGGCACACCCTGCTTTTTGAAGTCATGGAAGGTGGTTGGCTGCTGGCGCTCGGCCAGCCAGGCGCGCGCCTTTTTGACGGTGTCGCAGTTGGGGATGCCAAAGAGGGTGACGGCGGGTGCACTCATCCGGCGATTTTACGAACCGGACTGTCCCAGTTTGCTGCCCCAGCCCTGCGACAATCCGCAGCGCCATGCAAACACCCACCACCCTACCCGACTGGCTCGCGCACTGCGAGCGCCTGCACCCCAAAAACATCGACATGGGCCTGGAGCGCGTGCGCACCGTGGCCCAGCGCATGCAGCTGCGGTTTGACTGTCCGGTCATCACCGTGGCGGGCACCAATGGCAAGGGATCGACTTGCGCCATGTTGGAGTCGATTTTGCTGCAGGCGGGCTACCGCACCGGTGTGTACACCTCGCCGCATTTGGTGCATTTTGAGGAACGCTTGCGCCTCAGTGGCGTGCCGGTGGCGGGTGAGGCATTGGTAGAAGGTTTTGCCGCGGTGGAGCGCGCTCGGGTGGACGGCGAAGCCGTTTCGCTGACCTACTTTGAGTTCAGCACCCTGGCCATCTTTGAGGTGATGCGCCGCACTCCGCTGGATGTGCTGGTCTTGGAAGTCGGCTTGGGCGGGCGCCTGGATGCGGTCAACATCATCGACACCGACTGCGCCATCATTACCAGCATTGACTTGGACCACATGGAGTTTCTCGGTCCGGATCGCGAGTCCATCGGGCGCGAGAAGGCCGGCATCATGCGCACCGGCCGGCCGGTGGTGGTCAGCGACCCGGTGCCACCCCAAAGTGTGCTCGACCATGCGCTGGAAGTGGGGGCCGATTTGTGGCGTGTGGGTCGCGACTTCAATGTCGCGGGTGACAAGCAGCAGTGGGGCTGGGCCGGGCGTGGTCGGCGCTACAGCGGCTTGGCCTACCCGGCGCTGCGCGGTGCCAACCAACTGGTCAACGCAGCGGGTGTGCTGGCTGCGTTGAGCGCGTTGCGTGAGCGCTTGCCGGTAACGGCCCAAGCGGTGCGCTCTGGGCTTGCCACCGTAGAACTGGCGGGCCGCTTCCAAATCATTCCGGGCCAGCCCACTTTGGTGCTCGATGTGGCCCACAACCCGCACTCCGCCGCCGCGCTCGCCGCCAACCTCGACGCCATGGGTTTTTACCCCACCACCCATGCCGTGTTCGGTGCCATGGCCGACAAAGATCTGGCGCCCATGCTGGCCGTGCTCTCGCCGCTGGTGGACCGTTGGTATTGCACCGATTTGCCCACGCCCAGGGCCGCCAGCGGCGCCCAGCTCCAGCAGGCCTGGGAGACGCAAAACACCCGCAAAGACGCCAGCGCGCGGGCGTTTTCCAACCCCTCGCTGGCCCTGCAGGCAGCGGTCGATGCGGCCGACCCCGCTGATAGAATCGTCGTCTTCGGATCGTTCTACACCGTCGGTGGCGTGTTGCAGCAAGGTGTGCCCCAGTTGCGATCACGCCACCTCCCCCTGTAACCGCTTTTTCCCACTTCAGGGCAGCCATGGCATTCTTTAAATTCCGCAAGTCGAATGAAGAGCCTACGGCCCCGGCGCCCGCGCCCGAGAGCGCACAAACCCTGCGCCAGCGCGCGCGCCACCGCCTGGCCGGCGCAGCGGTGTTGGTGCTGTTGGGTGTGGTGGGTTTTCCTTTGCTGTTTGACAACCAGCCGCGCCCGATTGCCGTGGACATCCCCATCGAAATTCCCGACAAGGCCCAGACCGCTCCGCTCGCTGCAGTGGCTGCTCTTGCGCCACTGCCCGGTGCTTCGCGCGCGGCCTCTGGCGTGATTGCGGCAGCATCCGCACCGTCACCTTCACCGGCAACCACACCTGCGCCTGCGCCCCAAGCACCCGTGGCACAGGTCAAAGCAGACGCCAAGTCTGAAGTCAAAACAGCCACCGCAACCGGCACCCAAGCGGCGCCAACCAAGTCGCCCCAAGACACCAACGCCGGGGCTGCGCCCATTGCCAGCAAGAGTGCCGAAGCCGCTGTGACTAAAGATGCCAAGCCCACCGTGGCCCAAGACGCCAAACCGGTAGCTGCCAAGGACGCCAAGCCTGCGCCCTCCACCGAGGCGGGCCGGTACATCGTGCAGTTTGGCGCGTTTTTGGATGCCTCCAAAGCCCGCGAGGCGCGCTTGAAAGTAGAGCGTGCCGGCTTGAAGACCTATGCACAGGTGGTGCAGGTACCCGAGGGCAAAAAGATTCGGGTGCGGGTGGGGCCGTTTGCAAGCAAGGCCGAGGCAGAGAAGGCCGCCGAGAAAATCAAGAAGCTGAATCTCCCGGCGGCGATTCTTACGCTGTAGTGGCCCCATGCAGTTGGCAGCGCTGGACTGGGTCTTGTTGGCTTTGCTGGTGGGCTCGGTAGCGCTCGGTGCCTGGCGCGGCCTGGTACATGAAGTCCTGTCTGTGGCTGCTTGGGTGATGGCCGTGGTGTTTGCCCAGTGGTTCGCATCCGAAGTCGGAGCGCGCTTGCCCATGGCGGGCGCGGGAGAGCCGATGCGCTACGCGGCAGGGTTTGTGCTGGTGTTTGTGGTGGTGGTTTTTGCCGGCGGTCTGTTGGCGTTTTTGACCTCCAAGCTGTTGACGTCGGTGGGCTTGCGGCCTATCGACCGCGTGCTCGGTGCTGGCTTTGGCGCAATGCGTGCGGTCTTGCTGGTCCTGGCGGTCACCGTGGTGGTGGGCTTGACGCCTTTGCGCGAGGCGCAGGCGTGGCGCGAGTCGGTGGGTGCTGGCGCGGCTGAGGCCGTGCTTGCACAAGTCAAGCCAGCGCTGCCCCTTGATTTCAGGAAACATTTACCTTGAGAAGGTGCCCCCTATGTGCGGAATAGTCGGCGTCGTGAGCAACGCGCCAGTCAACCAGCTGATATACGACGCGTTGCTGCTGCTGCAGCATCGGGGGCAGGATGCGGCGGGCATCGTCACCCAGCAAGAACGCAAGTTCTTCATGCACAAGGCCAAGGGCATGGTGCGCGATGTGTTTCGCACCCGCAATATGCGCTCGCTGCCCGGCAACTGCGGCCTGGGCCAGGTGCGCTACCCCACGGCGGGCAATGCGTTCAGCGAAGAGGAAGCGCAGCCCTTTTACGTGAATGCGCCCTTTGGCATCGTGTTGGTGCACAACGGCAACCTGACCAACGCGCACGCCCTCAAAAGCGAGCTGTTCAGCACCGACCACCGGCACATCAACACCGAGAGCGACTCGGAGGTGCTGCTTAACGTGCTGGCCCATGAGATCGAAAAAACCACCCGCGGTTTGCCACTGCAGCCGCGCGACTTGTTTGCGGCGGTGCGCAATGTGCACCTGCGCGTCAAAGGCTCGTACGCGGTGATCGCACTGATTGCCGGGCACGGCGTGCTGGCGTTTCGCGATCCGTTCGGCATTCGCCCTCTGTGCCTGGGCAAAAGCCAGGACAACGTGGTGCTGGCCAGCGAGTCGGTGGCGCTGGAGGGCACCTCCCACCAGTTTGTGCGCAACGTGGACCCGGGCGAGGCCATCTTTATCGATCTGCAAGGGCAGGTGCATGCACAGCAGTGTGCGCAGTCGCCCACGCTCAAGCCCTGCATTTTTGAGTTCGTGTACCTGGCCCGGCCGGACTCGGTGATGGACGGCATTTCGGTGTACCAGGCGCGCCTCAATTTGGGCGAGTCGCTGGCCAAGCGGGTGATCTCCACCGTGCCGCCCAACGAGATCGATGTGGTCATCCCCATTCCCGAATCCAGCCGACCCAGCGCCGCCCAGCTGGCGCAATTGCTGGGCTTGCCGTACCGCGAGGGTTTTGTCAAAAACCGCTATGTGGGGCGCACCTTCATCATGCCGGGGCAAGCGGTACGCAAAAAGTCGGTGCGGCAAAAGCTCAATGTGATAGCCAGCGAGTTCAAAGGCCGCAACGTGTTGCTGGTGGACGACTCGATTGTGCGTGGCACCACCTCCCGAGAAATCGTGCAAATGGCGCGCGACGCCGGTGCCCGCAAGGTCTACATGGCCAGCGCTGCGCCGCCGGTGCGCTACCCCAATGTGTACGGCATCGACATGCCTACCAGCAGCGAGCTGGTGGCCCACAACCGCACGGTGGAGCAGATCCGCGAAATCATCGGTTGCGATGCCCTGATTTACCAGGACGTTGAGGGCATGAAAAGGGCCATCGGCTCACTCAATGGCCGCTTGGATGGCTTCGATGCATCGTGCTTTGATGGCGTGTACGTCACCGGCGACATCAATGCCACCGACATCGCGCGCCTCAACGCCGGCCGCTTGGGTGCGGACGAAGCCGACCAGGACAACTCCCGCCTAGCGCTTCCCAATTTTCAAGACTGAAGTCCACCTACAAAGCTCCAGCCATGACCCAGCCCCGATCCCCACGCCCGCTGCACCGCGACACCCTGGCGGTGCGCGCTGCACTGGAGCGCAGCCAGTACGGCGAAAACTCCGAAGCCCTGTACCTCACCAGTGGCTATGTGCAGCCCAGCGCCGCCACCGCCGCTGCACGCTTCGCCGGTGACGAAGACGGCTTTACCTACGGCCGCTATGGCAACCCCACCGTGGCCAGTTTGGAGGCGCGCCTGGCCGCGATGGAGGGCACCGAAGCCTGCATGTCCACCGCTTCGGGCATGTCGGCCATTCTGATGATGTGCATGGGGCTGCTCAAGGCGGGTGACCATG
>JBIIZY010000045.1:0-16928 GCA_044346035.1 Rhodoferax sp. | reverse complement strand
GGAAAAGCCGATGCAGTGGTGGTGTACTGTTTCCACCACGCAGCAGAGGTGTGGTGGCGGGGCATGGAGAGCAAACTCAGCCGCGCTCACAACCTGTCGGTTTTTCGCATACCCACGCCAGCCAGCGCGGCCCTGGTGCAACTCGCCCAGCGCAGCATGCAACTGCAAGCCACGGTGCAAGAGGGCGTACTGACTTTGGGCAACAGCACGCACGCCGTGGACATGGAGCCCCTGCGCTGGATGTAGCGCAGCACGCCCGCTGCAAGCCTGGTTCACACGCTGTTCCACCAGGTCGCTGGTGGTGTGCATGGTACGAAGTGGCTGGGACGACGATTGCGCTGCGCCTGGGCTTGTCGACTACGCGGTTGGCGGGTTCACCGACGCAGGCGCTTGCAGCGCACGTTCGGCGGCGCGTTCGGCGTAGCGGTTAAAGCGCCAGGCCGTGCCATCTTGTGCGATACGCCGCCAGACCATGCGCTTGTGGGCTGGCTCCAACTGCGGCCAATGCTGCACCTCCTCGAAGGTGCGACCACAGCCTTTGCACACCGCATCGCCCTGGCTGGTTGAGCAGATGGCAATGCACGGGGTGTCGGGTGTGGCGCGGTACCAGGCCAGCCAGGCGTCCATGGCTGCGGGAGGCATGGTGTTGGCATCGGCAAGCGACTCACGGTAGTAGACCAGCAGCGCGTACACCTCCGCCAAGGCGCGGGTGGGCTTGGGCAACGCAACGCCGTCGGGCGAGGGTTCGCGCGCACGCCAGTAATTGATGGCCGACTCGATGTCGGTGATGTGGATGCCGGTCATGGACGCCTTGGGGGACGCGCATCATAGCGCGGCGCTTGTGGTGAAATGGCGGCCCTTCTCACCCGCCTTGCTACGGCAAGTGAACTGCTAGGGCGCCGACGCCGCGTTTTTCCGGGAGCGGGAATTTCCCTTTTTTCGTTCGACTTGTACTGGAGTCTTTGTATGGAATTTATGTCTGCGCCGTGGTGGTCCGCCCTGCTTGCGATCATTTTGATTGACCTGGTTCTGGCGGGGGACAACGCCATCGTGATTGCGCTGGCCGCGCGCAACCTGCCAGCCCATCTCAAGAAGAAGGCCATTCTGTGGGGTACGGTGGGTGCCATCGTGGTGCGCTCGGCGATGACGGTCGGCGTGGTGTGGTTGCTCAAGGTTCCGGGGCTGATGCTGGTGGGTGGCCTGGGCTTGGTCTGGATTGCCTACAAGTTGTTGGCCGACCAAGGCGACTCGGAAGAGCACGGCCCCATGGCCAACACCTTCTGGGGCGCGATGAAAACCATCATCGTGGCCGACGCGCTCATGGGTGTGGACAACGTGCTGGGCGTGGCCGGTGCGGCACATGGCTCTTTCGACCTGGTGGTCATTGGCCTGTTGGTGAGCGTGCCCATTGTGGTGTTTGGCAGCACCATGGTGCTCAAGCTGGTGGAGCGTTTCCCCGTCATTATTCAACTGGGGTCGGCAGTGCTGGCCTTCACCGCCGCCAAGATGATCGTCAGCGAGCCCTGGCTGGGTGAGTTTTTTGGCAACCCCAAGGAACCTCTTGCGGCGGTGCAGAGCTACGCCCGCTGGAGTGTGTATGCCATCACCGTGGCCGGTGTGTTGCTGGCGGGCTGGCTGGTGAGCCGCAAGAACCGGGCGGACGCGGCCGCACCATGAAGCTGCTGTTGCGCTGGCTGCTGCATGCGGCCGCATTGTTTTCAATCGCCAGCATCTACAGCGGCGTGGAGGTGCAAAGCTTTTCCTCGGCGCTGCTGGCGGCCCTGGTGATCGGGCTGCTCAACGCGTTCGTGCGTCCGCTCTTGGTGCTGTTGACCCTGCCGGTCACGGTGTTGACCATGGGCTTGTTCCTGTTGGTGATCAACGCCTGGATGTTTTGGTGGGCGTCTTCCCTGCTGCAGGGCTTTGCAGTGCAAGGGTTTGGGGCGGCACTTTTGGGCTCGCTGATCTACACCCTAATGGGCTTGGTCATCCACCTAGCGCTCGAGCGCTTGTTCTCGAAGCGCTAGTTCCACCTGGCGTAACCGGGTTTGCACCACCGCAGTTTCAATCGGGTCGGCATGGGCAGCTTGGCGCGCCAAATCTTGGGCGGCCCGCAAACGGCTGGCGGCGGATGCATAGTCCAGCTGCGCAACGTTGACCTCCGCCTCGCACCGTACAGCCGCCACCGCGCGGCCCAGCGCGCTGTTGGCTCGGGCCAACCACTGCCAAGCCACAGCGTCACGGGGGTGGTCCACCAACCAGGTTTGCAATGCTTGCGCAGCAGCGTCGGAGCGGCCACTGCGCACGTCAAGCTCGGCGACCAGCAGCAGCGCAGCACGGCCACTGGACTGCAGCCCTTGCAGGAACTGTGCTGCCTGCGCCAAGTCGCCACGGGCCAGTGCACGCTCGGCACCCAGCAAACGCGCCACGCGCTGCGCGGCGGGTTCGTTGGCGGTGCGCTGCAACAGCTGCGCCAACCAGTCTGCGCTGCGTCCATCGTCACGCAACTTCATGGCGGCAAAAATGGCGCCGTACAGGCCAGCCGCCTGCGCCGCAGCGGACTGCTTGGCCCACTGGCCGGACTGCAACTCCGAAGCCCACTGGCGCAAAGCGTCCACGCCTGGGTTGGACAGCACCCGCGCCCGCGCCGCCACCAACGCGTGGTCCATCGGTGTGGGCGGTGGGGTGGCGGTGGGGCCGGTGCGTGGCACCCGCAGCTGCATGTCGGCAATACGCTCAGTGGTCAGCGGGTGGCTGCGCAGGTAGGCAAATCCGCCGCTGTCGTTAAACCGATTGGACTCCTGCAATTTCTCGAACATGGAGACAAAACCCTGGGGCGAAAAGCCCGCATGCGTCATCACCCCCAGACCGATGCGGTCTGCCTCGCGCTCCATGTCGCGGGAGAAGTTGAGCTGGTTTTGCGCAGCGGCAGCCTGGCCGCCCACGATGGCAGCATTGGCGGCGTTGGGGTCTTTGCTGGCGGCCAGCACGCCAAGAACCATGGCACCAATCAGCCACGGCGCCTGCGCGGCTTGCCGGCCCATACCGCGCGGAATGTGGCGCTGGGTCACGTGGGTTAACTCGTGCGCCAGCACCGAGGCGAGCTCGTCAGGGCTGGACACCACCGCCAGCAAACCCAAGTGCAGTCCAAGGTAGCCACCTGGCAAGGCAAAGGCATTGACGCTGCGGTCTTTGCCCAACAAGATTTCCCAAGCAAACGCCTCGTCGAGTGTCGGCGCAATGTCGGCCCGCTGGCGCGCCGCCACCAGCAACCGCTGCCAAATGGCCTGCACGTACTCCATGGTGACGGGGTCGTCGATGTAGTCTGGGTCGCGGTACAAGGACTTGGCAATGCGGTCGCCCAGGCGGCGCTCAGCGGCGGTGGACATGTCGGCACCGTCACCCAGCTCGGGCAAACCCGACATTGCCGTCTGCGGCACCACCGACTGGGCCAACGCGCTACCGGCCGCCAGCCCCATGGCTGCGGCCACGCCGACGATGCAGCTGCGAAACCTCATTCGAACCTCCATGCCCTGATTGTGCTGTGCCGCCATGCAAGCCAAGCATGCACCCAATTCGGCCAACGCATTGTCACGCTCGGGTAAAGTTTGGCGCATGAACACACTCACCCACTTCGACGCCCAAGGCCAAGCCCACATGGTAGATGTGTCTGCCAAGGCCCTGACGCACCGCATCGCAGTGGCGCAAGGCCGCATTGAGATGCAGCCCGCAACCCTGGCGATGGTTGCAGCAGGCCACACCAAAAAAGGCGATGTGCTGGGCGTGGCACGGATTGCGGGCATCCAAGCGGCCAAGAAAGCCAGCGACCTGATTCCGCTGTGCCACCCGATCCCTCTAACCCGCGTGGCGCTGGAGTTTGCAGTCGTCAATGCCAGCCCAGACCAGAGCCCACACGTGGTCTGCACTGCAACCGCCGAAACCGTGGGGCCCACCGGGGTGGAGATGGAAAGCTTGACCGCCGTCCAAGTGGCCCTGCTCACCATCTACGACATGTGCAAGGCGGTGGACCGGGGCATGGTGATCACCTGCGTGCGTCTGCTGGAAAAGCACGGGGGCAAGTCGGGGAGCTTTGTGGCGGAGTCGTAAGTGATTGATTTCACTAGGATTTTTCCGCCGGACCAGCCGCACGTGCTTGCTAGCTGCTTCTTGTCGCCGCAGCGCTTAAAGCGCTAGAGCCTTGTAAAACTCGTTCTTGTCCAACGCCTGTCCAAGTGAGAGGCGCAATGGCATCGATTCGACAACGTTCCGGCACATGGCAAGCACGTGTGATCCGCGAGGGGTTTCCGGCTGAGGTAAAGAGTTTCGCAACCCGCAGCGAGGCGCAGAAATGGGCGCGGGGCATCGAGAGCGCGATGGATGGCGGTAGCTACAGGTCTGGAAGCGGCGCAGACCGAATGCTCCTTGGCGATGCACTAGCTCGCTATTCGAGCCAAGTCTCCCCGTCTAAGCGTGGACACCTTGACGAGGTGATTAGGATCAATGCGCTCAAGCGCACCAAGATGGCGGGTTACAGCTTAGCGAACCTTTCACCTGCGATAGTGGCCGCGTTTCGTGACGAGCGATTGAGGACCGTCGGAGCTGGCGCAGTGATCCGTGACTTGTCATTGCTATCAAGCGTCATCAACCATGCACGCAGGGAGTGGGGTGTGACGGCCGAGAACCCTTGCCAACTCGTCAAGAAGCCGCCAACTCCACAGGGACGCACACGTGTGCTTTCTGACGAGGAGGAACGAAAGTTACTCAATGCCCTCATCTCGAAGGGAAGACGCAACCCAGAATTGCTGCCTATCGTGCAACTCGCATTACAGACAGCGATGCGACGCGGCGAACTGCTGGGATTGCAGTGGAAGCACATTGATCTGAACGCGCGGACTGCATATCTACCTATCTCGAAGAACGGCAATCCCCGTACGGTTCCCCTATCAAGCGAAGCTATGGCAATCCTTTCGGCGATGCCAAAGCGTCAAACCGATCAAGTTTTCTCCATCTCGGCCTATGCCCTGGCGGCTGCATTCAAAAAGGCGACGGTCAGATCAGGCCTCACAGCGTTTCGCTTCCACGATCTCAGGCATACCGCAACCACTCGAATGGCCGTTAAGTTACCCAACTTGATCGAGTTGGCCGCAGTGACAGGCCACCAGAGCCTACAAATGCTTAAGCGCTACTACCATCCCAACGCCTCCGCATTGGCGAAGAAACTTGACTGATTTCAGATGCTGGAATTTTCAATGCGCTGCTGATTCAGTACCTATATTACGAACTCACCGCGTTCGTCGCGATCCGAGTGCGCGATTTCACTTTGGACAAATTCCCTTATCTACTAAAGTAGATATAGGTCGGAAAGACTGCCATGTATTCATGTGAATTAAATTTTGATTTTCAACCCCAAACAGATGTCATTCAATGTGACCTACCAAAAGATTCCAAGCGAGTATTTGACAAAACACAATTTGCACGAGCAACTGCTGTAAGCGCGACGTTGGAAAAAGATTTCCAGTCGTACGTTAAGCAAAGACTTCAGCATATGCCTGACGCCCCGGTTGGCATGGACTATCATGTTAAGGTCGTCGCCAGACCGAAAGGCAGGCCCGGAAATTCCAAGGTGCTCAAGGCACTGATTGATATTGTCTTGAGCCAAGGCGGCGCTACGTTGACACAAACGGCTTGCCGGGAAGAGATAAGCCAACGCTTCCCGAAGTTTGGAGTGTACAAGGATTGGACTAAGGAACTTCCCGGGTGGGCATTGCTTCATGCAAAGAAGCAAATTCAAATGTCTGCCCCACCTCTTTCCACGTTGACCTTGCGAAAGGGTTCATCACTACGCGACTTACACAATGCAGCGAAGGTTGCTTGCTCAAAGTCCACCCCTGATGCATACAGCGTGAAAGCCTTAATTACGGTTACTGCTGACTCTGTATTGATCAATGGCAGTGCATTCAAGATAACCCAGAACAAAAGCAATGGAAAAAGCTACTCTTTGGTTCGCGTCGCTCTTCCGGCTCTTATGAAAGCACTCACAGCTTAGGCTGTATCGCGCTTGACTCCCCAAGTACTCCGTTGCTTGCGGGAGTTCCTGCGCATCTGTCTAGCGATTCGGTTCGATTTAACTTTTGAAGACTTCAAATCTAAAAATGCTTCGTGATAGCGAGGGAGCACCTTCGAGTTAAGTGCTCGCAGACTTCCCCCGTCGCCCTTGATAGAGGCAGTGGAAGCTGGCTGCGAACTTATCTCTCGCATACAGCACGCTCCGGCCGTCAGAACTGAGTGTGAACCGCCTTGTTTCTGTGCCTCATGATCGTCTGCCTGCTGGTCTTCATCTCGTGGGCAATGGAGGCCACAGAAAGGCCTTTTGACAGCTTCTCCAGAACAATGGCGACGTTGCCAGCGCTGAGCGCCTGAGGCCTCCCTAGGATCGTTCCTGAGGCCTTTGCACGTGCAAGTCCTGATTGCGTCCGCTCGATCAGTAAGTCACGCTCAAACTCGGCTACAACGGCAAGCACGCCCATGGTCATTTTGCCCGCTGCACTGGTCAAATCCACGCCGCCTAGGGCAAGGCAGTGCACTCGCACTCCAAGGCCTGTAAGGGCCTCTACAGTCGCTCTCACGTCCATTGCATTGCGTCCCAGTCGGTCCAATTTCGTGACCACCAACACATCGCCCTCTTCCAGCTTGTTTATCAACGCGGTGAATCCGGCTCGTTCTGATGTCGGCACACTTCCAGAAATTGTTTCTGTCACCGTTCGCTTAGGCCCAACGTTGAAGCCTGCAGCTTCGATCTCTCTAAGCTGGTTGTCTGTGGTTTGGTCAGAAGTGCTAACCCTGCAGTATGCGAAGACGCGAGTCATGAGGACATCCTTGGTGTACGAAAAGGTAGTCCGATAGTCTCACGAGTCCGAAAGTATGTCAACCCTAGTTTTTGGACACTCTGCTGATGCCTGTACGTAACTGGTTGTTATTGGACAATTAGCTTTGCAAACAAGTCGGCCTGCTCACCAGCCTACCGGTAGACGATCCACACTTACACAGGCTCACGTTTGGCCTTGAAAACACTGTGCAACATGACATGACCCAATTGTGTTTTTACGAGAAGTTTGGGGGATGTGGCAGGTTCGATTTCCGTCCGCCCTTGTTGCTGGTAAGCCTAAGAGTAACCTCTTCTGCATGCCGTTATGGTCTGCCGCGACGCGTAAGTGCAATGAAGGCTGAAATCATGAGAAGTGCGATACCGGTAAATGGATTGAATATCTCACTCAGCAGCCGCAATACGGCACCCCAAAATTTGCCCCTATCCATAACAACTTTTATACGTGCTTGCTCTTCCTGATACCGCTGCAATACAGCCTCTGCTTCTTCAGGGCTACGGGCGCTACCGTAATCGTCGGCAAGGTCGGTATCCCATCCCTTAGGCAGGTTCTTCATATCCGGCTTGAAACCTTCTACAGGCTCAAACCTGTCTTTGAAGATCGCACCGAAGATGCTGCTTGTAGTGTTACCGGCCATAGCCGCACCGAACATTTCGATTCCGGTGGGCCTAGACTCTGCCTCGACAGTCTGCCGAAAGCGTACCTCTGCGAGGTCAGCCGCAAATTTTGCTGGGTCGGTTGCTGGTACTATCCCGGCGTACCGCGTCTTGTCAATTAGTGCAGTGTATTTTTCACTCAGGGGAACGGTGACCTCGGAGGCGCGTGCGCCCAAGGTCTTCGCAAACTGGTCAATCGATAAAGATTGAGTGGTCGAAAAGACTAGGTTAGTCCCTTCGCCACTGCCAGAGGTCAGGTCATCGGCAGGGGGAACAGAACCTGCAGGTTTTGGCCATGACGGATTCAGTAGTATGCGAAGTCGGTCGCTTGTGCCCTTGAGCCTCGCAATAGTTGATTGCAGAGTGGCTTCGTTGACGTCGAAGTTTCCCCTTCCCGGGATTTGAAGTGTTTGATGATTTGCAGCAGCTTCAAGCAATCTACTTGCACCCATGATCGAATTTTTGTACCTGTCATCAAACTGGTCAATTAATTCCCTCCTGACACTTTCAGACAGCGTGGGAGGCAAGGTCTGCAGAATTTTGGCTCGCATTTGTTCTTCAAGTGAAAACATTTTTTCACTCTTAATGACCTTCCTTTTTCGGAAACTTAAAAGAGCGCTTTCCCATACTTCGATCTGATATGCATGAGCCTCTTCGATGGCTACTGATGTTGTTCGCAAAAAGTCGGCTTGTTCTTTTGACGAAGACATTTCCATCTTTGACCAGAACTCTTGATGTAGCTTTTGAGTAATGGGGATGTCAGTTTGCATCACCATCCTCAAAGTACTCACAATCTCCTCTTGCCGGGAACTTACTTGGGCCAAAGCCAAATTGCAAAGGACCACTGATGCAATGATTGAGACAACCAGTTGGGATGTGGCTGAATGCTTCTGAGTGCTGCGTACAAAGTCAAAGCAGGTCTTGCAAGCTCTAAGTAAATTACGACAGCGCCTTTTAATCAAATGTGTATTGAACACTATTGCTCCCCTTTACAAGCATCTAGCTGCAGATTTTTTACCCTGAATTCAGCGCTTTAGGTTAGGTGTGTTGAATACACCGACTAAGCTTTTTGATAGACATCACCATAAGCAAACCAATTCTGTGCGGCTTCAATCGTGGAAACTTTCGGTTGCTACTTTAATGTTTCAAAATTGGCGTTAAACCTCCGGCTAGGGATTTATTTTCTTCGAACATGTCTCAGGCAGTTTTTCTGATAATAGCCGCTGCATATGTTCTAACCGGAAGAATGATTGTACATTAAAAATATAGCAAGCTTTGCTATGCAGGTACGGCCAGCAACTTCAATTTAAACCTCGTCTGCCATATGCTTAAATGCATAATTTGGGTAAACGGTCTTTCGGAATATCGCCAGCACTAGGCTTTGCGTCCCCCAAATCAGCAAGTTGTAAACGCGCCTATTCTTCCATCATATCGATCATGATCCCTCCCTTGGTGACAGCCCAAAAAGGAAGATCGCACCACGTGTCAGAACTTTGTTGCCTGCAATGCGGCGGGAGCGATCTACGAGCCTTGAGGTTCGTAGACTTGCGACATAGGATCAATAGGTCGCGTGGTCACTCAGCAACGATGGACTTGTTATGCCGTACGGCATGTTGTAGCGGATGCTTTTTGTTGTAGTCTCGGTCCGCTTGGGACAGAATTTACTGTCCAAGTTTTGTCCAACTGCGTTGGGTTAGAGTGAAGTTTTTATAGAGGCTTTGACCGCCGTGGCGTAGCTAAGTCCTTGATTTATCAAGGACAACAAGTGGCCCTGCTCACCATCTACGACATGTGCAAGGCGGTGGACCGGGGCATGGTGATCACCGGCGTGCGCCTGCTGGAAAAACACGGGGGCAAGTCGGGGAGTTTTGTGGCCGGCTGACGGTGCAAGCACTTGGCCAGACGCGGGTATTGGCCCCAGCGCGGCTTGCGGTGCGGGCCCCGGCTTTGGGAACCGGTGCTGCCCTGGCAGTGGCTTACGGGCTTGGGTTGGCAAAAGCCGCATCAAAACGCGCCTGGTAGTAGGCGGCCTGTGCGTCCTGCCCCAACAAGCTTGCGCTGTCGATGAGCAGGCGCACCACCTTGGACTCTGGGGAAAAGTGCAGCACTTGCAGCGCCAGCGCGTTGAGGTGCGCCGCATTGGCCGGTTGCAGCGGTGTGGTGGTCAGCTCGGCAAAGCGCACGTAGTCAGCAAACAACCAACTGCCTTGCAGCTTTTGCAAGGTGTCTTCGCGGTAGGCGGCGGCACGCTGGGCGGCCGGCACGTAGAGCTGGGTCATGCGCCAGTAATCAAGGGCTGCCAGCGCGCTCAACGCCAGGAGGAGCGCACTGCCGCCACCCAGCGCCCACATCCGCAATGTGCTGGCCCCCGGCCGCCGGGGCAGGTGCCAGAGTAGCAGCAGCGCGGTGGCGGTCGCTAGCTGAAACGGCCCGTACCACAAGGGGTACTCCAGCAGGCTGTGCACGCCCACCAAACCCAACACCGCCCATGCCAATCGCCGACCCGGCAGGGTCTCTTTCCACGGCGCGCTGCGCAACACCCACCAAAGCAGCGCACCACACGCCAGCACGGCAGCAGGCAGGCCCAACTCGACCGCGAGCTGCAGGGGCAGGTTGTGTGCATTGTCCAAAATGTCGCAAAACCGGGTACCGGGATAGAGAGTGATGAAGTGCGCGTAATCGAGTTCGCCCCAGCCCCAACCCCACCACGGCTTTTGCAGCACCAGGTGCCACACATTGGCCCACAACACGGTACGGCTTTGGCAGGTGATGCTGACGTCGGTTACGCGCGCCACGATGCCTGCCTCGCCCGGGTGCGTGCCCAGCATTAAGGGCAGCGTCCAGGCGGCAATGGCGTAAGCGCACACCGCGACCAGCACCGTGTGTCCCGCTGGCGAACGCATCCAGGGCTGCGACTTGGGTCGCCACGCCAAACTGCACAACACCACCAAAAGCAGTTGCAACAAGCCGGTACGCGAATTCGATGCCGCCGTGCCCACGGCCAGCAACGCAGCCAACAGCAGACACAGCGCGTAGCAGGAACGCGTCCACACCGCAGGCTGCGCTGCGCGCTGCGCGCGGGCCTGCCACCACAACAGTGCAACCAGGCCCAGGTTGGTCAGGGTCGCAAACTGGTTGCGCTGGCGCAGATTGGCGTACGCCTCGCCCAGCTGGCCGGGGCTGACCCACGTTCCCAGCAAACGGGCATGGCCAAAGTACTGCAGCAAACCCATGCAGGCGCACAGCGCAGCGGCCAGCACCAGCGCGCCCGCAAACGATGTTTCCAAATCGGGACGCGCACCCCGCGCATGCAGCAGCACCGTGCACAACACCAGCAACGCCCACAGACCCAGCGCCAGCAACGAGCCCAGGGCCGCGGGCCCGGGGCCAAATGCCGTCAAGCCCAGCCAAGGTGGAATCTGCAGCGCGATCAGCAGCAAGGTGGTGGCGTGCTGGTGCATGGTTTGCGGCGCCAGTTACTGGGGCCACACAAACCGGGCCAACGCTGGCTCGCTCGACTGCTGCCAGTCGGCCTCAATAGCCCGGTAGACACGCTCGCCATAAAGGGCGCGCACCACCCGCAGCTGGCGTGCGGCCTCGGCGGTGTCGCCGCGCAAGGCGAGGGCGGTGGCGTAACGCATTGCATTGGGCGGGCTGGGAAAGCGCACGGCCACCTTGCGCAGCAGATCGAGCGTCGCCGCATCCAAAGCGGCGGCAGGCTGCAGCCGGGTGGCTGCATTGAGCGCCGCAAGTTGCGTAAGCAGCACGGTCTGGTCCGGGGCGGTGCGGGTCTGGCTGTGGCTAAAGTGGAGCGCCTCAAAGCGGGCATCCCGGAAATCTTGCTCCAGCGCGACGTACTCCACCACCGTCCAGACCGACACCGCGACAAACACCGCACACGATGCTGCCACCGGCAACCGGCCCAGCACCCATTGGCGCGCACCCAGCGACTTCTCCAACATGCCCAGCGCAAAGCACGCTGGCGCCAAAAAATACGCATACGCATGCGGGAACTCAAACATCGCATGCACCACCACCGGCAGCACGCAGGCCAGCACAAACCAGTCACTGCGGTGCCGCACTTGGCGCAGCCGCACCAGCCCCCAAGCCAAGGTAAACACCAGCACCAAGACGGTGATCGGAAAGCCCAACCACACCAGCAAATCAAGGCCCAGGTTGTGCGCATAGGTGAAGTTGTCCAGCAAGGCTGCCTGGTCGGCCAGCGCATGCAATGCCGCCGACACACCGCCAAAACCCCAGCCCCACCACGGCCGCTGCCAAGCCGCCTCCCACAGGACCGGCCACACCAGCGCGCGGGTTCCAGGGGACGCGCTCACGCGGTTGCCACCCACCGACTGGGCCACGCCATCCGCTTGCAAGCTGCCCAACAAGCCAGGCCAAGCCCACATGGCCACAGGCAAGCCCACGCAGAAGAAAACCACCCACGCCGCATGCACCCGCGACCCGGTGGCCGCGCGCTTGTACCACCACCACAGGGCAATCGCCCAGGTGCTCACGATGGCGCTACGGGACTCGGACAGGACCACGCCCGAGAACAAGAAAAGCAGCAACAGCACCGCGGTGCCTGCGGCCAGTCGCCTCGATTCATAGCCATACCACACCACCAGCGCCGCCACCAACAGCAAGGTGGCCAGGTGATTGGGCTGCGCAAGGTTGCCGCCAGGCCTGCGCAGACCCGGCATGCGGGTGATCCACTGCGAACCTGAGCCCAGCTCCAAAACCTGTACCCAGGCCACGGCACACGACAGCACAGCCGCCAGCACCAGTGCCACGGGTAAGGCCACCGGCAAGTTACGCAAGCCACCCGCGGGGTCGCGCGGCAGCGCGTAACCCAGCAGCACCGCGAACAGCATTAGCGCCAGGTACAAACCCACCACCACCGCATCGCCAACAAACGCAATGCGCCCGCTGGCCCACTGCAAACACAGCACCAGCAACAAACCGACAAACAAGGCCGCCGTCTTCGGAAGGGCAATGCCGCGCGCACCGGTTTGCTGCGCAGAACGACGCCACACCAGAGCCACCACCAACAGCGCCACCGCGGCAAAGACAAACACTTCGGAATGCCAACTAACCCACGGCGGCAGCCGGTTGGGCACCACGTAGGCCAGCACCAACAACGCCGCTGCAAACCAGGCACTCATGGGCTCATCATGCTCTGGGTCACCGCGCGGGTGCTTGCGCGATGCAACCTGCGGATCGGAGGTCGGGCCACCGCACAAGACGCGGCTGTGGCGCTGGAGACGGAGGCAAAAAAATGGGCTCGGATGAGCCCTGGGGGAAAATGGTCACGCTACCTATTCGGCGCTTGCCCTGCATGAATTGGGCAAGTACTTCGCGGGAAAGTTTGAACTGGGACCACACTGCCAACCTACCAAGCCACCAGCCGCGACTGTGGGGGTCAGTTGCACGTATTCGTCCTCAGGTATTGGTGAAAGGTTCTTCACTGCCACTTGGATAACGCCGTCTTCGTCAGTCGATATGCTCTTCACATATGTTGTTGGGCCAACACTTGCCCCATCCTCAAATTCGCATCCCCACTCACCCGCACCTGGCATTGAGCCGGACGTTACTTGATACGCCTCTGTAATCACGTTTTTGCAGGTGGACGCAGCCAAAATCACCTCCGACACCTTCGCCCGCACGGTGTAATCCTGGTAAGCGGGCAAGGCCACTGCGGCCAGTATACCGATGATGGCGACCACAATCATCAGCTCGATCAGGGTGAAACCTTGTTGAATAGAACGCTTCATTGCTAGCTCCTTGGTAAAGACATGTGTGCAGGTTTGCTGCCGCTGCGACCGCTTGTTTGCGCGGTCTGCGGGCTGCAATTTCATGAACCTCGGAGCAGTTTGCGCGGCAGGTTGCCGCGTCGCAGCGACAAAAGCAGCGCGCCAGACATTTGCATCTGGCCGGCTCGGGCAGTCAACCATCAGTCAGGTGGTCGGCTCGCAGCGCGCCAACTTACAGGGCATGTCCACTGCAAGCAGCTATTTGATTTCCGAGAAGTTCGTCACGATGGGCGCTGGCAGTCTGGAGAAAACACAGGTCTCTGGAGTGAAAAATCATCTGTTTGCTAAAGCTTGCCGGCTGTGAGTCACCGCATGCTCTGCGGCTGTAGCGTCAGTAAAGGATGAAAAAAGGGCTCAAATGAGCCCTTAGTAAGGTTGATCACTGGGTCGATCAAAAGGTTGCCTTGCATGAGTTTGGCAGATATTTCGGAGGGAGGTTTGCACTAGGACCACACTGCCAACCTACCAAGCCACCAGCCGCGACTGTAGGCGAGAGTTGCACGTAGGCGTCATCGGGTATCGGTGAAAGGTTCTTCACTGCCACTTGGATAACGCCGTTTTCATCGGTCGAAATGCTCTTGACATACGCCGTTGGGCCAACACTTGCCCCATCTGCAAACTCACAACCCCACGCATTTGCGGCAGGGAGTGAGCCAGATGTTTGTTGGTAGGCCTCGGTGACCGTGTTTTTGCAAGTTGACCCAGCCAGTATCACCTCCGACACCTTCGCCCGCACCGTGTAGTCCTGGTACGCAGGCAAGGCCACGGCGGCCAGGATGCCGATGATGGCGACCACAATCATCAGCTCGATCAGGGTGAAACCCTTTTGAATAGAACGCTTCATTGCTAGCTCCTTGGTTAAAAACGACAAGGGCTAGGTTGCAGCTTCCGTGCCAGCCGGTTTGCGCTGCCGGCACGGTGCAATTGCGTGAAATCTGCCACGGTTTGCGGCGAAGGCGCGCGCGTTGCAGTGACAAAAAACGGCGCGCCTGACATTTGTGTCAGACCAAGGTGGGCCACCCGGCCCGGGGTCAGACTTCGAACTGGTGGCCGGCACGCAGCCAGCGGATGTCGCGCGCGGTACCGTCGCGCTCTGCCTGGGCGGGCCGAAAGCGCTGGATCTCGGCCATGATGAGCTCGGTCTCGGCGGGCTTGGTGTGGGTGATGTAGATGGGGTAGTTGTTGCCGGGCGCGATGTGTTGGAGCTCGTCTGCCAAGGCCTGTGGCGAGAGGTGCAAGCTGCGCTGTGCCAGCTCTTTTTCGCGGTTGCTGAAGGCAGTTTCTATCACCAGCGCGGCCACCGGCAGCTGGTTGATGCGGCTCCAAAACGCGGGGTTGCGCTCGGTGTCACCGCTGAACACCCAGCAGCCGGTACCGCTGTTGATGGCAAACCCCACGGCCGGCACCGTGTGCACCGCAGGCAGCACCTCGACCGTTTTGGCACCAAAGTGCAGGGTTTGGCCGCACGCAATTTCATGAAAGCGGATGAACGGATTGGCCGGTGTGGGTATGCGGCTGAAGTCGGGCCAAATCACATCATTGAAGATGTGTGCCTGGAGGGCGGCGATGGTGCCCGCCAGCGCGTGAATGCGCAGCGGCGTTTTGCGCAGCGATGCCACCGAATCGACCATGAGCGGCAGTGCGGCGACGTGGTCCAGGTGGGAGTGGGTGAGCAGCACGTCGTCGACCGCACACATTTCTTCCAAGGTCAGGTCGCCCACGCCGGTGCCCGCATCAACCAGCAAACCGCCGTCGATGAGGAACGAGGTGGTTCGGCAATCTTTGGCAATGGCGCCGGAGCAGCCTAGAACGCGGACTCTCACAGTGCGGGCCTTATTTGGTTTCGAAGCGGGTGGACCCGTCCCAGTGCGGATCGACAGGTAGCGATCGCCTAGAGGCTACACGTTCTGCGTAGAGTTGGTATAGGTATTTTTCGGGATACATAGCCACCAAGCTGCCCAAAAGTGCGTCGGCCCGGTCCCACGCCTGGGCTCGGTAGGCCTGCACAAACTGGCTCCACGCTTCGAGTTCGGTCGGCGCATTTTCACCGATTTGGGCGGGCTTCGGCAGCGGTTGGTAGATCGCCACCGCCTGGTTTTTTCCCTTGACCCGCACCAGGTCGAGCTCTTGCCAGTCCACGCCGGGCACGGCGTTGCGGGTGGATTCGCTGGCGACAATCTGTGCGCCATACACCGCACACAGACCCTCCAAACGTGCGCCCAAGTTAACCGCATCGCCAATCACGGTGTAGCTGCGCCGGATGTCCGAACCCATGTCCCCCACGCACATGGTGCCGGTGTTGAGCCCGATGCCCATGCCGATTTCGGGCAAGCCACGGGCGCGGTGGTCCGCGTTGATCGCGTCGAGTGCGCGCACCATCTCGGTGGCCGCCTGGACCGCCAAGGCGGCATGGTTGGGCGTGGCGATGGGCGCACCCCAAAAGGCCATAACGCAGTCGCCCATGTATTTGTCGATGGTGCCCCTGTGGGCGCGCACCACCGCTGTAAGGCGGCTGAACACGCCAGTGAGCAGCGCCTGCAACTGGATTGGCTCCATGCTCTCGGACAGCTTGGTGAAGCCGCGCATGTCGCAAAACACCACGGTGAGCTCGCGGTTGGTCGCCTGCATGCTGTAAGCGTCCGGGTCCTTCACCATCTCATCGACCAGCTCGGGCGGCACATAGGTGCCAAACAAATTGGCCAGCTCGCGCTTGGCACGACTTTCCACAAAGTAGCCAAAACTCATGTTCAAGGCGAAGGCCGTAGTCGCCATGGCCAGCGATGTGGCCAAGGGCAGCACCAAGCCGTAGCTGCCAAAAAGCCAAAAATTGGCGCCCGCCAACAAGGCGATGGTTGCCACACTCAGCGCAACGGCGCGGGCCGCCGACAGCAGGGGCAGCCCGAAGGCGAGCAGCGCCCCAGCAAGCAACAAAGTAAAGACTTCGTAACCCATGGCGTAGTCAGGTCGCAGCAGCACGTTGCCGTCAAGCAAGCCAGACAGCAGATTGGCGTGCGCCTCCACGCCAGGGTAGGCCTCGCCCACCGGAGTGGTGCGCAAGTCCAGCAGGCCCGGTGCGGTGGTGCCCAGCAGCACGATTTTGTCTTTCAGGCTGGCCGGAGCCAGGCGCCCGGCCAGCACATCAGCGGCAGAAACGTACGCAAACGAGCCGGCCTTGGGCCCGCCTTTGCCCCGGTATGGCACCAAGGCGGCTGCACGCTCATCCACGGGGATGGCCAAGGTGACACCGTCCAGTTCGAGCAACACACGGTCCATGGCTTGGTAAGACTGCGACAGGTAGGCCTCGTTGCTAAACCCGGGCACCACCCGCGGTGAACCGACCAGCACACGGAACATGGCTAGCGCCAAGGATTCGTAGTACTGACCTTGGTACTCCGCCAACAAAGGCAGCGAACGCACGACGCCATCGCCATCCATGATGGGATTGAAAAACCCTGCCGTGGGTGCCGCCTGGGCCAAGGGCGCAATGTTGGCAGCGTGACCCACCCACGAGGTGGTGCGCATGCTGCGGCCTTGCAAATCATTGGCCGTCAGCACCGGTGCAGGCAGAACGCCCA
>JBIIZY010000204.1:0-5079 GCA_044346035.1 Rhodoferax sp. | reverse complement strand
GGTGGCCGCTTTGCGCGGCAGCGAGGTCGAGCGCGCCCGTGCTGTCTGGCGCAAAAAGTTTGGAGCGCCACCCGCCGATGCTGCGGCCCGCGCCAAGCAAATGCGCTTTCTCGCCAGCCGCGGATTTACCGGCGACACGATCCAGAAAGTGGTGTCGGGCGGAGAAGACGATGAGGGACTCTCTGCATGACCCCATTCCGTTCAGGCTGAGCCTGTCGAAGTCCTTGACTTGGCTGGGACAACCCTTCGACAAGCTCAGGGTGAACGGGGTTTTCAATGGTGCCCTGATGCAGTCTCCAATCCGGCCACCGCTTGGGGGCGGCTCCTTCTAGCTCGGCCACCGCGTGGGCGCGGATCCTTCTAGTTCGGCTACCGCGTGGGGGTGGCTCCTTCCAGTTCGGCTACCGCGTGGGGGTGGCTCCTTCCAGTTCGGCTACCGCGTGGGGGCGGCTCCTTACACCAAGCCCAGCATTAGCTCCAGGTTTTGCACCGCGGCGCCGCTGGCGCCTTTGCCCAGGTTGTCCAGGCGTGCCACCAACACCGCGTGGGAAAAGCCATCTTGGGCCGCATCGTTGCCAAAGACGCGCAGTTCCATGGAGTTGGTGTCGGCCAGTGCCACGGCATCGAGCTTCAGGTCGGCTGTGGGGGGCTCGACCGTGACCCAGGTGCTGCCCGCGTAGTGCCGCTCCAGCGCAGCGTGCAGGTCTTGCGCGCTCGGCCGTCCGGGCAGCAAGTCCAGGTGCAGGGGGAGTTGCACCAACATGCCTTGCGCAAAGTTGCCCACCGAAGGTACAAACAGCGGCCGGCGTGTGAGGCCGCTGTAGCGCATGATCTCTGGAATGTGCTTGTGCTTAAGGCCCAGCGCATACAGCTCCATGGGCGGGGCGCTGCCGGTTTCGTAGGTTTGCATCATGGCGCGCCCCCCGCCCGAGTAGCCGCTGATGGAGGGCAAGCACACCGCGAAATCCGCAGGCAACAGGCCAGCATCTACCAGTGGGCGAATCAGCGCGATTGCGCCGGTGGCGTAGCAGCCGGGGTTGGCTACCCGGCGGGCCTGTGCCACAGCCTCGCGCTGGCCCGCCACCAGCTCGGGGAAGCCATAGACCCAGCCTGGCGCTGTACGGTGCGCGGTGGATGCATCGATGATTTTGGGACCTGCGCCGAAGTTGGTGGCACTGCGGTCTGCCAGCGCGTCAACCATCGCCACCGATTCCACCGCCGCATCGTCGTGCAAGCACAGCACCACCAGATCGGCCTGGGCCATCAGCGCGCGCTTGGCTTCGGGGTCTTTGCGCATGCTGGGATCAATGCTTAGCAGGGTGATGTCGGCGCGGGATTGCAGGCGCTGGCGGATCTGCAGCCCTGTGGTTCCCGCCTCACCATCGATAAAGATTTTTTTCATTGCCGGGCTCAAAAAAGGCACGCAAACAGATTGGTTGGTGGCACCAAACTACCCCGGCAGGCGCGCGCTTTTGGGGCCTTGACGCAGGGCGTGGCGCTGTAAGTCTGGCACAAGTTTTCCGCGCTGCAGCATGATACAGTCCCGCCCTGATGCGCCAGCGGGCCATGCGTGGGAGGGCTCTCCTTGCAGCGTGGCAAACATTGTCCAGCCTCTAGAGAGATGTTATGAAGATTCACGAATACCAAGGCAAAGAGCTTCTGCGCCAAGTCGGCATTCCGGTGCCGCGCGGCATCCCCGCTTTCACGGTTCAGGAAGCGGTCGAAGCGGCCCAGAAGTTGGGCGGCCCGGTGTGGGTGGTCAAGGCCCAGATCCACGCCGGTGGGCGCGGCAAGGGCGGTGGCGTGAAGCTGGCCCGCTCGATCGATGAAGTCAAAAAGCTGGCCGGCGAAATCCTGGGTATGCAGCTGGTGACACACCAGACTGGCGCCGAGGGCCAAAAGGTGCGCCGCCTCTTGATAGAAGACGGTGCCGACATCCGCAAAGAATATTACGTCTCCGCCGTCACCGACCGCGCATCGCAACGCGTTGCCATGATTGTTTCCAGCGAAGGTGGCATGGACATTGAAGCCGTCGCCCACGACACGCCGGAAAAAATCATTACCGAAATCGTCGACCCGGCCTTGGGCCTGACCGACGCGCAAGCCAAGAAGCTCGCCGACGCCATTGGTGTACCAGCAGGCTCTACCGCACAAGCGGTTGACGTGCTGCAAAAGGTCTACAAGTGCTACATGGAGACCGACGCCGCCTTGGTGGAAATCAACCCACTGATTCTGGAAGGCAACGGCAACATCAAGGCGCTGGACGCCAAATTCAACTTTGACTCCAACGCCTTGTTTCGCCACCCCGAGATCGTGGCCTACCGCGACCTCGACGAAGAAGACCCGGCCGAAGTAGAAGCGTCCAAGTTCGACCTGGCCTACATCAGCCTGGACGGCAATATTGGCTGTTTGGTCAATGGCGCTGGCTTGGCCATGGCCACCATGGACACCATCAAGTTGTTCGGCGCAGAGCCGGCCAACTTCCTGGACGTGGGCGGCGGCGCCACCCCCGAGAAGGTGACCGAAGCCTTCAAGATCATGCTCAAGAACCCCAAGGTCAAGGCCATTTTGGTCAACATCTTTGGCGGGATCATGAAGTGCGACACGATTGCCACCGGCATCATCACCGCTTGCAAGGCAACCAACCTCAACGTGCCCTTGGTTGTGCGCATGAAGGGCACCAACGAAGACCTGGGCAAAAAAATGCTGGCAGACAGCGGCCTGCCGATCATCTCGGTAGACACCATGGCAGAGGCTGCACAGGCAGCGGTTAAAGCGGTGAAAGGTTAAAACATGTCGATCTACATCAACAAAAACACCAAGGTCATCACCCAAGGTATCACCGGCAAGACCGGCCAGTTCCACACCGAAAAGTGCCAGGAATACGCCAACGGCAAGAACTGCTTTGTGGCGGGTGTGAACCCCAAGAAGGCCGGCGAGTCCATTTTCAACATCCCGATCTACGCCTCGGTCAAAGAAGCGGCCACACAAACCGGCGCCACCGTGTCGGTGATTTACGTGCCGCCAGCAGGCGCGGCAGCCGCCATCTGGGAAGCGGTGGAAGCCGACCTGGACATGGCCATTTGCATTACCGAAGGCATCCCCGTGCGCGACATGCTGGAAGTGCGCAACCGCATGCGTGCCAAGGAAGCCGCAGGCGGCAAGAAAACCCTGCTGCTGGGACCCAACTGCCCCGGCCTGATCACGCCCGATGAGATCAAGATCGGCATCATGCCCGGCCACATTCACCGCAAGGGCCGCATTGGCGTGGTGTCCCGCTCCGGGACGCTGACCTACGAAGCGGTGGCGCAATTGACCGAGATTGGTTTGGGCCAGTCTTCGGCGGTGGGCATTGGCGGCGACCCCATCAATGGTCTTAAGCACATCGACGTGATGAAGGCCTTCAACGACGACCCCGAAACCGACGCGGTGATCATGATTGGCGAAATCGGCGGCCCCGACGAAGCCGAGGCCGCACGCTGGTGCAAAGCCAACATGAAGAAGCCCATTGTGGGCTTCATCGCGGGTGTGACCGCCCCAGCCGGTAAGCGCATGGGCCACGCAGGTGCCTTGATTTCGGGTGGCGCCGACACGGCAGACGCCAAGCTCGCGGTCATGGAGGAGTGCGGCTTCAAGGTCACACGCAATCCGTCGGAGATGGCGCGCCTGCTCAAAGCCATGCTCTAGGCGGCGATTGCAGGCCGTTGGCCTGCCGTACACTGATAAGCCGGACACCTCTTGGGGTTATCCGGCTTCGTTGTTTCTGGGGTGCGGCGCATCCGCACTGGAGGGGTTTTTGTGGAAGAGTTTCTAACAGCGCATTTTTGGGTCGCCGTGGGCCAGATCATCATGATCGACATCCTGCTGGGCGGCGACAACGCGGTGGTGATTGCGCTGGCGTGCCGTCAATTGCCACCCCATTTGCGCACCAAAGGAATTCTGTGGGGCACGGCCGGCGCGATCTTCCTGCGGGTGGTGCTGATTGCGTTCGCATTGACGCTTTTGCAAGTGCCTTTTCTCAAGCTCGTGGGTGGTCTGCTGCTGGTTTGGATTGGGGTCAAGCTCTTGGCCCCGGGCGGCGATGACGACCACGCCAACATCCAAGGCAGCGACAAGCTGTGGGCTGCGGTCAAAACAGTGATCGTGGCCGATTTGGTGATGAGCATCGACAACGTGATCGCCATCGCGGGTGCAGCCACCGAAGCGGGTGGCCAACACCAGTTGCCATTGGTGATATTTGGTCTGCTGGTCAGCATCCCCATCATCATTTGGGGCAGCCAGCTGGTGCTCAAACTGATGGACCGTTTCCCCATCATCATCACCGTCGGTGGCATGCTTTTGGGCTGGATTGCAGGCACCATGGCGCAAAGCGACCCGGCCTTGGCATCGTGGGTGCCCCAAAGCGCAATGGTCAAGTACAGCTGTGGCGCGGCCGGTGCGTTGCTGGTGCTGGCACTGGGCAAGCTGTTGCAGCGGCGTGCGCAGCGCTTGGCCACCTGAGTTCTTGGCGACACCACCGGCTATGCAGTACCACTTTTGCGCCCGCACGGACACCGGCAGGACCCGGGCCAACAACGAGGACGCGGTGGTGTTTGACGCGCAGACGCGCAGCTGGGTGTTGGCCGACGGCATGGGTGGCTACAACGCAGGCGAAGTTGCCAGTGGCATGGCAACGGCCACTATCCAGCAAGACTTGAGCGCGTGGTTGGCCTCAGCTAGTGAGACTGCCCAAGGCCACGACGTGCGCAGCGCTATGCAAGCCAGTGTCAACCAGGCCAACCGCGCGGTGTACGACGCAGCCCATGCCAACCCACAGTTCTCGGGCATGGGCACCACGGTGGTGGTGGGCGTGTTTTATGCGGGCGTGTTGTGGGTTGGGCATATTGGCGACTCACGCTGTTACCGCTTGCGCGGTGGCGTGCTCGACCGCATTACCCGTGACCATTCGCTGCTGCAAGAGCGCCTGGATGCCGGCCTGATTAGCCCAGCCCAAGCGGTTCATTCGCGCATCCGTAACTTGGTGACGCGTGCCTTGGGCGTGGAAAAAACCGTGGAGCTGGAGGTCAACGACTTTTCCGT
>JBIIZY010000203.1:0-5104 GCA_044346035.1 Rhodoferax sp. | reverse complement strand
TGGCGCACTGCAAGTCCGCTGTCTGCAATCCTCACGGTTTGTTCAGGCGCTCGATGGTCTCGCGCAAGGTTTCGTTGTCGGGGCTAAGTACGAGCCCTTGCTTCCAGACCTCTTGGGCCTGCGCGGTGCGCCCCAGCACCCAAAGCACCTCGCCAAGGTGTGCTGCAATTTCGGCATCTGGGCGGTTGCGAAATGCGTCTTGCAATAACCGCAGCGCTTCGCTCAGGTTGCCGCTGCGAAACTCCACCCAACCTAAGCTGTCAACGATGAATGGGTCGTTGGGCGCGAACTCGAGTGCCTTTTGGATGAGCTGGCGCGCCTCTGTCAATCGCAGATTGCGGTCCGCCAGCGAGTAGCCCAGCGCGTTGTAGGCGCTGTGGTAGTCCGGGTGGCTGGCGATGAGTTGGCGCAACAGGTTTTCCATCTCATCGGGGCGGCCAAGCTTTTCCGCCATCATGGCGAGTTCGTACAACAGGTCGGGGTCTTGTGCGAAGGTGGCGCGCGCCGCTTGAAGCACATCGTAGGCCGCTTGGTACTGCTTGGCCTCACGCAGCAGTTGCACTTCGGCATTGATTTTTTCCCTCGCATCCTGGGGCTCGCGTTTGGGCAAGGCGCGCACCAAAGCACGGGCTTGGTCTAGCTTGCCTTGTTTGGCAAGCAGGGTGGCTCGCCGGCTCTGCAGCCGCGACGCATCCTGGGATACGGGGGCCGACTCGAGCACGCGTTGCGCCTCCTCCAAGTCGCCTCTTGCCTCGGCGATAAGTGAGAGCAATATGGCTGCCTGCCCGCGTCCTCTCGCTTGGCCGCTGGATGCCGCCAGTGTGTTGTAGCGCTGCAGCGAAGCTTGTGCATCGTCGAGTTTTTTGTTTTGGAATTCCAGTGAGCCGCGCAGCAGCCAGCCTTCGGCGTAATCGGGTGCCTCGGCGGTAAGCAGCAGGAGTTGTGCGCTTGCGTCTGCATAGCGCTGTATCTCGACCAAGCGGCGCGCGTAACCCATGCGCACTTCGGGGCTGGCCGCAGTGCCCTGCTGCAGGTACGCCTGCACCACGGCTTCGGCGTTGGCTGACTTGGCGTCCATCAGCGACAGCGCCAGCAAGGCGGGCTCGATGGCCTGCGGCGTGCGTGCGGCTCCGGTCCGGGCGGCCTCAAGGGCACGCTCTGTGTTGCCACCGGCCAAGCGCAAAGCGCCTATGGCAGCCCACGCTGCGCCCGCAGTTGCGGGGTTGTTTAGCTCGCCCGCGAGGGACTGCGCAAGCGCAGTGGTGGCAAGCTGTTTGTCGCTGGCGCGCCCGAACAGCCGTGCAAGCTGGTTGATGGTGGCAACCCTTTCGTCAGCGGGCGCTGCAGCGAGCAGGCGCTTGGCAGGTGCTGCGGTCTCGGTAAGCCGGTTGAGCCCTAGCAAAATCTGTAACTCGTAGCGAGCCGGATCGGGCGACGTGGGATGGGCGGTGGACCAGGCTTGCGCTGCCTGCAAGGCCGAGTCGCCCGCCCGTGCCCGCAAAGCGATGTTGACGGTGCGCTCATACAGCGCAGGCGAGCGGGTGGTGCGGGCCGCGTCAAGAAGCAACGCGTATGCCGAGCCGACGTCGCCGTTCTGTGCACTGAGCTCGCCCACCAGAATATTGAAGAACAACGCAGCGCCCAGTTCGGAGTTCTGCGGCGCTGCACTTTGTGACCACGCTGGCGAGATGCCAGCGCCCCAGATGGCGGCCACAAGAACAAAGGGTGCAAGCCGCTTGGATTGGGTCATCCGGCCATAATAATCCATGATGATTTCCCTTGATGTTGCTTGCCCTCGCCATGCCAGAGTTGCCCGAGGTTGAGGTCACACGGCGCAGTTTTGCCGATGCAATCGCTGGTGCTACGGTGCAGGCCGTGCGTGTTGGAAAACCTTTGCGATGGCCGTTGGGCGTGCTGCCTGAGGCACTGGTAGGCCGTGTCGTTCAAGGTGTGCGGCGCCGTGGCAAGTACCTGTTGCTTGACCTCGACCGTGGGCTGTTGTTGATGCACTTGGGCATGTCGGGTAGCTTGGGCTTTGCTGCCAGCCCGCCCAGCGCGGGCTTGCACGACCACTTTGACTTGTGCACCACCAAAGGCAACCTGCGGCTCAACGACCCGCGCCGTTTTGGTGCGGTCGTTTACGCGAGTTCTGAGGACGACCCGATCGCACGTAAGTTGCTGGCCCATCTGGGTATGGAGCCGCTGGACGGGTCATTCGATCTACAGCGCCTGCAAGCTGGTCTGGCCCAACGTAGCGCGCCGATCAAGCAGGTATTGCTGGCCGGTGAGGTGGTGGTGGGTGTGGGCAATATCTACGCATCCGAGGCGCTGTTTCTGGCGGGCATTCGTCCTACTTTGCGGGCCAACCGCATCAGCCGTGCGCGGGTGCAGGCGCTGCACGCAGCCATTTGCGACGTGCTCTCGCGTGCGGTGGCGAAGGGCGGCAGCACCCTGCGCGACTTCTCCAATGCCCATGGCGAGGCTGGCTATTTTCAGCTGGAAGCCATGGTCTATGGCCGACAGGGCGAGCCCTGCTACCGGTGCGCCACCCCCGTCAAGTCGATACGCCAAGGCCAGCGGGCCACATTTTTTTGCCCGCAATGCCAAAAGCGATGACACCCCCACCACCGAGGGACCGTAGCAAACCCGGAGCCGTCGCGCCGCTGGGCGACTTCGCGGAGCGCGTAGTGGCGTGGCAGCGCGTGCACGGCCGCAACGACCTGCCTTGGCAGGCCACGCGCGACCCATACGCGGTATGGCTGTCCGAAATCATGCTGCAGCAAACCCAGGTGGCTACCGCGAAGAGCTACTTTTGCCGCTTTATTGCGCGTTACCCCACGGTGCACGCTTTGGCGCAGGCCTCGCTGGACGATGTGCTAGGCCTGTGGAGCGGTTTGGGTTACTACACGCGTGCCCGCAATCTGCATGCCTGCGCGCAGGCTGTGGAGCGGGTGCACGGTGGCGTATTCCCCAGGGACGCGCAGACACTTGAAACGCTGCCTGGTATTGGCCGATCGACTGCTGCGGCGATTGCATCCCTGTGCTTTGGCGAGCGGGTCGCGATCTTGGATGCCAACGTCAAACGGGTGCTTACCCGGGTGTTGGGTTTCGATGCCGACTTGGCGCTGGCAGCCAACGAACGCAAGCTCTGGCAACTTGCCAACAGCCTGGTATCCGATACCAGTGTGGATGTGGACATGCCGCGCTACACCCAGGGCATGATGGACTTGGGCGCCACCCTTTGCGCGCCCAAGAACCCTCGCTGCGGCGACTGCCCAGTGCGCTCGAGCTGCCAAGCCCATCGCAGCGCCGCGCCCGAGCGTTACCCGGTGCGCAGCCGCAAGCAAAAGCGCGGCAGCCAGTCGCTCTGGCTGCTGTGGGCGCAGACTGCTAAAGGTGCGGTCTACCTTGCAAAGCGCCCCACGCCGGGTGTGTGGGCTGGACTGTATTGCCTGCCCTTGTTTGACTCCGAGCTCGCACTGCACCAAGCGCTGCCCCAAACGTTGCAAGCGCAGCTAGCCGCCTTGCCCGTGGTGGCCCATGCGCTGACGCACAAAGACCTTTACTTGCATACCTGGCGGCTGTGCCTGCCAAGTCCGTCATTGGACTGGGGCGACGGGCGCTGGGTTGCTGCAAGCGAGTGGCCCGAATTGGGCGTTCCTGCACCCATTCGCAAGATGTTGACGGCCTAACTGGCCTGTGCGATGGAGTCGAGCTCGCGGTGGCGCCGCAGCGTGACCCACTCGACTTGGAAGTGCTGCGCGAGTTGCTCGACCAGGTACACCGAGCGGTGCTGTCCGCCCGTGCAGCCTACGGCTACTGTCACGTAGCTGCGGTGGTCGCGCTCCATGTCCGGTAGCCAAGCAGACACAAATGACGCGATGTGTTGCTGCATGCGTTGCACATCTGCCTGTGCGTGCAAGAACGCGGCGACTGGCGCATCCCGGCCGGTCAGACTTTTGAGTGCAGGTTCGTAGTGCGGGTTGGGCAGCATGCGAACATCAAACATGAAGTCAGCATCGGTTGGCACCCCGCGTTTGAACGCGAAAGACTCAAACACCAGCGTCATGTGCTTGCCCGGCGTGGACACCAGCGCCTTGACATAGCCTTGCAGCTGCGCGGGGCGGATCATGCTGGAGTCAATGACGTGTGCTTGTTCGCGCAACGCAGCCAGCAGTTCGCGCTCCAGCTCGATGGCATCGATCAAGGCGCGGCGCGCATCCGGCTGGCCGGGCATGGAGTCGCTTTGCGATAGCGGGTGCTTGCGCCGAGTTTCCGAGTACCTGCGCACCAGCGTGTCCGTGGTGGCGTCCAAAAACAAAGGCTTGACCACCACGCCGCGTGCACGCAAGGCATCGAGCAACTGTGGCACCTGGGGCAGCGAAGTGGCGCTGCGCACGTCCATCGCGATGGCCAGCCGCAAGGCCTTGTGCTTGGACTCTAGCTTGACAAACGGCAGCAACAACTCGGGCGGCAGGTTGTCTACACAGTAAAAGCCCGCGTCTTCCAATGCGTGCAGTGCCACTGACTTGCCAGACCCCGACATGCCGGTGATCAACACCATCTCTGTCGGACTTGGTGTAGTCGCCATGGCTTAGTTGCCGCCTTGCAGCATTTCGCGGGCATGCGCCAGCGTCGTCTCGGAGAGTTTTTCGCCACCGAGCATGCGCGCAATCTCGCCCACCCGCTGCGTACCTTCCACCGTATGGACCGAGCTGCTGGTCGTTGCCCCCTGGCGTTGCTTGGAGACCAACAGGTGGTGGTCAGCGCATGCGGCCACTTGGGGCAGGTGGGTGACCGCCAGCACCTGGCGGTCGGCGCCAAGTTGTTGCATCAATCGGCCCACGGTGTGGGCTACGGCACCGCCCACGCCGGAGTCCACCTCGTCAAAGACCAGTGTCTGGGTGGTGCCAAGTCGGCTGGTGGTCACGGCGATCGCCAGCGCAATGCGCGAGAGCTCGCCACCCGAGGCGACCTTGCCCACAGGCCGCGGCGTGCTGCCGGCGTGGCCGGCCACCAAGAACTCAATGTCCTCCAGGCCGCTTTGCGTGGGCTGCTCCAGGGGCTCTAGCTGAACGACAAACTGCCCACCTTGCATGCCCAG
>JBIIZY010000044.1:0-17178 GCA_044346035.1 Rhodoferax sp. | reverse complement strand
GGCCTTGAAGGAGCCGCCGGCGGGCACACTGGGCACCGCTGAGCCCGCGACCCCCACTGCCTCGCGCAGTTGCAGGCGCACGTTTCCACCGGGCCAGTTCAGACCATCTCGGGTTGAAAAAGCCAGGTCTTGGGTGAAGTACTCCACCCCGTCAGCGCGCCGTACAGCGCCCAGGCGACCCGACATGTGTGTGAAATCCAGCGCCGCCACATTGGGGCTGGTCCGCGCCGTCACGTCGGCCAGCGACACGTCCAGCGTGGCCTCCACTGGCTGTGCCTGGTCTACGCGCACCCAGGCGCGCAGAGCACCCCTGCCGCTGGTGAGGTCAATGCCCAGGCCCAAGGACTTTTGCACCTCGGCGAGGTCAAGCGCTTGCGCTTGCGCATAGAGCTGCCCAACCCACTCGCGCCAATTGCCTTCTTGGAGCGACAGCAAGGGATGGCGAAAATCACCCATCAACGTCACGCGATCGCCCCAGGCCGCAGGCGGATTGGCATCAATGCGCAGGGCGTGGCGGCGGTGCCGGTTGCGCAGCACCACGTCCACATCGTCAAACTGCACAGTCTCCACGCCGGCGCGCTCGTCGGTCCAGCGCACGGTGCCATGGCGCAGCGCCAACTCGGGCTGGGAGAACAGCCAATCCAATGCGGTGGAATCACCACTTTGCTCTTGCGGCACCAACAAGCCCGCAACCCACAAGCGGCCGTCGGCGGTCCTGCGCACATCCAACGCAGGGCGATCGATGTAGAGCTGCTCGAACCCCATGGACAGCAAGGAACGTGGCGACAGCGCGGCAGTCACCGACGGTAGCGCAAGCGCTTCGTTGCCAGCTTGGTCCATCAAGCGCACATCGCGCAAAGCAACAGAGGGAATCAAACCATTGGACTGCGCCGTGATGCCACCGATGCGCACCGTCACACCCAGAGTGGCGCTGGCCTGCTGCTCTATCCACGGGCGAAATTCGCCGATTCGCGGCACAATCCAAAAGTGCAAGCCGCTCCAGACCAATGCCACCGTGATCCAGGCTGAAGCGAGAAGCCACAAAATCCACCGCACCGAGGTCGCCACGAACTGCAATGGCAGCGAAGGTTTGGAAATCACATCAGTCATCGTGCAGTGCTCAATATGCAAGGAATTATGACCGGGCCACTTGACCCTGAAACTGTCCAGGGTGGCTCAGCCGGGTCGCGTTTTGCCCAGCGTGTTCGCCGGCGTTATGGGCAGTACCTGGATCGGCTGCCCGCGGCGGCTCCGGACCGAGCGGGGATGCAAGCGGTGCTGGACCGCCTGGCGCTAGAAGGCGCCGACACGGGAGCAGCACTGCGCATCCTGCGCCAGCTTGTGCTGGAACGCTTGGTGGTGCTGGATTGCGATGCCAAGCTCGACCTCGATAGCGTGACCCTCACCATGACCACGCTGGCCGAGTTGGCCCTGGATGTGGCCTTTGAGCACAGCAGCCGCACGCTCGACGCACTGCATGGTGCGCCCGTGGGGCCCCTGGGCGAGCGGGCACAGCTGTGTATTGTTGGCATGGGCAAACTGGGGGCGCGCGAGCTCAATGTCTCCAGCGACATCGACCTCATCTACATCTACGACCACGACGGCGAGACCGCTGGCAACACAGAGCAACGCAACAAAATCTCCAACCAGGAATACTTCAGCAAACAGGTGCGCGCTATCTACAGTTTGGTGGGCGAGACCACCGAACACGGTTTCGTTTTTCGTGTCGACCTGGCCTTGCGCCCCAATGGGAACTCGGGGCCCAGCGCGGTCTCCTTGGCTGCACTGGAAGAGTACTTTCAAGTGCAAGGGCGCGAGTGGGAACGCTTTGCCTGGCTCAAAAGCCGGGTGGTTGCGCCAGCTGCTGCAGTACGCAGCCCCTGCGCGCAAGGGCTGCGCAGCACGGTGGTGCCCTTTGTGTTTCGCAAGTACCTAGACTACAACGTGTTCGATGCGCTGCGCGGCCTGCACCGCCAAATCCGCGACCATGCGGCCAAACGCAGCGCTGGCCATCCAGAGCGGGGCAACGATGTCAAGCTCTCGCGCGGTGGCATCCGAGAGATTGAGTTCACGGTGCAGCTGCTCCAGGTGGTGCGCGGTGGCCAGTTCCCCGAGTTGCGCACCCGCCCAACCCTGAGTGCCTTGCAACGCATCAGCAAAGCCGGCCTCATGCCACAGGCGACCGCCCAAGGCCTGGCGCAAGCCTACGTTTTTTTGCGCCGGGTTGAGCACCGCATTCAGTACCTTGACGACCAACAGACCCACGTGCTGCCCACGGTGGACGCCGATGTGGCTTGGATTGCCACCAGCATGGGCTGCAAGGACGCACCGAGCTTTCTGGGTGAACTTGACGCCCACCGGGAACGGGTGGCGCACGAGTTTGATGCGCTGCTGGGCGGCGCCGGGCACGGCTGCAAGGGGTGTGCCACCAAGGCGGTTCCGGGCGAGGGCTCGGACTTTGGCCTGCTGCTGGCACATACCCACGGCAAGTTTCGCGAGCGACTGTCCGACTTGGCGGCGCACCCGCGCGTGCTGGCACTGCGGGAGGAGTCGCGCGCGCGCCTGGGGCGGCTGGTGCTGCGCACGGCCCAGTGGGTCGCACAGGGCGAGGTTAGCGAGGATGCGGCCGTGCGGCTGGCCGACTGGATTGAGCCCTTGCTGCGCCGCGAGAGTTACCTGGCTTTGTTACTCGAGCGGCCCAATGTGCACGAACGGCTGCTGCGCATTCTGGGCACCGCGCGCTGGCCGGCCCGGTATCTGCTGAAGTACCCCGGCGTGATCGACGAGCTCGCTGGCGGCTCCATGTTGCAGGAGCGCTTCGTGGCCGCCGAGTTTGAGGCCGAACTGGAGAGCCGGCGCAAAGCGCTGCAAGGCAGCGCCGAAGACGACGACGAGTCGCTGCTCAACCTGCTGCGCCGTGCGCACCACGCCGAAGTGTTTCGCACCTTGGCGCGCGATGTGGAGGGAAAGCTCAGCGTAGAGCAGGTGGCCGATGACCTCAGCGCGCTGGCCGACTGCGTTTTGCGCACCACCGCGCGCTGGTGCTGGGAGCGCCTAAAAAACCGGCACGGCCCAGACCACCGCTTCGGCATCATCGCGTACGGCAAGCTCGGCGGCAAAGAGCTGGGCTACGGTAGCGACCTCGACATCGTGTTTGTGTACGACGACGATGACGAGCGTGCCAGCGAGGTGTATGGTGCCTTGGTACGCAAGCTCATCAACTGGTTGACCGTCAAAACCGGCGAAGGTGACCTCTATGAAATTGACACTGCACTGCGGCCCAACGGCAACTCGGGACTGCTGGTGACCAGCTTTGCCTCCTACGCAAACTACCAGCAACAGCGCGGCAGCAATACCGCCTGGACATGGGAGCACCAGGCAATGACGCGGGCCCGTTGCGTGCTGGGCGATGAGGCGCTGCAATCGCGGTTTGACGCGGTACGAAATGCCGTCATCGCTACCGAGCGCGAACACGCCAGCCTGCGCAGCGAGATCGTCGACATGCGCGCCAAGGTGCGCACTGCGCATCCCGCCAAAGACGGCGCTGGCAGCGCGCCCTTTGATGTGAAGCACAGCCCCGGCGGCATGGTCGATGTGGAGTTTGTGGTGCAGTTTTTGGTGCTGTCGCAGGGTGCCCGCCACCCTGAGCTTTTGGCCAATGTGGGCAATATTGCACTGCTGCTGCGGGCGCAAGCCTGTGGGCTGCTGCCCGCGCCCCTGGGCGAGAACGCTGCCCAAGCCTACCGTTCGCTGCGGCAGGTCCAGCACCGCGCCCGGCTCAACGAAGAACCCACACAAGTTGAAGTTGCCCAGGTCGTGGCCGAACGGGCTGCCGGCATTGCGCTGTGGAGCCACGTCTTCGGCTAGAACGCGACCCTGCCGCCGCAGGCTAGCTGGCGCGGATTTTTCGCACCAGCGCAGTCGTGGAGTAGCCCTGCACAAATGGCAGCGCAAGGGCACGTCCGCCCCAGCTTTCGACCAGCGCGGTTTCAGGTAGCTTGGACATGTCGTAATCCCCTCCCTTGACCAGGATGTCGGGGCGAATCTCATCGATGATCTGCAAGGGCGTGTCCTCACCAAACCAGGTCACCAAATGCACCGAGGCTTGCGATGCCATCAGGATGGCGCGATCGACTTCCTGGTTGAGCGGGCGGTCGTCTCCCTTGCCTAGGCGGCGCACCGAAGCGTCGGTGTTCAGGGCGACGATGAGGCTGGCACCTAGGGCACTGGCTTGCGCCAGGTACACCACGTGGCCACGGTGCAGCACATCGAAAACGCCGTTGGTAAACACCCAGGGCCGGGGCAGGTGGGCCAGCGCAACCGACAGCGCATCACGCGCACAGAGCTTGCTTAGGAACGCAGGGGGCATGGGGTGCGACGGCATGGCCAGCATGCTAGCAGGGGCATAATCTTCGCCAACAACATGAATCTGATTCCCGTCGATATCGACTCCATTCGCATAGACCGCCCGCTGCCGTTTCATCTGGTGGACAAGTCGGGGGTGTTGCTGGCGTGCAAGTCCTTTGTCGTGCCCTCACGCGCGGTGCTAGAGGAGTTTTCGCAGCGAGGCGACGGGTTGTTTATCGACGGGGTAGATGCGGAGGCCTTGCAGCGCGCCTATTTGGACCAGTTGCAAACCATGCTGCTGGAGGACGCCACCCTTGGGGAGATTGCGGCAGCGAAGTTGCGCCCCGAACACCTGCTAACGCGCCCTGCGCCCGAAGCGCCAGAGGCAGACTGGTACGACCTGCAAATCCAAGCCAGCCTGCTGTTGCGCGACACCCAAGCGCGCAGCTTTTCCGAGCGCCTTGCCCATTTGCACGCGTCGATTGGCCAACAGCTGCGGCGCAACCCGGACGGTGCGCTGTTTGCCCTGGTTCATCTCAGTTCGCTTGACACACGCATGTACAGCGCTACACACGGCATGCTGGTGAGTGTGATGTGTGGCCTGGCCTCGCGCGATGTCTTGGGGTGGCCCACACCGGTCGAAGATTTGCTGCGCAAGGCGGCGCTCACGATGAATGTTTCTATGACGGACTTGCAGGACCAATTGGCAAACCAGTTGCACCCGCCCAGTGAAGAGCAGCGCGCAAGCATCCATGCCCATGCCAACCATTCGGAGGAAACGCTGCTGCGCTTGGGAGTCAAGGACCCGACGTGGTTGGGGGCCGTGCGTGATCACCACAGCCAATTGCCGGGCCCGTTGCGCACCAAGCAACCTACCCAACGGCTAGCGCGATTGATCCACCGCGCCGATGTGCTGGCCGCCCGGCTCGCTCCGCGCCAGTCGCGCAGTCCACTTGCTGCGGCCGCGGCCATCCAAGCCTGCTATTTTGACGAGAACAAGAAGGTCGATGAGGCCGGCGCCGCCTTAATCAAAGCAGTGGGCATCTACCCACCCGGATCGTTTGTGAAACTCGCCAACCACGAAGTGGCCGTGGTGGTGCGGCGCAGCAAAAACACCAGTACGCCGCGGGTGGCGGCAGTGGTCAACCGCAACGGCCTGCCGATTGCCGAGCCGGCTTTGCGCGACACCCGCTTACCCGATTGCCGCATCGTCGGTAGCGTCTCGCACCGCCAAGTCAAGGTTCAGCTGGACTTGGAGCGGCTGTTGCCGCTCACCGCCGAAACGCCCTCAGACCGGCTTGGCTAGGGCAGCCGCGTCGAGCGACAAGCCCATCTCGCGTGCCAGTTCTTTGCGGTATTTGTTGAGCTCTTGCACCGTTCCAAAGCTGCGCTCCAACAGCAAGCTCATGTTGTGCAAGATGCGGTCCACCACCTTGGTTTCCCAGGTGGCGTCAAAGTCGATCTGCTTGTCCAGCCAGTGCTCCAACCATTCCGGGTTGGGCAGGCGGCTTTGCACCGTGTCGCGTGGGAAAAGGGCCTTGTTGACATGCAGGTTGGTGGGGTGCAGGGCCTGGGCGGTGCGCCGGGCGCTTGCCATTAAAACGCCCACCTTGGCAAAAGCACTTTTGGCTTCGATCCCACAGGTCTGGATGGCCCGTTTCATGTACTTCAAGTAAGCGCCGCCGTGGCGTGCTTCGTCTTGGCTCAAGCGTGCGTAGATGGCCTTGATCACCGGCTCGGTGTGCCACTCGCTGGCGCGGCGGTACCAGTGGTTTAGGCGGATTTCGCCGCAGAAATGCAGCATCAATGTTTCCAAGGCGGGAGCGGGGTCAAACTCAAAGCGCACGTTGTGCAACTCTTCTTCGGTAGGGACCAGTTCGGGCCGAAACCGCCGCAGGTACTCCATCAACACCAGGGAGTGCTTCTGTTCTTCAAAAAACCAGATGGACATGAAGGCAGAAAAATCACTATCGCCCCGGTTGTCCCGCAAAAACATCTCCGTGGCAGGCAAGGCGGCCCACTCGGTGATGGCATTCATTTTGATTGTGGTGGCCTGTTCGTCAGACAGCTGCTCCGCCTCATAGCTGGCCCACGGGATATCATTTTCCATGTCCCAACGGACCGATTCCAGCTGCTTGAATAGTTCAGGGTAGAGCATGCGAGCCTTTCGAAGCGGCGCGATTTTAGTCTGGCTTTGCGCGGGGACAGTGACACTTGAATGACCCCTTCCTCGTTGGGGGGACCACAGCGCAGGCCCAAACTTCATTGAAATGACCGATAAATGCGTTAAATTACTGCCCAGTCGCAAAATAACCAAGAAGTTCGTAACGCATGAAAATCGCCATCGTAGGATCGGGCATTTCCGGCCTCGCAGCTGCCCACCGGCTGCAAGGCCAGGCTGAGCTCAGCCTGTTTGAAGCCGGCAGCTACTTTGGCGGCCACACCCACACGGTCGACCTTACCCTGCCAACTGCCGGGGGCGCCATCACCCATGGTGTGGACACCGGCTTTTTGGTGTTTAACGAGCGCACGTACCCGCACTTGATTGCCTTGTTTGCCGAGCTCGGCGTGGACACTGCCAAGTCCGACATGTCGTTTTCGGTGCAAGTACCCAACGCGAAGTCCGGCGCTGCACTTGAGTGGAGCGGTTCTTCACTCAATACCGTATTTGCGCAACGCCGCAACCTGCTCAACCCGCGCTTTATCCGCATGCTGCGCGATGTGCTGCGCTTCAACCGGCTCGCCACCGACATCGCGGTGCGCAATGCCGAGGCCGAACTGAACCAACCGCTTTCTGCTTTTTTGGAACAACACGCCTTGTCGGCGGAGTTTCGGGACTGGTATTTCCTGCCCATGCTGGGCTGCATCTGGAGCTGCCCGACCGACCAAATGCTGCGCTTCCCGGTGGCCACCATGGTACGGTTTTGCCACAACCACGGCCTGATCCAGGTCAGCAACCGGCCGCAGTGGTGGACGGTGCGCGGCGGCGCGCGCCAGTACGTGAACAAAATCGTCGAGCGCATTGCCGACAAGCGACTCAACTCCCCGGTACAACAGCTTGTGCGCGATGCCGACGGTGTGTGGCTCACGGCGAATGGGCAGACACAGCGCTTTGACAAAGTGGTGCTGGCCTGCCACTCCGACCAATCGCTGTCGCTGCTACACAACCCAAGCGCAGCGGAACGCGCCGTGCTGGGTGCCATCCGTTACCAGCCCAATGTGGCGGTGTTGCACACCGACACCTCGGTGTTGCCGCAAAAGCGCCTGGCCTGGGCCGCATGGAACTACCAGCGCGCCCCCGGTGGCGCGCAAACCGAGGCCCGTGTCTGCCTGCACTACCTGCTCAACCTGTTGCAACCGCTGCCCTTTGCGCAAAGCGTGGTGGTGTCACTCAATCCGGTGGTCCCAATTGCGCCGCAGCATGTGCACGGGCAGTTTGAATACGCCCACCCGGTTTTTGACCAAGCGGCCATCGCAGCGCAAGGCCAGGTTGCGCATCTGCAAGGGCAGCAACACACCTATTTCTGCGGCGCGTGGACCGGCTACGGCTTCCATGAGGATGGCCTCAAGTCCGGCCTGGACGTGGCCCAGCGCATTAGCCAACTGCTGGGCGGATCTGCCGCATGAGCCCCAACGCAGTTGCCGGTGCGCCCAGCGCAGCGCCGCTTGAACCGGGCGCGGCCGCGCCAACCCACGGCGCCAAGGCAACGGAGTTGCAAGCTGCCCGCGCCTTGCTGGGCTTCGGCGAAGTGCGCCACACGCGGCTCAAGCCGGTACGCAACGCGTTTGTGTATGGCACGTACTTTTTGATGTTGCCGATGCGCAGTTTGCAGCGCAACGGCCCGGGCGCGCTGGCCCTGAACCGGTCTGCTCCCTTGAGCTTTTTTGATGTGGACCACGGCGATGGGCGCGGCCCACAACAAGGTGGCGCGCTGGCCTGGCTGGACGCTCTGCTGGCCTCCGAAGGCATCGACTGCGCTGACGGCGAGGTGTGGCTGCACTGCTACCCACGGGTGCTGGGGTTTACCTTCAAGCCGGTGAGCTTTTGGTACTGCCACCGCCCCAATGGCAGCCTGCGTGCCATCGTGGTCGAGGTGAACAACACCTTTGGAGAACGCCACTGCTACTTGCTGGACGCGCCGCGCTTTGGCGCAGAGCTGCGTGCGACCAAGGTGTTCCACGTGTCGCCGTTTTGCGCGGTGGAGGGTGGCTACCGGTTTCGCTTCATGCTCACCCCGGACATGGGTCGCACGGTGGCGCGCATTGATTACGATGACGCGCAAGGGCCGTTGCTGCAAACCAGTGTCAGCGGGGCCTTGGTGGCGCTGAGCCCACGCGCGGTGCGCCAAGCACTGTGGACCTACCCTGCAATGACGCTGGGCGTGGTCGCACGCATCCATTGGCAGGCTGTCAAACTGTGGTGCAAACGCGTGCCCTTCTTTCGCAAACCGGTACCGCCTGTGCGCTTTACCACCCGATAAAGTCCAAAGAGATCCGAATGAACCCAAACACTTTGAGCGGTTCCCGCGCCAACGCTTTTGAACTGCCGCACGGCGCGCCCGCGGCTGCCCGCACCGTCTTCAAATTGCTGCAGGGTCTGCGCCATGGCAGCCTGACGGTGCAAATGCCCGACGGCTCGATGCAGCGCTTTGGCGGCGAATCTATGCCCCACGCCAGCATGTCATTGCACAACTGGAGTGTGTGTTCGGCAGCACTCAAGTCGGGCGACATTGGTTTTGCAGAAACCTATATCGCTGGCGGCTGGAGCACGCCCAACCTGCCCGAGCTGCTGCGGGTCATGATCAAAAACCGCAACGCCATTGACAGCATCGTGTTTGGCTCGTGGCTGGGTCAGCTGTTTTACCGCATCAAGCACTGGACCCACCGCAACACCCGCGCCAACAGCCAAAAGAACATCCATGCGCACTACGACTTGGGCAATGCGTTTTACCAACTGTGGCTCGATGGCACCATGAATTACTCGTCGGCCTTGTTTGAGGGCGACCTGTCGCGGCCACTTCCGCAAGCCCAGAAAGTCAAAGTGCGCCGTGCCCTGGAGCAGGTGCAGCTGCAACCCGGTGCGCGCATCCTGGAGATCGGTTGTGGCTGGGGGGCTTTGGCGGAAATGGCAACCACCGACTACGCTGCCCATATCACCGGCGTCACGCTGAGCACCGAGCAACTCGCCTTCGCCAACAAGCGCATGCAGCGCCTGGGCGTGGCAGACCGAGCCGATTTGCGGCTGCAGGATTACCGCGACATTGGCGACGCGCCGTTTGATGCCATTTGCTCCATCGAAATGATTGAAGCCGTGGGCCGCCAGTTCTGGCCCACCTACTTCCAGACCATCGCCAACAAACTCAAGCCCGGCGGGCGGGCGTGCATCCAAAGCATCGTGATCGACGACGCGCTGTTTGACCGCTACATCCACTCCACCGACTTCATTCAGCAATACATCTTTCCAGGCGGCTGCTTACCCAGCGCCCGCGAGTTTTGCGCCCAGGCCAAGGCCGCCGGGCTGGAAGTGGCAGACGCACACGCCTTCGGCAAGGACTATGCCGAGACCCTGCGCCGGTGGCGAGAAACTTTCTTGGCGCAGCGCGATGCCGTGCTGTCGCTTGGCTTCGATGAGCGCTTCATCCGCATTTGGGAGTTCTACCTGGCCTACTGCGAATCCGCGTTTGACGAAGGCAACATCGACGTGTTGCAGTACACCTTGCGCAAGCCCGCCGACGGGGCGCAGGTCCGGCTGGCCCACTGACACCGCAAGCGTCTGGCTCTGCTACCTGCTGTGATGCGCACTCCTTCTCGACCCACCATGCAAACCACCGATCACCTTGGGCCCACACCACCGCGCCGCGCCGTGCTTCGCGCTGCCGTGACGCTGGCAACACTCGGTACGTGCCTGGTGCAACACGGTGCCGCGTTGGCACAAAGCGCGCTGCCGCCAGAAGTGCTGGCAGCCTTGCCCGAGGGCCAATGGAGCGGGTCTGCGCGGTTGCGCTTCTTGGGGCTATCGGTGTACGACGCCAACCTGTGGGTGGCACCGGGGTTTCGTGCGGTGGCGTACGCGCAGCACGCTTTTGCCCTTGAGCTACGCTACCTGCGCAAGCTCAAAGGCACCGCGATCGCGGAACGCTCGCTTGCCGAGATGCGCCGCGTGGGCAGCATCAACGCAGACCAAGCCACGCGCTGGCTGGCGAACATGCAAGAGGCTTTTCCGGACGTGAACAACGGGGACCGCATCGTGGGCTTGCACCTGCCGGGCGCCGGCAGCCAGTTCTGGGTCAACGGCCTGCTGCGCGCCAGCGTGGCCGAGCCGGAGTTCGGCCGTTACTTCTTTGGTATTTGGCTCGCCGAGTCCACCAGCGAACCCGCCATGCGCAGCGCATTGCTCGCACGCGCAACACCATGAGACGCCGCGCGGCGCTGGCCGCATGACCCAGCCCCATGGCGCACCGGCCCCTGTGGAAAACCCGCTACCGGGCGACCCGGCCCAGCCTGCGCACACCTTCGGTTGGCGCGACGGCTGGCGCTACGGGCTGCTGGGTTTTCCGCTGGCGTTTGTGGCATTGCCGCTGTATGTGGTGCTGCCCAACCACTACGCGCGCGCCTTTGGCATACCGCTGGCCACACTGGGCGCGGTGCTGCTGGCCGCGCGTTTGTTTGACGCACTGGTCGACCCCTTGCTGGGTCGCTTGAGCGACCACCTGTACCGCAGCTCGGTGCGGGCAGTGCTGACCTGGGGTGCGGGTGCCGCCGTGGTGCTGGGGACCGGTTTCGCCATGCTGTTTTTCCCACCGGTTGACAGCATGGGGCCGCTGTTGGTTTGGCTGTCTGCTAGCTTGTTGGTGACCTATGTTGCGTTCAGCTTGCTCAGCATCCTGCACCAGTCCTGGGGCGCCATGCTCGGTGGAGATGAGGCCCAACGCGGGCGCATCGTGGCCTGGCGCGAAGGGCTGGGGCTCTTGGGCGTCATCCTGGCCTCGGTCGCGCCCGTGGCCTTGGGGCTGGGTGCCACCACCGGTTTGTTCGTGGTGGCATTGGCCCTGGGCTGGTGGGCCTGGAGCCGCGCGCGCCGGCCGCGCCCGTTTGCAGCCGCCTCCAGCGACGCCACCACGCACGCCGCCAACCACGCCAACGCAGGGTCGGTATGGCAGCCCTTTCGGCATGCCAACTTTCGCTCGCTGCTGGCGGTGTTTGTGGTCAACGGGATTGCCAGTGCGGTCCCGGCCACTTTGATCTTGTTTTTTGTACAGGACCGGTTGCAGGCACCAGAGTCTGCCCAGCCACTGTTTCTTGGCAGCTACTTCTTGTGCGCCGCTGCCGGTATTCCGGGCTGGCTTTGGCTGGTGCGGCGGATCGGCTTGGCCTGGACTTGGGGCGCTGGCATGTTGCTAGCCGTTGCGGTTTTCATCTTCGCAGCGCAGCTGGGGGCCGGCGATATCACCGGGTTCTTGGTGGTGTGCATGCTCTCGGGTCTGGCGCTGGGCACCGACCTGGCCTTGCCCAGTGCGCTGCTGGCCGGTGCCATCCAAGCCAACGGCGACCGTGGGCGCGCTGAGGGTGCCTACTTCGGCTGGTGGAACTTTGCCACCAAGCTCAACCTGGCGCTGGCCGCCGGGGTGGCCTTGCCGGTCCTGGGCCTGCTGGGCTACACGCCCGGCGCACAAGACCCGCAAGCCTTGCAAACCCTCACCCTGGCCTATTGCGTGTTGCCCTGCGCACTCAAGCTACTGGCCGCCGCACTTTTGTACACCCTTGTATTGCGAAGGACACCATGAAACGACGCCTGCTCCTGACCGCTGCTGCGGCAACCGCCACCCTCACCCTGGGCGGCTGCGCTTCCCAAAAAATTGAGGCCTATGCCAACGAGAAGCCCGTACTCGACTTGCAGCAGTACTTCAACGGAACACTGGACGCCTATGGCGTCTTCACCGACCGCTCGGGTGCGGTGGTCAAGCGCTTTACCGTGGTGATGGAGTGCAGCTGGAACGGCGCCGAAGGCGTGCTCGACGAGCGCTTTGTCTACTCGGACGGCAGCACGCAGCGGCGGGTGTGGCGGCTCACCAAACACAGCGACGGCCGCTACACCGGGCGCGCCGACGACGTGGTGGGCGAGGCCTCGGGCCAGACCCGCGGCAACGCGTTTTACTGGACCTACACCCTAAGCCTGCCGGTAGACGGCAAGGTCTACGAAGTGCAGTTCGACGACTGGATGTACCTCATGAGCGACAAAGTCATGCTCAACAAGGCGACCATGTCCAAATTCGGTGTGCGCCTGGGTGAGGTGACGCTGGCTTTCTCCAAGCGCTGAGCACGAAGGCAACACCATGGGACTCTTCTCCCCCCTGAACCCACCACAGGCCGACTGGCACGGCAAAACGGTGTGGATCGTCGGCGCCAGCTCCGGCATCGGCAGCGCCACCGCCAGCGCCTTGCATGCCCGCGGGGCCCACGTGGTGGTGTCGGCGCGCAACGCGGCGTCTCTGGAGGCATTTGTGGCCCAGCACCCCGGCTGTACCGCGCTGGCGCTGGACGCCACCGACCGCGCGGCAGTGCATGCCGCGGCCGCCATGCTGTTGCAACAAGGTCCGCTGGACTGCGTGGTGTACTGCGCTGGCCACTACACCGCGATGCGTGGCTTTGCCATGGACCTCGACGATGTGCTGCGCCATGTGGATGTCAACTACCACGGCGCCCTGTACCTGCTTGATGCCGTGGTCGCGCCGATGGTGGCGCGCGGTAAAGGCCATATCAGCCTGGTCGGCAGTGTGGCGGGCTTTCGGGGCTTGCCCAATGCGCTGGCCTACGGGCCCACCAAGGCAGCGCTGATCAACCTGGCCGAGACGCTGTACCTGGACCTCAAAGACAAAGGCGTGGGCGTGTCCATCATCAACCCCGGCTTTGTGCAAACCCCGCTGACAGCGGGCAACAACTTCAACATGCCCGCATTGATCACGCCACAGCAGGCCGCAGCGGAAATTCTTCGTGGTTGGGGCCGCGGGGCGTTCGAAATCCATTTTCCCAAGCGCTTTACGCTGTGGCTCAAGCTGCTGCGCATCCTGCCCAACCGCTTGTTCTTGTACCTGGTTGCCAAGGCCACGCTATGAACACCACCTCCAACAGCGCAGCAGGTGGCGCACCTGCACCTTCATCCGCATCTGCGTCGGATTGCACCGCCGCAGTGGCCCACGTGGTGCGGTTTTTCGAAACGCTAACGCCCAGTAGCGTGCCCGAGTTGGCGCGTTGGTACGGCGCCAATGCGCGCTTCAAAGACCCATTTAACGATGTGGTGGGGCCGGACGCGATTGCGGGCGTGTTTGCACACATGTTCACCGCTTTGGAGGGGCCCCGTTTCGTAGTCACAGGCCAAGTGGTACAGGGTTTGCAGTGCTTTCTTACGTGGGAGTTCCGCTTTTGCTTTAAGAACTTCAAGCAGGGCCAGCCGCAAGTTATTTTGGGTGCGTCGCACCTGGTGTTTTCAACCCAGGGCCAGGTCACCATGCACCGTGACTACTGGGACGCAGCCGAAGAGCTGTACGAGAAACTGCCGCTGGTGGGTGGGCTGGTGCGGTGGCTCAAGCAACGCGCAAGCCGCTAACAAGCGCTGGGGCGCCAGCAACCAGAGCTTGCCTGCCGACCACGCGACCCGGCAATGGAGCTGCTCAGCGCGGCAAGGTGTCAGCGAAACTGGGACGCTGCGCCAACTTGTCGTGCAACTTGACCAGGTTGGGGTGTTCACCACGCCAGTCGAGTTGCGGAAAACGAAAGTCCAAGTAACCCAAAGCGCAGCCGACGGCGATGTCGGCCAATGTCAGGTGGATGCCGGTGCAGTAGGGCTTCTCGGCCAGTCCGTGCGACATCGCTTTAAGTGCGTCGCCCACCTTGCGCATCTGGCGGTCGATCCAAACCTGGCTGCGCTGCGCCTTGGTGCGCCCCGTCCACGTCGCCTCCAGCCGTGCCAGGATGGAGGCATCAAGCACGCCATCGGCCAGCGCCTCCCAAGTTTTTATCTCGGCGCGCTCGCGGCCCACGGCGGGAATGAGCTTGCCCACCGGTGACAAGGTATCGAGGTACTCCACGATCACGCGCGAATCGAACAGCGCTTCTGCGCCTTCCATGATCAAGCAGGGCACTTTGCCCAAGGGGTTGGAGTGGGCAATGCTGGTGTCTGCAGCCCAGACATCTTCGGTGATGAATTCGTAGTCGAGTTTCTTTTCCGCCATAACCACGCGCACCTTGCGAACGTAGGGACTGGAGTGGGATCCGATGAGTTTCATGGCTGCTTCGAAGTGTGACTTGGGATTCATTCTATCCACAGGGTGTAGCGCATGTAGCAGCCGCAAAAGGTGGCCCTGTCGAGCCCCAATAGCCTGGGTGCGCCGCCTACAATTCGCGCATGTCGCTCTCCGCCATCTCCGCCATTTCCCCCTTGGACGGGCGCTACGCCACCAAGCTTTCCGCACTGCGCCCGATCATGAGCGAGCTTGGCTACATGCACCGCCGGGTTCAAGTGGAGGTGGCGTGGTTTATTGCGCTCAGCGACGCCGGTTTTGACGAGTTCAAGCCGCTGTCGCCCGGCGCGCGCACCTATTTGCTCGGTTTGGTAAAAAACTTTTCTGCAGCCGATGGCGAAGCCATCAAAGCCATCGAAAAAACCACCAACCACGACGTCAAGGCGGTGGAGTACTGGCTCAAATCCAAGTTCGAAGCCCGCCCCGAACTGCAAAATGCAGCCGAGTTCGTGCACTTTGCCTGCACCAGCGAAGACATCAACAACACCAGCCACGCGCTGCAACTGCGCTCAGCGCGCGACGTGGTGATTTTGCCGCTGCTTGACAAGCTCATCCTGCAACTGCGCGACATGGCGCACGCCCACGCTGACGTTGCCATGCTCAGCCGCACGCACGGCCAAACCGCCAGCCCGACCACGGTGGGCAAAGAAATCGGCAACGTCGTGGTGCGGCTGCAAGCGGCAGCCCAGCGCATTGCCAATGTGCACATTCTGGCCAAGATGAACGGTGCGGTCGGTAACTACAACGCCCACCTGTCGGCCTGGCCCGAGTTTGACTGGGAGGCGTTTAGCAAAAAGCTCGTGGAAACCCCGGAGCCGCTGGGACTCGGACTGCAGTTTCAGCCCTACAGCATCCAGATCGAGCCGCACGACTACATGGCCGAGCTGTTTGATGCGGTGGCCCGTACCAACACCATCCTGATCGACTGGTCGCGCGATGTGTGGGGCTATGTGTCGCTGGGCTACTTCAAACAAAAATTGCGCGAAGGCGAGGTCGGCTCAAGCACCATGCCGCACAAGGTCAACCCGATTGATTTTGAGAACGCCGAGGGCAACCTGGGCCTTTCCAACGCACTGCTGCGCCACCTTAGCGAAAAGCTGCCCATCAGCCGCTGGCAGCGCGACCTCACCGACTCCACCGTGCTGCGCAACATGGGCGTGGCCCTGGGCTATGCGGCGCTGGCCTACCAGTCCTTGCTCACGGGTTTGGGCAAACTCGAACTCAACCACGCGGCCTTGGCCAGCGACTTGGATGCCGCATGGGAAGTGCTGGCCGAGCCGATCCAGACCGTGATGCGCCGCTATGGCCTGCCCCAGCCCTACGAACAGCTCAAAAACTTCACCCGCGGCCAAGCCATGACCCGCGAGCTGATGCAGGGCTTTATCGCCGGGCTTGCAATTCCCGATACCGAAAAAGCGCGCCTGCTGGCGCTCACACCCGGCAGCTACACCGGCAAAGCCGCCGTGCTGGCGCGCCGGGTGTAGTGGGCGTATGGCGGCCAAGTCCACGGTCTTCAAGGCGCAGCTGCAAATCGCTGACATCGACCACGGCTACTACGCAGACCACGCGTTGACCCTGGCGCGCCACCCCAGCGAAACCGACGAACGCATGATGGTGCGGCTGGCGGCGCTGGCCCTCCAAGCCCACCAACTTGCCGCGCTGTGCCAAGGCGATGGCACCCTGGCGTTCGGCGAGGGCATGTCCAACCCCGACGAACCCGACGTATGGCTGCGCGACTTTACCGGCCGCACCCGGCTCTGGGTCGAAGTGGGCCAGCCCGAGGACAAGCCGGTAATCAAGGCCTGCGGAAAAGCCGATGCAGTGGTGGTGTACTGTTTCCACCACGCAGCAGAGGTGTGGTGGCGGGGCATGGAGAGCAAACTCAGCCGCGCCCACAACCTGTCGGTTTTTCGCATACCCACGCCAGCCAGCGCGGCCCTGGTGCAACTCGCGCAGCGCAGCATGCAACTGCAAGCCACGGTGCAAGAGGGCGTACTGACTTTGGGCAACAGCACGCACGCCGTGGACATAGAACCCCTGCGCTGGATGTAGCGCAGCACGCCCGCTGCAAGCCTGGTTCACACGCTGTTCCACCAGGTCGCTGGTGTGCTTGGTACGAAGTGGCTGGGACGACGATTGCGCTGCGCCTGAGCGTGTCGACTACGCGGTTGGCGGGTTCACCGACGCAGGCGCTTGGAGCGCGCGTTCGGCAGCGCGTTCGGCGTAGCGGTTAAAGCGCCAGGCCGTGCCATCTTGTGCGATACGCCGCCAGACCATGCGCTTGTGGGCGGGCTCCAACTGCGGCCAATGCTGCACCTCCTCGAAGGTGCGACCACAGCCCTTGCACACCGCATCGCCCTGGCTGGTTGAGCAGATGGCAATGCACGGGGTGTCGGGTGTGGCGCGGTACCAGGCCAACCAGGCGTCCATGGCTGCGGGAGGCATGGTGTTGGCATCGGCAAGCGACTCACGGTAGTAGACCAGCAGCGCGTACACCTCCGCCAAGGCGCGGGTGGGCTTGGGCAACGCAACG
>JBIIZY010000043.1:0-17300 GCA_044346035.1 Rhodoferax sp. | reverse complement strand
AGGCATCCATGACTGCCACCATGTCGTTGGCAAGGCTGCGCTTGCTGTAGTTGCTGTGGTCGGCCAGCCCCGCAGGCTTGGACGAATCGCCATAGCCGCGCAGGTCGGGCATCACCAGAAAAAAGTCCCGCTCCAACAGCGCCGCGACGCGGTTCCACATCACATGGCTTTGCGGAAAGCCGTGCAGCAATAACAGCGCAGGCCGTCCATCGGGCAAGCCTTGCGACACCCGCGCGTGGATGCGAATGGTTTCGCCGTGCGGTTGGGGCAGGGCGAAGTTGTGGGTGTCGAAGTGGGGGAACCAGGGCATGACGTAGTGCGGTTGTTAAAGGGGTGCGGGTTGTGGGTGACAGAAGGTTGTTCAATCTCGTGGATTGGGCATGCAGCATTGTGCGTTGCACGGTACGGCTCATGCGTACCTGCTGAAAACCCGACGGCGCACACAACCGGAACGAAAAACCAGGCGAATGAGGCTCACAGTGTCGGGGTAACTCGGCATCGGCTTTGTGTCTTGTGCGTTCTACACAGGCAAATGGTTTCGTATGGCTTTGGGAATCCCGCGAAGAAGAAACACCCGGAATTTTTGCCAGAACGCGGATAACAACAGCAGCATTGAGCCGATAAAGACACCCGAAATAGCCAAACCAGAACTCACTGTTCCATAAACTTCAAAAAGTGCAGTAAGGGCATATAAAACATAAACTAGCGAGGAAACCATCAGCGCTCGCCTGTCAATTGCAACGGAAACCAATGCAAGAACAAAATACAGAAAAACTACAAACGCTATTTTGTCAAAGCTAACCTCTGAGTTAAGTACGCCTATAGAGCTAAATACAGGATGAACGATTAAGGGTGCGGACAGCAGATGAAGCCAAAATGCCACGTCGGATTTTCTGGTGGTTCTTGTCTTGTCTTTGGAGTCCCAATACATTGCGATGAAAAACGTCATGACGCCAGATAATGCGATCAGCGTCAGTAGATAATCTTTTAAAAATGGAATTTGGGTTGTTGCTATCGCCACCAAAAACGCAGAAGCACTGGCAATGCCTGCGGCGACAGTAACTGGGACTTTAAACTTGTACCAGTGCAGATATGCGGCTATTGCGCCTGCAGCGAACGCCCATACTTCACCGAGTCCCTTTTTGATATTGCTCAGTTGAGCGATTTCGTAAGTGCATCCGATCGCGCTCACAATAAACGAAATCAGAAAAAATATTGCAGGCAATGCCAGCTTCTTTTTGGAAATAAAGTGAATAGACAGCAACCATGATAAAGATGCCGAAACAAAATAACCAAATGCATCATTCAACTGAGAGCCTAACCACCCCGCCGAAAACAAAAGTAGCAAAGCTGCTATGGCAACAAATATATCGTTAAACCCCGATATCAGCTTGAAGTTTTCTTCATCAACTGTTTTGGTATTTGATGATAGTGATACGTAACTTCTAAATTGTTCTACTGACGCTTCATCGAATATGCCCTCTTTCACCGCCGCATTTAAGTCCTCATCTGAATACATGTGCCATCCTTTTTTGTGAGTTTCGTCCAAGCCCCAAGCTGGGCTCGGGAGCGTTGGCACGGTGTGCCATGCTGGACTCCTGCATCGGTTTACCCAAAAGCTGCGCCGTGGGCGCCATGGAGATGGGAACAATCTTTCAACATCAGCAGTCCGCGGTGCATGCTACTGCTGTTGCGGCAGCTGTTGCTCTTGCAATGTCCCCCGTACACCTTGCTGTGTCTGGTGAGCGCTGGCTCGCCAACCGTGGTCTATCGCTGTGATCATGGAGCTGGGTGCCGGTCTACCCCCTACCATCAAGCACGGCGACCGGTCCGCTCACGCCATTCACGTTACGAGTGGCGGCACTATTGGACCATCGCCGCTGAGTAACGCACCTTCAGCAGAACCCCCCACCCATGCTCCCCATCTACAAAACCATCCTAGCCCCCGCACTGTTGCTACAAGCCCGGCAACTGCGCAAAACCGCACTGCGTTTGCCCGAAGCTGCGGGCCCCAGGCGGGGTCGGTTTGCCGGAGTCAATGAACCCGCCTTGCGCCTTCTTTTTGTAGGCGATTCATCGGCGGCAGGCGTGGGGGTCGATTGGCAGCACGAGGCGCTTGCGTACCAAGCAGCGGAGATGGTCGCGAGCGCGTTGATGCGCACCGTGGAGTGGGAATTGGTTGCCAAGTCGGGCCTTACCACCAGCGAGGCGCTGGGGCTGGTGGCGGCCCATGCCCCAGGTCCGGCGGACGTACTGGTGTCCGCACTCGGCGTCAACGATGTGACCGCGCAGCACAGTGCCAAGCGCTTTGTTGCCGACTACCGTGCCCTGCTTGACTGGGTCGCGCAGCGCACCGGCGCCAGGGCGGCAGTGGTGTCGGGTCTGCCTCCCTTGCACGTGCTTCCCGCCGCCCCACAGCCTTTGCGTTGGTACTTGGGGCAGTGCGCACAGCGCCTTAACGATGCGCTAAGCGACTTGGTTTCCCAAACCAGCAACACCAAGTTCGTCTCGCTGGCCTGGGCGCAAGCCAGCGACATGGCGGCAGACAAATTCCACCCAGGCAAACTTCAGTACCGCGCGTGGGCGCAACTGGTGGCTGCGCAAATCCTTGCCCTGATGCCAACCGCTGGCCGCGCTGCGTGCGCGTCCTCGGTACAAGCCCGGTAGCCACGCGCAGCACACCAGGCCGCGTTGACTTGCACACACCATTAACCAATCCTTCTATGTCCAACTTTCCACCACCCGAAGCCGTCGTACAGCGCCAACTCGACGCCTACAACGCGAAGGACCTACCAGCATGGGTCGCCACCTACGCACCAGATGCCAAGCAGTTCGCGTTGGGGGGCGCGGTGCTAGCCGAGGGCCGCGAGGCGATTTCTGCACGTGCGCAGCAACGGTTTGCCGAACCCGATTTGCATGCCCGGCTGTTACAGCGGGTGGTCATGGGCCAGGTCGTTGTGGACCACGAAGCGCTGACGCGCACCTTTGCCGACGGGCCGGGTACGGTGGAGCTGGTGTGCGTGTACCTGGTGGACCAGGGCCACATCCAAAGTGCAACCTTCCACTTTGGTGCGCGGCTGGATTGAGCTGACGCAGCTCAGCCCAGCAACAAACCCACACACAGCGCGCCCATCACCAGCGCGATCACGCTGTCGAGCACGCGCCACGAGATGTCTTTCTCAAACCACGGCGCCAAGAGGCGCGCACCAAATCCCAGTGCGCTAAACCAGAGCAAGCTGCCCACTGCCGCGCCGCTGCCAAACACCCAGCGCCCCGGGTCGCCGCGTTGCGCTGCCACCGAGCCCAGCAGCACCACGGTGTCCAGGTACACATGTGGGTTGAGGAAAGTAAAGCCAAAGCACGCCGCCATGGCCGCGCCCAGTGTGCTGCCTTGCGAGCGCTCAATGCGCATTTGGCCGCCCACCCAGGCGCGGCGCGCTGCCAGCAAGCCGTAGGCGCCCAAAAACGCCGCGCCTCCAAAGCGCGTGATGTCCAGCAGCACCGGGTTGCCCCGAATGAAAGCCCCCGCACCCGCCACTCCGGCCAGGATGAGCAGCGCGTCCGAAATGGCGCAAAAGGCCACGATGGGCAACACATGTTCGCGGCGCACGCCTTGGCGCAGAACAAACGCGTTTTGCGAGCCGATGGCCACGATCAAGGCCAGGCCGGTGGCCATGCCGGTAAAGAAATCAAGACTCATAGCAAGGCGCGCAAGCGCTGTTCAAGGCGGGTGAGTGCGTGCAAGGTGGCTGCGTGGCGCACCGCCGCGCGGTCGCCTGGGAAGTGGTGTTGCTCTGTCCAGGTGTGGCCTGGCAGCGCCCAGCCAAACCAGACGGTGCCCACCGGCTTGGCCTCGCTGCCGCCGCCAGGTCCGGCAACGCCGGTAACTGCCAGCGCCACCTGGGCTGGCGTTCGCTGCAGCACGCCTTGGGCCATGGCGCGGGCCACGGCCTCGCTCACCGCGCCGTGCTGTGCGATGAGCGCAGGCTCCACGCCCAGCAGCTCGGTTTTGGCTGCGTTGGAGTAGCACACCAGGCCGCGCTCGAACCACGCGCTGGAGCCAGCCAGGTCGGTGCAAGCGGCGGCCACCATGCCGCCGGTGCAGCTCTCGGCGGTGGCCAGCATCCACTGCTTTTGCTGCAGCAGGTCGGCCAGCGCCATGCACACCGCGTGCAGGCTGTGCGAGGGCATCAGGCAAACCTCCACACCGCAATCACCAGCAGGGTGCAGAACGCCGCGACCAGGTCGTCGAACAGGATGGCAAAACCCGCCTTGCGCCAAGCAGCGGCATCAAGAGCGGCGGTGTTTGCGTGGGGGGAGTTAGGAGAGGTGGAGGGCGAGGCCAAGGGGGACGTGCTGGGCGGCGCGTGGTGGAACAGCCGATCGGCCCAGCCCACCGGGCCGGGTTTGACCGCGTCGAAAAACCGGAACAAGCCAAATGCCACCGCCTGCGCCAGCAGCCCGGCCGGCGTCACCAGCCAGAGCACCAACCAGAAGGCCACAATTTCGTCCCACACGATGTGGCCCGGGTCCACCACGCGCAGGTTGCGCGCCGTGACGGTACAAGCCCACCAGCCCAGCGGCAGCGAAAGTGCAATCACCACACCCCAGCCGAACTCGCCCAGCCACTGCGACAGCACCGCAAACGTGACCCAGGCCCACAGTGTGCCCACGGTGCCCGGCGCGATGCGCGACAGCCCGGAGCCCAAGCCCAGCGCAATCCAGTGCGCCGGGTGCGAGCGCATGAAGCGCACCGTGGGACGCGCCATGGGTGCAAGGTACTGCTGGGCATCGTTGGGTGGGGCGTCGTTCGGCGGACTGGCCCGGTCAAAAGGGGCAGGGTGGTGGGTGGTCCCATCCGGCTGCAGCTGCTGGGGGTCTTGCATGGGCGGATTATCGGCGGCGGCGTTGCGGCCACGGCGCGGCTTGCGAGCGCGCCAGCGCAATGCGATATCGTTGCGGCCATGCTGCAACTCGCCCGATTCCTGCCCGCGTGGATGCGCAACTACCCGCGCCACCACTTGGGCACCGATGTGCTGGCCGGCGTGGTAACCACGGTGCTGGTGCTGCCGCAAAGCCTGGCCTATGCGCTCTTGGCTGGCCTGCCGCCGCAGGCTGGGTTGGTGGTCAGCATTTTTCCGGTGGTGGCGTATGCGCTCTTGGGTAGCAGCATGACGCAGGCGGTCGGCCCGGTGGCGGTGACGGCCATCATGACCTTCTCGGTACTCAGCCCGCTGGCCACTCCGGGCACTGCAGAGTACGTGGCGCTGGCGGCCAGCCTGGCGCTGATGTCGGGCCTGCTGGTGGTGGCGTTTGGCGTGCTCAAGCTGGGTTTCTTGTCGGACTTGCTTAGCCGCCCAGTGGTCAGCGGCTTTATCTCAGGCTCGGCGGTGCTGATTGTGATCAGCCAGTTGCGCTTGCTGGTGGGTGTGGAGGCGCAAGGCGCTGACAGTTGGCATCTGCTGGCGGCCACGGTGGCCCAACTGCCGCAGCTCAAGCCGGCCACCGCAGCGATGGGGCTGGCAGGTTTGGTGGTGTTGCTGCTGTGCCGCCACGCGTTGGCGCCCACGCTGCAAGGCCTGGGCGTGCAGCCCGCGCGGGCACAGGCGGTGGTGCGGGTGATGCCCTTGGTGGTGGTGGCGGTGGCCACCTTGGCTGTGGTGGCCTGGGATTTGGACACCGAGCACGGCGTGGCGGTGGTGGGCGCCATTGTTCCTGGGCTGCCGCCGTTGCAGGGCTTTGTGCCCAGCGCTTCCGACCTGGGCTTGCTGGCCTTGCCCGCGCTCATCATCGCCTTTGTGGGCACGGTGCAAAACATTGCCATGGCGCAGGCGCTGGCGGTCAAGCGGCGCGAGCGTATCGACGCCAACCAAGAGCTGATCGGCCTGGGGGCCTCCAACGTGGTGGCGGCGTTTTCGGGCGGCATGCCGGTGGGCGGTGGGGTGTCGCGCACGGCGGTGTATGTGGCGGCGGGCGCGCAGACGCCGCTGGCGAGCCTGGTCGCTGCGTCGGCAATGCTGCTGGTGGTGCTGTTCGGCACCGGCGCCTTCACCCGCCTGCCTTTGGCGGTGCTCGCGGCCAGCATTGTGGTGGCGGCTTTGAGCATGATCGATGTGGCCGCCTTGCGCCGTGCTTGGCGCTACGACCGCGCCGATGCGCTGGCCTTGTTGGGCACGGCCACCGGCGTGTTGGTGGTGGGGCTGGAGGCGGGCATTGGCATTGGCATCGGCCTGTCCTTGGCCACGCTCTTGTTTCGGGCCAGCCAACCGCACATTGCGGTGGTCGGTCGCATACCGGGCACCGAGCACTTTCGCAACGTGGCGCGCCACGGCGTGCAGACCCTGCCCAATGCCTTGTTTGTGCGGGTGGACGAGAGCATGTTTTTTGGCAACCTGCGCGCCATCGAGGAGCGGCTTGGTGCTGAGCTGGAGGCGGCACCCGCGGTGCGCGATCTGGTGTTGATCATGAGCGCGGTCAACCGCATCGATGTGACCGCCCTGGAAGCCCTCACCGACATGCACCGCGACCTCGGCCTGCGTCAGATTCGGCTGCACCTGGCTGAACTCAAAGGCCCGGTGCAAGACCGGCTGCAGGGCACGCCGCTGTGGAGCGCGCTGTCCGGCGGGGTTTACTTGTCGGCCAACGGTGCCTTCGAAGCGCTCTCGCCGCCCTTGAAGTGATCGAACGATGCAAAGCGGTTGGCCACTGCGTTGCCCTGGGCATCGACGAGACGCAAGCCCGGCGCGGCTTCGATCTGGCCGACGCGGGTAATGGGCGTCTCGCTGGCGCGCGCAGCTGCATGGGCCGCAGCACGCAGGGCGGGGGGCACGGTAAACACCAGCTCGTAGTCGTCGCCACCGGCGAGCACATAGGGCAGAACATCGGGAAATGCGCTGGGCGGAGCGCCGGGCAGCACGTCAGTTGGCGCTTCGGGTTGTGCGCGGGGGCGTTCGCCGGAGCAATCGCCGGTGCAATCGCTGGGTAGTGCGTCAGGCTGGAGGCTGTTGTAGTACGGGGCGGGCAGCAAGGTTTCGGCCAGCCCGGTGTGCACCGTGGCGCCCACGCCGGAGCGCGCCAAGATGTGGCCCAGGTCGCCCAACAGGCCGTCGCTGATGTCGGCTGCCGCGCTGGCAATGCCGCGCAAAGCCAGTCCCAGCGCAACACGCGGCGTGGGCGCATCCATGCGTTGGCAGGCGCGCGCCAGCAAGTCGGGCGGCAGCGCCAAGGTGCCACGGCGCGCCTCCAGCGCCATGCGCGCTTCGCCCAAGTTGCCGCTCACAAAAATGTCGTCGCCCACCTGCGCGCCGCTGCGCAGCAGGGCTTGGCCGCGTGGCACCTCGCCCCAGATGGTGATGCAAATGTTCAAGGGCCCCTGCGTGGTGTCGCCACCCACCAGGTGGCAGCCGTGCGCGTCGGCCAGCGCCCAAAGGCCCTCAGAAAACGGGGCAAGCCAAGCGTCGTCTGCGTGTGGCAGCGCCAGCGCCAGGGTGAAGGCCAGCGGCTTGGCGCCGCAGGCTGCGAGGTCGCTGAGGTTGACCGCCAGCGCCTTGTGGCCCAGCAAGCGCGGGTCGGCATTGGCAAAAAAATGACGGCCGCACACCAACATGTCGCTGGATACCGCCAAGTGCATGTCTGCTGCGGGGCTGAGCAAAGCGCAATCGTCGCCCACGCCCAAGGCGATGCCGCGGGTGCTTGGCGTGCTATCAGCATCCCTTGTGCCGCTGGCACCTGCCGAGCCGGGCAAACCCACTGCCCCCGCCGCTGCTGCAAGCAGGGGCCGATTGAAGTAGCGTTGGATCAGTTCAAACTCGCCCACGTTGGCCAAGCTGCTGCGGTTCATCGGGGGGCTGCATGCGCGCGCAGGGCGGGGCAGCGCGCGTTAGTGCAGGGTGCGCCGGTTGCCCATTCCGTGGTCGCCGCTGAGGGCGTCCAGCACAAACATCGGCACCAGGGCGTCGAACTTTTCGCCGTCTTCGGCCACGCAAAAAAAGCTGCCGTGCATGGTGCCGGTGGGCGTGCGCAGGCGGGTGCCGCTGGTGTACTCAAAAGCCTGGCCGGGTTTGAGCAAAGGCTGCTGCCCGACCACGCCCAGGCCCTTGACCTTCTCGGTGTGGCCGTTGGCATCGTTCACATTCCAGGTGCGCGAAATCAGCTGCGCTACCGCTTCACCGGTGTTGGTGATGGTGATGGTGTAGGCGAATACATACAGGCCTTCGTCGGGGCTCGATTGGTCGCGCAGGTATTGCGGGGATACTTCCACCGTGAATTCGTACTTTGCCATGGGGCCGATGCTAACTGCGAAAATGCCGGCCAAGCAAAACCCCACCCACACGCCCGCGCCATGACCTACCGCATTGCCCCCTCCATTCTTTCTGCTGACTTTGCCCGCCTGGGTGAGGAAGTTTCCAACGTGGTCGCAGCCGGTGCGGACTGGATTCACTTCGATGTGATGGACAACCACTATGTGCCCAACCTGACCTTCGGCCCCATGGTGTGCAGCGCGCTCAAGCCCCATGCCAAAACCGCCGCTGGTGTGGCCGTGCCCATCGATGTGCACCTGATGGTCGCGCCGGTCGATGCCTTGGCGGCGCAGTTTGCGCAGGCGGGTGCCGACCTGATTAGCTTCCATCCGGACGCATCCACCCATGTGCACCGCAGTATCCAGGCCATCAAAAGCACGGGCGTTCAGGTGGGCCTGGTGTTTAACCCAGCGGAGCCGCTGGGCGTGCTGGACTGGGTGATTGAGGACATCGACTTGGTGCTCATCATGAGCGTCAACCCCGGCTTTGGCGGTCAAAGCTTTATTGACTCCGCGCTGCGCAAAATCGAAGACGTGCGCCGCCGCATCGATGCGTGCGGCAAAGACATCCGCCTGGAGGTCGATGGCGGTATCAAGATCGACAACATCCGCCGCGTAGCCGACGCTGGCGCCGATACGTTTGTTGCAGGAAGCGCTATCTTTGGCCAGCGCGACTACCAAGCCGTGGTGCAGGCGATGCGCTCGGCGCTGGCCGCCTAGGCGCGGCGCCAGCCACATCGTTTCGCTACCGCGTTGCCGCGCCGCCCCAGCCCCGTGGCGTTGCTGGTTGCTGCGCGCAAAGATGACCGCACAAATTCCCACACAAATGCCAGCATCGGTGCCCACACCGTCGCCTGCAAACCCCGCCACCCCCGGCACAGCCGTTCCCTGGGCGCGCCAAGACCTGGACGCCGCCTTGGTGGACCTTGACGGCACGCTGGTGGACACCCTGGACGACTTTGTGGAGGCGGTACAGCGCATGCTGCACGACTTGCCAGCGCCGTACTGCCACCACCGCACCGACCGCAACGCACTTGGGCTGTTGGTGGGCAAGGGCGCCGAGAACCTGGTGCGGCGTTTGCTGGCGCAGATCGATGCTGCACAGGGCGCACGCGCCGCGGCGATGGCCTCTGAGGCGGTGTGCGCCCACGCCTTGCAGCGCTACCTGGCGCACTACCGGGCCATCAACGGCAGCCGCGCACGGGTGTATCGCGGCGCCCGCGAGGGCTTGGAGCAACTGCGCAGCCTGGGGTTGCGCTTGGCCTGTGTCACCAACAAACCCACTGCGCCAGCGCAAGACTTGCTGGCGCATTTCGGCTTGGATGGATTTTTTTCTTTTGTGTTGGGCGGTGACGCTACCGAACGCAAAAAACCCGATCCGCTGCCACTGCACACGGCCTGCGCGCGCTTGGGTGTGTCACCGCAACGCAGCCTGATGGTGGGCGACTCCAGCAACGACGCACAAGCCGCGCGCGCTGCCGGTTGCCCGGTGCTGCTAGTGACCTACGGCTACAACCACGGGGAGGACATTCTTGCGGTGGACGCCGATGCTTTCGTCCACAGCCTGGCCGGTTTGCGCTGGCGCACTTAAAAGGTTTCCCACTCGTCATCCCGGCTCGCGCTGACCGGCGCTTTGGCCGCTTTGGCAGGCGCAGACGCGGCGGCGGGTGCCGCCACTGCCGCAGGCTTTGGCAGCGTGGGCGCGCGGGCACTGAGTTTGGGCGGGGCAGCCTTGGGTGCTGCCGGTCTCGGTGCAGGCGCGCTGATCTTGGGCGCGTCGGCGCGCCGCTCGGTGCCTTGGAAGGTCACGCCTTTGGGTTGTGCTGCCCGCACCGCCACCTTGGGTGGCTGGTTCGCCAGCGCCAGACCACCAATTTTGAACACCGCCACCGCCTGCACCAACTCACTGGCTTGGCTCTTGAGGCTGCTGGCTGCGGCGGCCATCTGCTCGACCAGCGCGGCGTTTTGTTGGGTGGATTGGTCCATTTGCGTGACCGCCTCACCGACCTGGGCCACACCGGCGGACTGCTCGGTACTGGCGGCGCTGATTTCGCCCACCAAGTCGGTCACGCGCCGGATTGCGCCGACGACTTCGGTCATGGTTTCTCCGGCCTTGTCGACCAGCGCAGTGCCTTGTTCGACACGTTCCACGCTGGCGCTGATCAGGCTCTTGATTTCTTTTGCTGCATCGGCGCTGCGCCCGGCCAGCGAACGCACTTCGGAGGCCACCACCGCAAAGCCGCGTCCCTGCTCACCGGCGCGGGCCGCTTCTACGGCGGCATTGAGCGCCAGGATGTTGGTCTGGAAGGCGATGCCGTCGATCACGCTGATGATGTCAGCAATCTTGCGCGAGGAGTCGTTGATGCCCTTCATGGTCTGCACCACCTGGCCCACAACCTCGCCGCCTTGCATGGCCACGGTGGATGCGCTCATTGCCAGCTGATTGGCCTGGCGGGCAGAGTCGGCGTTTTGTTTCACCTGGGAGCCCAGTTGCTCCATCGACGCAGCGGTTTCTTCCAGGGCGCTGGCCTGGCCTTCGGTGCGGCTGGAGAGGTCGTGGTTGCCTTGCGCGATTTCGGTGCTGGACAAGGCCACGTTTTCAGCGCCGCTCTTGACGCCGCGCACGATGTCTACAAAGCTGGCTTGCATCCGCGCCATCGCGTTAAGTAGCTGCACGGTTTCATCGTTACCTGCAGGGCGGATGGTGTTGGTCAAATCGCCCTGCGCCAGGTGGTCTGCCACGTCCACCGCATGCGCCATGGCCTGCGACACATGGCGTGCCAGCCACAATGCCGCGCCCAGCGCCAATGCCACCGCAAACGCCAAAATGAGGCCGATGGTCAGCCGGGTTGTGGCCTCGGTTGTCTGGACCGCAGCGGCATAGGCCTCCACATCGCTGGCGATAATTTCGCTTTGTTTTTCGAGAGCCACTTCAAGCACCTCGAATGCCTTTTGGAACTCCGGGTAGGCAGCCAGGGCAGCCGCCGCATCGGTGGCGGCCAGAGCCTGCGATTGTTTGGCGGATGCCACGTAGGACTTCAGCGCAGTGTCTATGCTGGCCATGCTCGCTTTTGCAGCAGACGAGATCGGCAGAGCCTGCATCTCGGCCAGGGCTTTGGTAAAGGTTTCGGAGTGCTCAACCAAGTCTTTTTGGGCTTCAACAATGCCTTCGGGCTGGTTGGTTTGTGCGCTGAGCAGGGCCAGTAACACGTCACCTCGGATGGCGTCGTGCATCATGTCGGCTTCTTGGCTTTTCTGCAGTGCCAGGCCGGTCGATACCGATTGCTCAAACGAGTTCACCAAACGTGACTCGCTAAAGAACGCCGCGCCACCCACCACCACCGCGGCAAAAATGCCGACCAAACCCAAACCCAGAACCTGGCTACGAAGCTTCATGTTGGAACCCTCTTTCTTTTCGTAATGGTCACACAGTGCGGGTCTGTCTCGGCTGCGCCCAAGGCGCCGATGCCAGCACTTTTATCAGCCTAGGTTATAGACCAACTTCGAGCCCGTGCCCACGCCACAGACCGAATAATTTGGCGAAATACGTGCTGCGGTGCACGGCTTTCGGTTTGCTACACTGCCCCAATGTTTATTCACCGCATCAGCGTGACAGGTCTGAGTGACCGGGGAGCCTGGCCCTGGCGCCACTGCCCCGTGTTTGCCTGACCCGTGCTGGGTGCGCCGCGCAAGCGGCGAGCGCTGGTAACCGTCAGGCTGGTCTGGCCAAGCGCACGGTGAAGTACTGCGGCAAACCCGCTACCGCCGCCCCGTTTGTGCCGCCTTGCTTCCATTTTCAAAAGGCGCTTGCACGTGATGACTGAGTCTGAATTCCAATCCCTCGCTGCCCAAGGCTATAACCGCATTGCCTTGTCAGCCCAGGCCTTTGCCGACCTGGAAACCCCCCTGTCCCTGTACTTGAAGCTCACACGCCGCAGTGGCGATGCCCACGCCGAGCCGGCAGCCAACAGCTTTTTGCTGGAGTCGGTTGTTGGTGGCGAGCGCTTTGGGCGCTACAGCTTTATCGGCCTGCCCGCCCGTACCTATTTGCGCGCCAGTGGTTTTGGCCCAGCCGCGCGCACCGACGTGGTGACCGATGGCCAGGTGGTGGAGACCTCGCGGGACAACCCCTTGGACTTTGTTGCCGCCTACCAGCGGCGCTTCAAGTTGGCACTGCAAAGCGGCCTGCCGCGTTTTTGCGGCGGTCTGGCCGGCTATTTCGGGTACGACGCAGTGCGCTACATCGAGAAAAAGCTCGAAGCCAGTTGTCCAGCGGACAAGCTGGGTTGCCCCGACATCTTGCTGTTGCAGTGCGAAGAGTTGGCGGTTATCGACAACCTCTCCGGCAAGCTCTACCTGATTGTGTATGCCGACCCGGCCGTGCCGCATGCCTACACCCACGCCATGGAGCGGCTATCGCAGCTCAAAAGCTTGTTAAGCCAGGCCGTGGTGGTGCCGGAAGTTAAGCCAACGCAGGCCCACCCCGCGCAGCGCAGTTTCGAGAAGGCCAGCTACCTTGCCGCCGTGGAGCGGGCCAAGGCGCTGATTGCCGGTGGCGACTTCATGCAGGTGCAGGTGGGCCAGCGCATCCACAAGCGCTACACCCAGTCGCCCTTGAGCTTGTACCGCGCGTTGCGTTCTCTCAACCCCAGCCCCTATATGTACTACTACCACTTTGGCCCCATGGAAGGCTCGCCCAACGGCTTTCATGTGGTGGGGGCCTCCCCCGAAATTTTGGTGCGCCAGGAGCAGGTGGTATTGGATGGCGCTGCGCAGACCAAGGTGACCATCCGCCCACTGGCCGGAACACGCCCCCGGGGCGCCAGCCCAGAGCTGGACAAAGCGGCCGAGCACGAGTTGATCAACGATCCCAAGGAACGCGCCGAGCATGTGATGCTGATCGACCTGGCGCGCAATGACATCGGTCGCATAGCGACCACCGGTAGCGTCAAAGTGACTGACGCGTTTTGTGTTGAGCGTTACAGCCACGTGATGCACATCGTGAGCAACGTCGAGGGCACTTTGCAGCAGGGCATGACCAGCATGGACGTGCTCAAAGCCACCTTCCCTGCTGGTACGCTCACTGGCGCGCCCAAGGTGCACGCCATGGAATTGATCGACCAACTAGAGCCCATCAAGCGTGGCATTTACGGTGGCGCGTGTGGCTACCTGAGCTACGCCGGTGACATGGATGTGGCGATTGCAATTCGCACCGGCATCATCAAAGACCAGGTGCTGTACGTGCAGGCAGCCGCCGGTGTGGTGGCCGACAGCGTGCCCGAACTGGAGTGGAGGGAAACCGAGGCCAAGGCCCGTGCGCTGCTGCGCGCCAGCGAAGTGGTGGAAGAGGGGATGCTATGAAACTCTTGATGATCGACAACTACGACAGCTTCACCTACAACATCGTGCAGTACTTCGGTGAGCTGGGCGCCAAGGTGGAGGTGTTTCGCAACGACGAGATCACCGTCGAAGGCATCGCCGCGCGCAGGCCCGACCGCTTGGTGGTCTCGCCCGGACCGTGCTCGCCCACCGAGGCGGGCATTTCGGTGGCGGCTATCCGGTTCTTTATGGGCAAGTTGCCCGTGCTCGGTGTGTGCCTGGGGCACCAGAGCATTGGCGCGGCGCTGGGCGGCAACATCGTGCGCGCCAAGGAGCTGATGCACGGGAAAACCAGCGTGATTACCACCACGCAGGAAGGTGTGTTTGCCAATTTGCCCCGGCAGTTCACCGTCAACCGCTACCACTCGCTGGCGATTGAGCGCAGCAGCTGCCCGCCCGAATTGGCTGTGACCGCGTGGACGGAAGATGGCGAGATCATGGGTGTGCGCCACACCGGGCTGCCGTTCGCGGTGCGCATGGAGGGCGTGCAGTTCCACCCGGAGAGCATCCTCACTGAGCACGGACACGCGATGCTCAAAAACTTTTTGGATTGATCACCATGGACCGGATTGTTGATTTGCGCAGCGACACAGTCACCCAGCCCACGGCGGCCATGCGCGAGGCGATGTTTGGCGCGGCTTTGGGCGATGATGTGTTTGCCGACGACCCCAGCGTCAATGCGCTGCAAGACAAGATTGCAGCCTTGCTGGGTTTTGAGGCGGCGCTGTTCATGCCGACGGGGACGCAGAGCAATTTGTGCGGCATCCTGGCGCATTGCCAGCGTGGCGATGAGTACATCGTTGGCCAACTTGCCCATACCTACCGCTGGGAGGGTGGTGGGGCGGCGGTGTTGGGCAGTGTGCAGCCGCAGCCACTGGCCCACCAAAGCGACGGCACGCTGGCCTTGGAGGACATAGAAGCCGCCATCAAGCCAGACGACGCGCACTTTGCCCGCACCCGCCTTTTGACGCTGGAGAACACCTGGGGGGGAAAGTTGCTGCCACTGGCGTACGTGCAGCGCGCCACCGCGCTGGCCCAATCCAAAGGCTTGGGCCGCCACTTGGATGGCGCCCGGCTGTTCAACGCCGCCGTGGCGCAGGCCGCAGCCCACGGGAGCGATCCCTACACCGAAGCGCGGCGCATTGCCCAATGCTTTGACAGCGTATCGGTGTGCTTTAGCAAGGGACTGGGAGCGCCGGTGGGTTCGGCACTGTGCGGCAGCAAGGAGCTGATCGCGCGCGCGCACCGCATCCGAAAAATGGCCGGAGGTGGCATGCGCCAAGCCGGCATGCTGGCGGCTGGCGCTGCCCATGCGCTGGACCACCATGTGCTGCGTTTGGCCCAAGACCATGCACTGGCGCAGACGCTGGCGGATGGCCTTGCGGGCATTGAAGGCGTGGTGGTGCAGGCACCACAAACCAACATTGTTTTTGTCGATTTAGAGGGGCCTGCGCGCGCCCGTTCCGCGCAGTTACTCGACCACCTCAAACACCACGGTGTTTTGGCAACGGGCCTGTACCGTCTGCGCATGGTCACCCACTTGGACGTGGACGCCGTCGGCATCGCCCACGCGGTGGCGGCGGTGCGCCAGTTTTTTCATTGATATGAAGCAGTTGGCGAGGCACCTACATGGACCAGGTTGAGCATCTGGGCTGGTTTGTGTTGGCCGGCTGGTTGCTCAACCTGACGCCCGGCCCCGACGTGCTCTACATCGTTACCAGTGGCTTGCGCCAAGGTGCTCGGGCCGGCGTGGTGGCGGCCTTGGGCATCACAGCGGGTTGCTTCGTGCACGTGTTTGCAGCGGCGCTGGGCGTGGGCGCGTTGTTGGCACTGTCGGCTACGGCGTTTGCGGTGGTGAAGTGGCTGGGCGTGGCCTACCTGGTCTGGATGGGCGTTCGCATGTTGCGGGCGGGGGCACCGAAAGGGTGGCGCTTGGGTGTGCCCGCATCCGGCGATTTCGCTGCGCCAGACGGCATCGCCTACCGCAATGTTTTTTTCAAAGGGTTTTGGACCAACGTGCTCAATCCCAAAGTGGCCATTTTCTTTGTAGCCTTTGTGCCCCAGTTCATCGCGCCTGGCGCCCACAACACCACCTGGACCTTTATTGCGTTGGGGGTGTTGTTCAACCTCAATGCCTTGCCCATCAATTGTGCTTACGCGTTGCTGTCCGCCTGGGTGGCCCGGCGGGTGGACGCGGTGCAGCGCGGCATGCACTGGATGGACCGCCTTGCGGGTGCCTTGTTTATCGGTTTTGGCGCCAAGCTGGCCCTGACCCAATCTCCTACTTCTTGAGGAAATCGTGATGCCCGATCTGACGGTAAAAATCAGCCCGCAAGCGGCCTTGCAGCGCACCATAGAACACCGCGAAATTTTTCACGACGAAATGCTGGACCTGATGCGCCAGATCATGTCGGGCAAGGTCTCTCCGGTAATGGTGGCTGCGATCACCGTCGGGCTGCGGGTCAAGAAAGAAACGATCGGTGAGATCACTGCCGCGGCGCAGATCATGCGTGAGTTTTCTACCAAGGTAGAGGTCGCCGACAAGTCCGCGCTGGTCGATATCGTGGGGACTGGCGGAGATGGTTCGCACACCTTCAACATCTCCACGTGCTCGATGTTTGTGGCAGCTGCAGCAGGCGCCAAGGTCAGCAAGCACGGGGGGCGCAGCGTGAGCAGCAAAAGCGGCAGCGCCGATGTGCTGGAAGCCCTGGGCCTCAACATCAACCTGGCACCCGAGCAGATCGCCCGGTGCATCGCCGAGCAGGGTGTGGGCTTTATGTTTGCGCCCAACCACCACCCGGCGATGAAGAATGTGGCGCCGGTACGCCGGGAAATGGGCATTAAAACCATCTTCAACTTGCTCGGCCCGCTGACCAACCCAGCAGGTGCTCCCCATATTTTGATGGGCGTGTTCCACCCCGACCTTGTCGGCATCCAGGTGCGCGCTTTACAGCGTTTGGGAGCCCAGCATGCGGTGGTGGTGTACGGCCGTGACGGCATGGACGAAGTGAGCCTCGGCGCGGCGACGCTGGTCGGTGAGCTCAAGGACGGTGAAGTGCTGGAGTACGAAATTCATCCCGAAGACTTTGGCATGACCATGGCCAGCAGCCGTGCTCTCAAGGTCGAAGATGCGCAAGAGTCGATGGCGATGCTGCTGGGCGTATTGAACAACCACAGTGGGCCAGCCAAAGACATCGTAGCGCTCAATGCCGGTGTCGCCCTGTACGCCGCCAATGTCGCACCCACCATGCAAGCCGGCGTGGCGCTGGCGCAAGCCGCTATCGCATCGGGTGCAGCCAAAGCCAAGCTCGACGCTTTGGTGGCGCTGTCCAACACACTCACACAGTAGGCACTATGAGCGATATTCTTGACAAGATTGTGGCGGTCAAGCGCGAGGAAGTCGCTGCGGCGAAGTCGCGCAAAGCCTTGGAGCTGGTGCGTGCCGACGCGCAGTCGCGGGTGCTGACCCGGGACTTCGTGGGCGCGCTGCGCGCAAAGATCGCAGCGGGCAAGCCCGCGGTGATTGCCGAGGTCAAAAAGGCCAGCCCCTCCAAAGGGGTGCTGCGTGAGGACTTTGTCGCCGCCGACATTGCCCAGAGCTATGCCGAATACGGCGCGGCCT
>JBIIZY010000042.1:0-17305 GCA_044346035.1 Rhodoferax sp. | reverse complement strand
CGCCGGTCAAGATGAAAGGCTCTTCGAACAGCTGCAGTCCACCGACCACGCTGAGGGTGACGCCGAAGTAAATCATCGGCTTGAGGCTGGGTAGCGTGATGTAGAAAAACTGCTGCAGGCGCCGTGCCCCGTCCATGGTGGCCGCCTCGTAAATGTCTTTGGGAATGGTCTGCAGTGCCGCCAGGTACAGCACAGTGTTAAAGCCAACATAGCGCCAGAACACCACGATGGACACCGCCGGTTTGACGTTCTCAGCGCGGTTGAGCCAGTCAATGGGCTCGCCCGAAAAAAGCCAACCCAGGCCAGGCACCTGCGACAGCGCATGCAAGGCAATGTTGATCAGGCCGTAGTCGGTCGAAAACAGCGTGCCGAACATCATGGCAATGGCCACGGTGGAGGTGATGTAGGGCAAAAAGTACGCGCCGATGACTGCGTTGCGCGTGCGCTTGAACGCCGTGTGGATGAAGTAGGCCAGCGGAATCGCAATCACATGCTGCGGCACCCCGGAAACCACCGCCAGCCAGACGGTGTTGAACAAGGACTTGTGAAACCACTCGTCCTGAATCGCAAAGGCAAAGTTGTCCAGGCCAACGTATTGCATGGACGCCAGGCCCGCCGTGGGCTCCCAGGTCTGGAATGCCAGGTAAAAGGAAAACGCCAGCGGAAAGAGGCCAAACACCAAAAACAAAACGACAAACGGGCTGACCAGTAGGTACGGAATGGCCTTGGGCGAGAGGCGCCAGCGGCGGCGCATGGAGGGCGTGCTCACGGCAAATCAGCGGCCCATGCGGGCCACACGGCGTTCTAACAATGCCTTGGCGTCGGCCAACGCAGTCTTGATGTCTTTGCCTTGGTCCAACACCTTGTCCAGCTCGGTGCCCACGATCTCGTCGGCCACGGGGTCTAGTTTGTGCACATCGACCGCGGTGATCTTGTTGGCCGCATCGCGCCACAAGAGGCGCGCCTTTTGGCCACCCAAGAACTCGATAGGCTGGTTAAAAAATGCATCCTTGTGCACATCGAGCAAGGCCGGAAATGCGTCTTGCGACTTGAACGCACTAAGCTGCATCTCGGGGCTGAGTGTCATCATCTGGATGAACTCCCACGCCAGGGCCTTGTTCTTGGCGGCTTTGGGGATGGTGTAAAAGCTGCCCCCCCAAGAGCCGTACGCACCCTCTGGCAGCTGGGCAGCCCGCCACAGGCCTTTGGTGCCGGGGGCCAGCCAGTTGTTCAAATGACCGGCCAGCCAAGCACCCGAAAGCTGGGTTGCAATGGTGCCGCGCTTGAAGCCCTCGGACCATTCGTTGGACCAAGCGTTGATCTTGCCGTCGAGCTTTTGCTCGCGCACTTTTTTGGCCAACTCAAAGGCCCGCACGAAGCGCGCAGAGTCCACCAGCACCCGGCCACTGTTGTCGATGTACAGACCCTCGCCAGGTTTGATGTTGGAGCGAATGACGATGTCTTTCACATCCCGGGCATGGGCCACCAAATAGGCGCCGGTGCTGGCCTTGATCTTGACACCGGCAGACACAAAGCCGTCCCAAGACTGGGTCAGATCAGCCTCCTTCACACCGGCCTTTTTGAGCAGGTCGTCGCGGTACAGCAAGGTGCCTGGACCGATGTCAGACGGCACTGCCACCACCGCGCCAGCCTGGGTGGTTCCTTGGCGGTAGGCGTAGGGCACAAAGCGTGCCTTTTGGGCAGCAATGTTGTAGGGCGCAACACCCAGATTCTCTAAACCTCCACCCTCCGCAAACCGCGCCACATAACCGTACTCCACCACCATGACATCTGGCAGGTTGGAGGAGGTGGACAAGGCCGTGGTCATGGCCGTATGGTGGTCTGCAAACGCCCGGCTGATCACCTTGACCTCGACGTTGGGGTACTTTTTCTTCCAAGTCGCCACCGCAGACTTGGCAATCTCGTCCACCGCCGGGTACGCGGCAATGGTCAGCGTTTGCTGGGCCGAGACCGTACCCACCCACGCCAAACCGACACTGGTGGCCAACAGGCACTTGGCTAAAGCACGGTTCAAATACGTTGCTGCAGGCATGGGCGCTCCATTCGGGTAGTGAGATAGCGAAACATTTCAGCGCTGTGAAAGCGCTTTCATTATAGGAAGCGAAGCCGGGTGCCGGGGCTCAGGGTATTCCCCATGCAGAGCGCTACAAGAGCACGCGCCGACAAGACTCTCTGGACACCAGCCGCGGCGCTGGCACCTCAAACTCTGGCGTCTGGCCGGCGAGCATTTGCAGCATCACATGCGCTGCCAGCTGCCCCATCTCGTACGCCGACTGGTGGATGCTGCTCAGCGGCGGGTTGGAGTAAAGCGAGGACGACAAATCGTCGTAGCCGATGAGCGAAACATCGTCTGGCACGCGCAAAGAGTGCCGGCTCAGGCCCAATGCGGCGCCTACCGCCATCTGGTCGTTGGCCGCAAAAATGGCGGTAAAGCGTTTGCGCGAGGCCATCAGTTGCGCCAGGGCTTGCAGGCCGCTGGCCTCAAAAAATCCACCCTCCGCGACCAGCGCCGGGTCAAACCGGATGCCTTCTGCCTCCAAGGCCTTGCGGTAGCCTTGCAGCCGGTCGATGGCGTCGGGGTGGCGCGGGTCGCCGGAGATGAAAGCAATCTGGCGGTGCCCCAAGTCGATCAAATGTTTGGTCGCCAGCCGGGCACCTTCGACATTGTCAAAGTACAGACCCACCAGCCCCGGGGCGGTCACGCGGCGCCCGGTCACCACAATCGGCAGTCGCTTGGCGCTGGCCTTGAGCGCCTTGTCGGTCAGGCGGCCGTTGAGCACGATGATGCCGTCCACCCGGCGCGCGCACAGCGTGTCCATGCAGCGCAGCTCCACTTCGGCGTTCCACTGACCGCTGACAAACAGCGGGCTGTAGCCCAAGGGCAGCAACTTCTCTTCGATGCCGCGCAGTGCCGATCCATAAAACGGGCTGTCCAAGGCCTGCGTCACTACGCCGATGCTCAGGGTGCGCCCACCCGCCAAGCCCCGCGCAACCGGGTTGGGCACGAAGCCAAGCTCCGCGATCGCCGCCTCCACAGCCGCTTTGCGCACGCTGCTGACCACCGCCGTCCCATTCAAGATGCGCGACACGGTGGCTGGGGAGACGCCTGCCTGCTTGGCCACACTCTCCAAAGTGACCGGTGCGGCGCCAGCGGCCAGTGCGTCGCGACCGCGCTTGGGGTTCTGGGTTTTCATACACGTCGATGGTAAATCAGCCATGTAAGCGTTTACAACAAAGGTGCGCCACCAGTGCGCCCCAAGGTGCCTGCTGCTGCGCCCCAGCGCCCCACAGGATCTGGAAAGATCAGCCACTACAATGCCAGCCGCCAGCGACCTGCTGAACGCGCTGTGTGCAGCTCCACTTGCCGCCAACACTGCCACCGCCATCGGTGTGGCGCTTAGGCCGCCAAGTCAGAACAGGCACCACGACCTCCCCAATGTTGTTTGGTTTTTAGGGATTTCAGATGACTCTTGACGCTGCATTTCTGGCCCGCTGGGCGCGTGCGGTTGCGTGCACTTTGCTGCTGCTGCCCATTGTTGGACAGGCGCAAACAGCACCCCGGCCACCAGACGGCGCTTTGGGGGCATTGGGCGGTACAGAGCGCGGTACAGAGCGCGGTACTGCGCCCTTGGCAGCCGTCTCCGAGCCTGCAACAGACACGGGACGCACCGATCCCCGGTCCCCCAACAACCCGGACAGTACGCAACCCGCCAGCGCGGCAGACGCAGCGGACAAAAGCGCCCAAGGCACCCAGCGCGCAACAGACGCCGCCGCGCGCAGCCCGATCCGCAAGGAGCCACCCAGCCAGTTCCAGCGGTTTGTTCAGGAAGCCACCGGAAAACTCCTGCCCCATTTCGGCAGCAGCTTGTTTGATACACCCCAGGCCTATGGCGCAGATGCGAGTTTGGCCGCGCCTGCCACGTACGTCCTGGGACCGGGCGACGAGGTACGCCTGCGGGTGTGGGGCGCGGTGGACTTTGCCGCCAACTTGGTGGTCGACCGCAACGGGCAGGTGCAGATACCCAGGGTGGGCGTGGTCAGCCTGGCGGGCGTCACGCTCGCCGAGTTGGAGGCCGTGCTGCGTGGGCACATTGCGCGCACCTACACCAACTTCAGTGTGAGCGCCAACCTGGGTCGCCTGCGCAGCATCCAGGTCTACGTGGTCGGCCAAGCCAAGCAACCTGGAACCTATGTGGTGTCCAGCCTGAGCACGCTGGTCAATGCGCTGTTCGTCAGTGGCGGCCCCAACACCAACGGCTCCATGCGCCGCATCGAACTGCAGCGCGCAGGCAAAGTGGTAACACGGCTCGATTTGTACGATTTCATTGCCCGTGGCGACAAGTCCAAGGACCTCGCGCTGATGCCCGGTGATGTGATCTTCATCCCACCGGCAACGCAGCGGGTTGCAATTACCGGTGCCTTTGACCAGACCGCAATTTACGAACTGGGCCCCAACACCACCGTGGGCGAAGTATTGGCCCTGGGCGGCGGCGCCTCACCGGTGGCCAACAGCCGAAAAGCCCTCCTTGAACGGGTGGACCCATCACAACAACCCGCCCGGCAAGTGCAGGCACTGGCACTGGACGCGCAAGGCCTTGCTCTGGCACTGCGCGGTGGCGACATCCTCACGCTGCTGCCGGTCAGCCCCGCATTTGCCAATGCAGTGACCCTGCAGGGCGTGGTGGCCGAGCCGCTGCGCTATCCATGGTTTGAGGGCATGCGCATCCGCGACCTGATCCCCAGCCGGGAAGCACTCATCACACCGGATTACTACCGCCGCAAAAACCAGTTGGTCCAACAGGACAAGCCCGAGTCGGCCGACACCGGGGCCGATGAGGCGCTGACCAAGCGCTTGCACAGCATCGTGGACCAGATCAACTGGCAGTACGCAGTCATTGAGCGCCTCAACCGCGACACGCTAAGCGTCGAGCTGCTGCCTTTCAACTTGGGCAAGGCGGTGTTGCACAACGATGCGACCGAGGACCGCGTGCTGGCCCCGGGTGATGTGGTCACCATCTTCAACCACAAAGATATGGCCTTGCCGCAGGAGCGCCAAAGCCGCCTGGTGCGGGTGGAAGGTGAGGTGGCTGCACCCGGCATTTACACCACGCGGCCTGGAGAAACCTTGCCCCAGCTGATCGGCCGCATTGGCGGCCTAAGCGCCAACGCCTATGTGTTTGGCATTGAGTTCGCCCGTGAATCGGTTCGGCGCCAGCAGCAAGGCAATTTGGACACCTTTATCCGCAAGCTCGAAGCGCAGCTACAAGGCCGTGCGGCAGGCTCCATCACCACCGGCAGCGACCCTGCGGCCCTGGCTCAGGCGCAGAACATGCATCTGCAGCAGCAGGCACAACTCAGGGCGCAAATCGAACGGCTGCGCACCCTGCGCAGCAGTGGCCGCATCGCCCTGGAGCTGGACCCCCAGGCCCGAAGTCTGTCCGCCCTGCCCGCCATCGTGCTTGAAGACGGGGACCGGGTGGTGGTGCCGTCCATGCCAAGTTTTGTCTCGGCGCTGGGCGCTGTGAACAACGAGAACGCCATCATCTACAAGCCGGGCAAGAACATTGGAGACATCATCCGTGCGGCCAGCTTCCAAGCCGACGCGGAACCCGCCAGTGCGTTTGTGTTGCGTGCCGATGGCAGCGTGCTGACCAAGCGCGACCGTGCCAGCTGGTTTGGCAGCTCGTTCGAGACCACGCCCGTCATGCCCGGCGACACGCTGGTGGTACCCACCAAGGTGGATGTGGAGTCCACCTACAACTTCACCATCCGGGCGCTTAAAGACTGGACGCAAATTTTTGCCAACTTCGGGCTCGGCGTTGTTGCCGCCAAACAGCTATGAGTGCGCCTGACACATCCGCACCCGCGAGCGCTCTGCCAGCGGGCGCTGTAGCTGCTGCAACTGCAGGCGGCCAAGCCCTAGACGATGCAGCAGACGACATCAGCCTGCTCGATCTGGCGCAGGTGTTTGTGGAAAACCTGCGCCTGCTCGTGCTGGCGCCCTTGGCGTGCGGCCTGCTAGCGTTTGGCGCGGCGTCACTGGTTGCGCCGACCTTCACCGCCAGCACCCGCATCATGCCGCCGCAACAGCAAGCCTCGGGCGCAGCGGGACTGATCCAGTCTCTCGGTGCCCTCGGTGGTTTGGCCGGGTCGGTTGGCGGTATCAAAAACCCCATTGACCAGTACGTGGCCTTCCTGAAAAGCCGCAGCTTGCAAGACGCGCTGATTGACCGCTTTGCGCTGCAACAGCGCTACGACGCTGCGCTACGCGAAGACGCCCGGCGCATCCTGGGCGGGCGCGTGCGCATCAACGGCGGCAAAGACGGGCTGATCACCATCGAGGCCGACGACACGAACCCGCAGTTTGCAGCCGATGTCGCCAACGCGCATGTGCAGGAGTTGGGGCAATTGCTCAAGCGCCTGGCGGTCACCGAGGCGCAGGAGCGCCGGGTGTTCTTCGAGAAGCAGCTCGACACCGCAAAGTCCAATCTGGTGCGCGCCGAGTTGGCCCTCAAAGCCACCGGCATCGGCGTGGACACCCTCAAATCCGACCCCAAAGCGGCGGTGGAAGGCGTGGCCCGCTTGCGCGCGGCAGTCACCGCCCAGGAAGTCAAACTCGCTGCGATGCGCGGCTACCTTGCCGATACCGCGCCAGAGTTCCGCCAAGCCCAAAACGAGCTGGCCGCGTTGCGCGCGCAGTTGGAGAAGAACCGGCTGGAAACCCTGTCGCCCCATGCCAGCTCGGCGGCCGGTGGCGAGACCAGTTATGTGGAACGCTACCGCGAGTTCAAGTACCAAGAAACCCTGTTCGAACTGTTTGCCAAGCAGTACGAAGTCGCCCGTATCGACGAAGCGCGCGAGGGCGCAACCATCCAGGTGGTCGACCCGGCGGTCGCGCCGGAGCGCAAGACCTCGCCCAAGCGCTCCTTGGTGGCCGTGGTGGCCACTCTGGCGGTTTTCTTTTTACTGCTGCTGTGGGTGTTTGCGCGCCAGACGCTGCGCAACGCCCGCCAAGACCCGCAAGCCGCGGCAAAGCTGGAACGCTTGGAGTTGGCATGGCGCAGTTTGTTGGGCCGCCGCTAAACCCACCGGGCGGCTGCGGCCCGGCACAGGCCAAAGCCGCTTCCCGGTCGCTACACAGACCGCCTTAGCTGCTGGCCGACTCCACCAAGCGCTGCACCAAGGGATGCTGGACCTTCTTTTCGGTGCCAATCGCATAAAAGTGCTCGGCCACGCCGTCGCACGGGCCCAGCCGCTGCACCGCGTAGTGGGCCAGCAAATCGTCCTGCACCCACTGCGCTGCCGGGAACACGCCCATGCCGCTGGCACCAAACGTGGTCAGCAAGGCGCTGTCTTCAAACTCGCCGGCAATCTGCGGGCGGATGGCATTGCGCTCAAACCACTGGTCCAAGCGGGCCCGCACCGCGGTGTGGGCGGTAGGCAAAAGCAAGGGCACGTGGGCCAGGCTGTGCGGGAAGTCGGCGCCTGCCAGGGCCACCATCTCCGGTGGGCCGTACCAGTCAATCGCCGAGTCGCCCAGGGCGTGGGTGTAGAGCTTGATGTTCGGGTTGCTGGGCGCAGGACGGTCGGAAAGAACCACATCGAGCCGGTGCAAAGCCAGGTCGCCCAGCAGGTCGTCGAGCTCGCCTTCGTGGCATAGTAGCCGCAGGTTGGGCTCGGCAATGACCGGCATCAGCATGCGGTGGACCACCATCTTGGGCAGGCTGTCGCAAATGCCCACGGCCAGGCGCACCGTGGGCGAGCTGATGGCATCGCGCACCTTGGCGGGCAGGTCCTCGCCGAGTTGAAAAATCAGGTCGGCCTGCTGCATGGCAGCCTTGCCCGCCTCGGTCAACACCAGCCCCCTGCCAGCGGGTTTAAGCAACGCAAAACCGAGCGAGCGCTCCAACTCGCGCACCTGGGCGCTCACCGTTTGCACCGCCATGTCAAGCTTGTTGGCAGCGCGCGAAATGCCACCCTCTTTGGCCACCACCCAGAAGTAGTAGAGGTGCTTGTAATTGAATGCGGTGCTCACGGCGGGAGGTCAGAAAGCTGGTTGCGGTGGTGCGGTGTTGCCGGGCGCGCGGCTAGCTGCCTTCTACCGGTCGCTTGCCGGGCCGCGTCCAGGCCGCCACGCTGACTTGCTTGCCACGCGCCACAGTTAGGGCGCCCGGCGCGGTACTTTTGGTGATGGTGGAGCCACCCCCAATGGTGCCGCCAGCGCCCAGGGTAACGGGGGCAACCAATACGCAGTTGCTGCCCACATGCACGTCGGCCTCGATCACCGTGCGGTGCTTGTTGCTGCCGTCGTAGTTGGCTGTGATGCTGCCCGCACCAAAGTTGACACGCGCGCCCACCGTGGCGTCGCCCAGGTACGCCAGGTGGTTGGCCTTGGCACCATCGGCCAGGGTCGAGTTTTTGACCTCAACAAAATTGCCAATGTGCACCTGCGCGCCCAAATGCGCGCCCGGTCGCAGCCGGGCAAACGGCCCCACCACTGCGCCGGCACCCACGGTGACACCAAGCTTCTCGCCATCAATGTGCGTAAAGGGGTGGATCACCGCACCGGCCTCGATGACTGCATTGGCAATCACACAGTTCGCACCAATGGACACGCCCTCGCCCAAGTTGACCTGCCCGAAAAACACACAGTTCACGTCGATGCTGACATCGTGGGCGCACAACAAGTCGCCCCGCACGTCCAGGCGTGCAGGATCGGCCAGGCGCACACCCTCCTCCATCAGCCGGTGTGCCACACGGAGTTGGTGGGCGCGCTCCAGCTCGGCGAGCTGCACTGGGCTGTTGACGCCAGCCACTTGCAGCGCATCGCTGATCTTGTGGCCGACCACGCCCACGCCATCGGCCACAGCAAACTTAACAATGTCGGTCAGGTAGAACTCGCCCTGTGCGTTCTTGTTGTCCAAACGGGACAACCAACGTTTCAAGTGCGCAGCAGGCACGGCCATGATGCCGCTGTAAATCTCGGTGATCTGGCGTTGCGCCGGGCTGGCGTCCTTGTGCTCCACGATGGCCTGCACCACGCCGTCGCTGCGCACAATGCGCCCGTAGCCTGCGGGCTCGGGCAGCTCCAGCGTCAGCAGCGCAAGCCGCTGGCCGGCACTGGCGGCAATCAGTTGCAGCAAGGTGTCGGCTTGGGTCAGCGGCACGTCGCCCGACAGCACCACCACCACGCCATCGTCGGGGAGTGCAGGCACCGCTTGTTGTACCGCGTGGCCGGTACCCCGTTGCGGCTCCTGGCGCGCAAAGGCAATGGCAAAGTCCTTTGCAGGACCGAGGTGCTGGGCGCAAGCCGCCTCGACCTGGTCGGCGCCATGGCCGGTGACCACCACCACCGTGCGCGCCGCCAACAGCGCAGCGGTATCGAGCACATGCTGCAACAGCGGCCGACCGGCCAGTGCCTGGAGGACTTTGGGGATTTTGCTGCGCATGCGCGTTCCCTTGCCCGCCGCCATAATGACCACGTCCACTGGCGGCGTCGCTGCCGCCCTGGGACTCGCGTTGGACACCCTGTTACCTTCAAGCACGGACTCACCTCTCATGATGCGTTGGACCTCCATTATCGGCGCGGGCCTGCTGACGTTTGCGCTGGTCGGCTGCAGCGCGGTACGCACCGGCTACAACAACGCGCCTACGCTGACCTACTTCTGGCTGGACCGCTACCTGGACCTTGACGGCCCCCAAAGCACGGCGCTACGCGATGGTCTGAAATCGCTGCACGATTGGCACCGCAAGGAAGAGCTGCCGCAAATCGCCCAGACGCTTTCCAACCTGCAGTCCGCAGCGCCCAGCCCGGTCAATGCGGCTGACGTGTGCCGGGTGTACGACGGCCTGCGCGAACGCGCCACCGCGCCCCTGGAGCGGCTCGCCCCCCTGATGGCCAAGCTCAGCACCAGCATGACGGCAGCACAGCTGACCCACTTGGCTGCGCAATACGACAAGCGCAACGCCGAATGGCGCGAAGAGTGGCTCGACGTAGCGGCCGCCGAGCGCAACGAACGCCGCAGCAAGCAGTTACAAGAACGCGCCGAGAGTTTCTACGGCAGCCTGAGTGATGCCCAGCGCAGCTGGATCCAGACGCAAGTCGAAAGTGGTGGTTTCAACCCGGCCTTGCAGTACACCGAAACCCTGCGCCGCCAGCAAGACAGCCTGCGCACACTGGCTTTGATTCGCAGCAGCGCCATGACAGAAGCCCAAGCTCTGGCGGAGATTCAGGCCCTGATAGGCCGCTCCACCTCCTCGCCAGATGCCAACTACCGGCGCTACCGCGAACTGATTCGCGAGAACACCTGCGCCGCGGTGGCCGGCTTGCACAACAGCAGCAGCCCCCTCCAACGCGAAAAGATGGCCGAGGCATTCAAGGCCTACGCTGCGGACGCGCGCGCACTGGCCACAGTGCGTTAAATCGATTGGCCACCCTGCGCTATACCGGCCAGACGACCCCGTAGTCGTTGAGGATCGCGTCCAACGGTATGTCGTGCGGCTCGGGCTCCAAGTCGGGCACAAAACCCACGCCATAGCCCAAGCCGACCGTAAATGGCCGTGGTGACAGGCCGGCCAACATGCGGTCGTAAAAGCCACCGCCGTAGCCCAAACGGTAGCCGCCAGGGCCATACCCCACACAGGGAGAAAACAGCAGCGTCGGCACAATTACTTCGGTGTCCTTGGGCTTGGGAATGCCGTAGGCATCCTCTTCCATGGGGCAGCCGGGGTACCACGCATGGAAGGTCATGGTTTTGTTTTCCTTGTTGACCACCGGCAGGCCGATGCGGCGGCGCTGCGGCTGGTCTAGCAATTCACCGTCTTCCTTCCAGCGGTGCAGCGCGGGCAGCGGGTCAAATTCACCCTTGATCGGCCAATAGGCACCGATCACCAGTTCGGGGCGGCCCACCAGCCAAATGCGCATGACCTGCTGCAAGGCGTCGGCGCGGTCTTGCCGGTTGGGCAGGCTGTTGCGCAGTGCAATCAATTCCTTGCGAAGAGCCTTCTTCTGCAGGGCTTTCTCTGAGTCGGAGTTGTCCATAATCCGCCTATGTTGCTTTCGTCCATTCTGACACCGATGCGATCGGCCCTCGTACCGGTTCTCCTGCCGGTTCTCATCCTCGCCAGCGCACTGCTAGCGCCCAACACCACGCTCGCACAGACCCGCGACAGCACACGCAGCGACAACGCGCGCGCTGACACTGCCCGCGCCGACAGCGTCATCGTTGACATGGCGCAGGCCTACCGCGCGCGCGACACCAAACGGCTTGCCAACCTCTTGCCCCAGGTACGTAACTCGGTGCTCGAACCCTGGGGCGCGTACTGGGAGTTGTCGGCCCGCTTGGACACAGCCAGCGCCGCCGAGATTCAAGATTTTCTGAACCGCTACAGCGGCACCTACCAGGAAGACAAGCTGCGCAGCGAGTGGCTGCTGCTGCTGGGCGACCGGCAAGACTGGTCGGGATTTTTCCGCGCGTTCCCGGCCTACCGCATGGGCGACGACAAATCCATCCAGTGCTACCAGCTGCTAGGCAACCATTTGCAACGCAACGGCGACCCCGCAGCGCTGGCCGCACAAGTGACAGAACTTTGGCAAAGCCTGCGCGAACCCGATGAGGGCTGTGCCGCAGCGGCGGGCAGGTTGCTGGCAGACACTGCCATGCGGCCGCATGCGGCCTGGGTGCGCGCCCGGCTGGGCATGGAAAGCGACCGCCTGCGCATCGCCACCCAAGCGGTGGGCCTGCTCGACGAGCGCTGGGCCAAGACCGTTGCGCAGGTGTACCAAAGCCCGGCCAAGTACCTGTCGGACAAGCTCACCGCTTTGCGACCGCAAACCCGCGAACTGGTGTCGCTGGCGCTGATTCGATTGGCCACCCAAGACCCAGCGCAAGCTGCGCAAGAGCTGCAACAACTGCGCTGGCGCGCCCAACTTACGCAAGAGGAGCGCAGCTGGATTTGGGGCGTGATTGGCAAGCGCGCCGCACAACGCCTGCAAGACGAAGCGAGCGACTACTTTGCCAAGGGCCAGTTCGACCTGATGCACGAAGACCACCTGGCATGGGCCACCCGTGCAGCACTGCGTGCTGGCAACTGGGCCCAGGTGCAAGCAGCTATTGCCGCCATGCCCGAGCGCCAGCGCGCCGACCCAAGCTGGACCTACTGGTACGCGCGTGCCCTGCTGGCTGGCAACCGCAGCACAGCCTATTCTGGCGAGGCGCAGCGCATGCTCGAGCGCATCGCTGGTGTGCGTGGCTTTTATGAACAACTGGCGCTCGAAGACCTGGGCCAGCGCATCACCCCACCTGAGCGACCCGCGCCCCTGACCGAGCAGGAGAAAGAGGCCGCTCGCCAGAACCCGGGGCTGCGGCGCGCGCTCTACGCCATCTCCATCGGGCTGCGCAGCGAAGGTGTGCGCGAGTGGAACTACGCCGCCAACCTGCACCAGCGCGGCGGCATGGACGACCGCTCGCTTCTGGCGGCGGCCGACCTGGCCTGCAAAGCCGAGGTGTGGGACCGCTGCATCAACTCCAGCGAGCGCACCAAAACCATGGTCGACATGGAACAACGCTTTCCCATGCCGTTTAAGGCCGCCGTGCTGGCACAGACCCAAAAAATCGGCCTCGACCCAGCCTATGTGTACGGCCTCATACGGCAGGAAAGCCGCTTCATCATGGATGCACGGTCCAGTGTGGGCGCCTCGGGGCTGATGCAGGTCATGCCGGCGACCGCACGCTGGACCGCCAAAAAAATCGGACTCACGGGTTTCCAAGGCCACCAGATCAACGACCGGGACACCAATCTGGCCATTGGCACCGGCTACCTCAAGCTGGTGCTCGACAGCTTCGAAGGCTCTATGCCCCTGGCCACGGCCGCGTACAACGCTGGCCCCAGTCGCCCCCGGGCCTGGCGCGGTCAGGCCGGAGCGCGCACGCTGGAGGCCGCCATCTGGGCCGAGAACATTCCCTTCACCGAGACGCGCGATTACGTCAAAAAGGTGCTCGCCAACACCACCATCTATGCAGCCTTGATCACCGGCCAAGCCCAGTCACTCAAAGCCCGCCTGGGCACCGTGGGCCCGCGCGATAGCGACATCGCCGACACCGCTGCCGAGCTACCCTAGATTGCTTTCAAACCTCCGCACAACGCACCGCATACGCACCACACACGCACCAGCGCCCCGTCTAACGCACCCACCCAAGGCCCATCCATGCAAAAGCTCTACATCGGAAACAAAAACTACTCCTCTTGGTCGATGCGACCCTGGGTGCTGCTGACCCAGGCGGGCATCGCGTTCGAAGAAGTCAAGGTGCGCTTTGATTCGTTTGATGCGGATTCCAACTTCCGCAAAACGCTGGCGGGCATCACCCCGGTGTCCAAGGTGCCGGTGCTGGTCGACGGCGACTTGGTGGTGTGGGACACCCTGGCAATTGCCGAGTACGTGGCCGAAAAACACCCAACCCACGCACTGTGGCCCACCGACATCCACGCCCGGGCCCGCGCGCGCAGCATCTGCGCCGAGATGCACAGCGGCTTTGGCCAGCTGCGCAGCCACTGCCCGATGAACATAGAAGCCTCGCTGCCCGAGGTGGGCGCGCTGGTGTGGCGCGACAAGCCCGGCGTGCGCAGCGATGTGGCGCGCCTGGTGGAGATGTGGAGCGCGTTACTGCAATCGCATGGCGGACCCATGCTGTTTGGGCAGTTCAGCATCGCCGATGCTTACTTTGCGCCCGTATGCATGCGACTGCGCACCTACGCCTTGCCGGTGCCAGACAACATTACCGCCTACGTGCAGCGCGTCTGCGCCCTGCCCGGCGTGCAAGCCTGGATTGAGGGCGCGCTGGCGGAGCACGACTTCCGCGATTTCGAAGAACCTTACCGCCTGTCGCGCGCGTAAGGCGCGCAACCCACCGCCCGTGCAGCCCCTGCAAACGTACCTGGTTGGTGGCGCTGTGCGCGACGCACTGCTGGGCCTGGGCATGCGCGACCGTGACTGGGTGGTGGTGGGTGCCACCGTCCAGCAGATGCTGGACCAAGGCTTTACGCAAGTGGGCCGGGACTTCCCGGTTTTTCTGCACCCCACCAGCCACGAGGAGTACGCGCTGGCGCGTACCGAACGCAAGTCCGCGCCCGGCTACCGTGGTTTTGTGGTGCATGCGCAGCCCGATGTCACGCTGGAGCAAGACCTGGCGCGGCGCGACCTCACCATCAACGCCATCGCCGCCCCCGCCAGCGCGCTTGGCAACAGCGCAAGCCTGGACACCCGCACATTGGTGGACCCGTTTGGCGGCCAGCACGACCTGGCCCACAAGGTGCTGCGCCATGTGGGCCCCGCCTTTAGCGAGGACCCGGTGCGCATCCTGCGCGTGGCCCGCTTTGCCGCCCGCTTTGCAGATTTTCAGGTGGCAACCGAAACCCAGGCGCTGATGCAGCACATGGTGGACACCGGCGAGGTGGACCACCTGGTGCCCGAGCGGGTGTGGCAAGAGCTGTCACGTGGCCTGATGGAGCAAACGCCCTCGCGCATGTTCGAAGTGCTGCGTGCCTGCGGCGCACTCCAGCGGCTTTTGCCCGAAGTAGCGCGGCTCTGGGGTGTGCCGCAAAGCGCGCAACACCACCCCGAGGTGGACACCGGCGTACACCTGCTGCTGGTGCTGGACATGGCAGCACGACTCCAAGCGCCGCTGGCAGTGCGCTTTGCCTGCTTGACGCACGACCTGGGCAAAGGCACCACGCCTGCAGAGGTGCTGCCGCGGCACATTGGACACGAGGCGCGCAGTGTGGCCCTGCTACGTACGCTGGCACAGCGACTGCGTGTACCCACAGATTGCCACGCGCTGGCCGAGGTGGTGGCACGCGAGCACGGCAACATCCACCGCAGCGCCGACTTCAGCGCAGAAGCGCTGCTGCGCTTGCTGGAGCGCTGTGACGCTATCCGCCAACCCGCGCGCTTTGCCGATGTGCTGCTGGCCTGCGAGTGCGATGCACGTGGCCGCTTGGGCCTGCAAGACCAGCCCTATCCGCAAAGTGCTCGGCTGGCGCGGGCACTGGAGCGCGCGCTCTCGGTCGCCACCGACAGCGTGGCGCAACAGGCCATGGCCGCCGGTGCCCAGGGAGCCGCCATTGGAGCGGCAGTGCACAGGGCCCGCGCGGCAGCGCTAACAGACCTCGTTCCACCGCCGGCCCCAGCACCACAACACTGAGCCCTGGGCGCGCCCCAGCTGACGGAAAAATTTTGCGCTGCTGCTGCACAACGCTGCGGGCCGCGTTGGGGCCCAAGCGACGGGCGCAGCGTGCCGCTGCCAAGCCAGTCCACTCCACGCGCAGGCCGCTTGGTATGCTTGGCGCATGGCCCATTTGCTGATTGTGGAAGACGACGAATTGCTGCGCGACGGCCTGTGCGCCCAGCTCAGCCACGCCGGTCACCAGGTGCGTGCAGCCGCCGATGGCGCGCAAGCCCAAAGCTTGCTTGAGAGCCACCGGTTCGATGCTGTCATTCTGGATTTGGGCCTGCCCATCGTCGACGGCTTCTCGGTGTTGCGCTGGATTCGCCAACGGCTTGCGGCGCTGCCGGTGCTGGTACTCACCGCACGCGATGGGGTCGATGACCGGGTGCAAGGGCTCAATGCCGGGGCTGACGACTACCTCACCAAACCCTTCAGCATGGAGGAGCTGCTGGCCCGCTTGGCCGCCATGCTGCGGCGCTCGCGCTTGCCGGCTTTCGGCGGCTCGCTGGAGGTGCAGATTTCGGTGGCCAAGCGCCTGCGGCTGGACCCTGCACTGCCGGTGGCCTGGCTGGACGACGAACTCATGGAACTCACCCACCGCGAATGGTCACTGCTCTCGCTCTTGGTCAAGCACCTGGGGCAGGTGGTCAGCCGTGAAGATGTGTTGGCAGTGTGGCAGTCCGAGCCCGCGGAAGGCGCAGGCAGCGGCTCCAACGCACTGGAGGTGTATGTGCACCGGTTGCGCCGCAAGCTGCAAGGCTCGGGCCTGGGAATTCGCAATGTGCGTGGCCTGGGCTACATGCTGGAGTTGGTGGGTGCATGAGCGCATCGGCGCGTCTTTCCCTCAAGCGCCAATTGCTGGTCTGGCTGCTGCTACCCCAGTTGGTGCTGTGGCTGATGGGGGGTGCACTGGCCTTTCGGGTGGCGCTGGTGTATGCGGAAAAAGCCATTGACCAGTCGCTGACGCAGTCGGTGCGGGCGCTGGCACGCCAGGTCAAGCCGCTGGGCTCGGGCCTGCTGGTGGACTTTCCGCGGGCAGCGCAAAGCATCATCGAGCAAGACCCACAAGACCGGGTGACCTACATGGTGTCCTCGCCACCGGGAAGCTTCTTGCTGGGTAACGGCACCCTGCCCCCACCGCCTGCAGACTTGGCGTTTGGCCCCGACGAAACTGTGCTGTACAACGTCGAAGTCGAGCGCAAGTCGATGCGGGTTGCGCTCTTCGAACTCAGTTTTGGCGACGGCCCCACGCCCCAACGCCTGCGGGTGCAGGTAGCCAAAAGCCTGGTGGTGCAGCAAAACATCGCGCGCGAACTGGTGGTGGACGTGCTGTTCCCACTGCTGCTGCTCGGTGCGGTGCTCAGCGTGCTGGTGTACGCCGGTATCCAGCGTGGCCTGGCACCGCTGCAACGGCTGGAGGCCCAACTGGCCAACCGCTCGGCAGCGTCCCTCTCGCCCATCGAGATGACGCAAGCACCGCCCGAGGTGCACTCCCTGGCCACCGCGCTCAACCAGCTGCTCACCACCTTGCGCCGCAGCCTGAGCCAAGAAAAGCGCTTTCTCAACGACGCCGCGCACCAACTGCGTACACCGCTGGCGGGGCTGATCAGCCAGACCGAACTGGCCATGCAAGAACGCGAGCCCGAAGCCCTGTTGCAGCGGCTGCAAAAAGTACACACTGGCGCGGTGCGCAGCGCCCACCTGGTGCACCAGCTCTTGTCGCTGGCCCGCACCGAGGCCGATGTGGTGTTGCGGCCGGTGGATGGGGCTGCGCTGGCGCGAGAAGTCGCCCGCGAGTGGACACCGCGCGCGGTGGCCGCCGACATCGACCTGGGCTACGAGGGTGAGGACAGCATGACGGTGGCCGCCGATGCACTGCTGCTGCGCGAAGCCCTGAGCAACCTGATCGACAACGCGCTGCGCTACGCAGGACGCGGCGCCAGCGTCACCGTGCGCGCGCACCAGCGTGAGAATGCCTGCGTGTTGGAGGTGGAAGACAACGGCCCCGGCCTGAGCCCGCAGGACCTCACCCGCGTGTTCGAGCGCTTTTGGCGCGCCAG
>JBIIZY010000041.1:0-17347 GCA_044346035.1 Rhodoferax sp. | reverse complement strand
TCAAAACGCTTGCTGCCCATGGACGGCGACAGCGGCGTGATCCAGCGTGAAAAAGGCCGCAGGGCGCGGGTGTCCAGCCGCAAGCGCAGGCTGGCCAGCGTGGTGTTGAAGTCGTGGCCGCTGCGCAGCATCTGCAGGGCGGCCTGCCGCTGTTCGGGTGCCAGTGCATGGCCAAACAGCACACCGGCCTCTTCAAACACTTCGCGCACTGCTGCCACGTACAAGCCCAGCGCGTGCTGCGGCTCCAGGCTGGGCTCGGCCAGCGTGGTGTGCAAGGCCTGTGGGTCGCAGTCCAGGTGCAAGGCTGCGTCAAGCTGCAGGTCGCTGGCGTCGAGCTTGCCGCCGGGAAACACATAGGCGCCGCCCAGCACGTCGGAATCGGTGTGGCGGCGCGCCAGAAACACCTCGGGGCCGTCGGGTGTATCGCGCAGCAGCACGACGGTGGCCGAATCTCGCGGTGGGCTGTGCGGCAGGGGCGGTGCGGGGGTGGTTTGCATGCGGATAGGGCGGGCGCGGTACTCGAGGCAGGTGACGGGTCGGCGTAGCGATTATCGACTCCGCGCCCGCCCGACCCGCGCAGACCAAGCCGCACCTGCCAACACCGGAGCCGCGCCAGCGAACACCGGAGCCGCGCCAGCGCGGCGTGCCTGCCTGTGGTACCTTCGCGGCCCCACGAAGATGCAAGAGGGCCACACGGCATGGATACGAATTTGCAGGGCATTGGCGCCCTGACCGAGCAGCAACTCAGCGGCATGCGCCGGGGGTTGGAAAAGGAAAGCCTGCGCGCCCTGCGCAACGGTGCGCTGGCCATGACCCCGCACCCCGCCGCCCTCGGTTCGGCACTCGCCCACCCCCACATCACCACCGATTTCAGCGAGTCGCAGCTTGAGCTGATTACCGGCGTACATGCCGACGCGCAGGCCTGCATCGACGAGCTGCTGCAGGTGCAGCGCTTTACCGCACAGGCGCTGGGCGATGAGATGCTGTGGGTTTCCAGCATGCCCTGCGCTTTGCCCGAGGACGATGCGATTCCGCTAGGCCAGTACGGCAGTTCCAACGTGGGCCGCGCCAAGACGGTGTACCGCAGCGGCCTGGGCTACCGCTACGGGCGGCGCATGCAGACGATCTCGGGCATCCACTACAACTGGTCCATGCCTGGCCTGTCCAGCGAAGACTACTTCGCGCTGATCCGCAACTTTCGGCGCAATGCATTTTTGTTGCTGTACCTGTTTGGTGCGTCGCCCGCCAGTTGCAGCACCTTCGTGGCCGGGCGCGCGCACCAACTGCAGGCGCTCAACCCGAACACCATGTACCTGCCACATGCCACCTCCTTGCGCATGGGGCGGCTGGGCTACCAAAGCGATGCGCAGTCCTCGCTGGCGGTGAGCTACAACAGCCTGCAAGGTTATGCAGCCTCTCTGCACGGCGCACTCACCCAACCTTATGCGTCTTACGAGGCGGTGGGCGTGCGCGATGCGCAGGGCCAGTACAAGCAACTGGCCACCACGCTGCTGCAAATCGAGAACGAGTTCTACGGCACCATTCGGCCCAAGCGGGTGATTTTTCAGGGCGAGCGGCCCTTGCACGCGCTGCGCGAACGCGGCGTGGAGTACGTGGAGGTGCGCCTGTTGGACCTCAACCCGTTTGAGCCGGTGGGCATCAACGCCCAGACGCTGCGCTTCATCGATGTGTTTTTGCTGTACTGCCTCACCCAAGCCAGCCCGCCCGACACCGCGCAAGAAATTGCCGCCATGGCGCGCAACCAGCACCGCACCGCCGAGCGCGGGCGCGAGCCCGGCTTGCTGCTGGAACGCGCAGATGAACAAGTGCCACTGACCGCGTGGGCCGGAGAGATTCTGGCCACCATGCAGCCACTCGCTGAGCGCTTGGACGCCATCAACGGCTCCACTGGCAGCGCAGGTTCCGATGACAGCGCACACGCCCACGCGGTGCAGGCGGCGCGCCAAGCGCTGGAGCAGCCCCACACCTTGCCCTCGGCGCGGGTCTTGCAGTCCATGACCGAAGACCACGCCGGGAGCTTTTTGGCCTGCATGCGCGCGCACTCCCAGGCCACCCAGGCCGCCATGCTGTCCGAGCCGCTGCCACCGGCCGTGCTGCAGTCCATGCAGGCACAAAGCGCCGAGTCGCTGTCGGCGCAGCGCCGCATCGAGGCAGCTGACACCATGCCCTTCGATGTGTACTTGCAAGCGTACCTGTCGCCCCGGCGCTTGCTCGCCAGTGGCGCTACAACGGGCTAAGGCGCCCGGCCCACGCACCGCGCAACACATTCCCCAAGGCACCGGCATGGCGATTCAGTGGTTCCCCGGTCATATGCACCTGACCCGCAAGGCGATTGAGGACCGCATCAAAGAGATTGATGTGGTCATCGAGCTGCTCGACGCACGTCTGCCCGGCTCCAGCGCCAACCCGATGCTGGCCCAGCTCACCGGCCACAAGCCCGCACTCAAGGTGCTCAACAAGCAAGACCTGGCCGACCTCGAGCGCACCGCCCTGTGGCTGGACCACTACAACGCGCTGCCCGGTGTGCGCGCCCTGGCGCTGGACGCCAGCACAGTAGCCCCTGCGCGCGCGCTGGTGGCAGCCTGCCATGGCCTGGCACCTTCGCGCGGCGGCATGGTCAAGCCCATGCGGGTGTTGATTTGCGGCATCCCCAACGTGGGCAAGTCCACCCTGATCAACACCCTCAAAGGCAAGCGCGCCGCCAAGACCGGCGACGAAGCCGGCGTCACCAAAACGGAGCAGCGCATCGCCATTGCCGACGACTTCTACCTCTACGACACACCCGGTGTGCTGTGGCCGCGCATCATCGTGGCCCAAAGCGGCTACCACCTGGCCGCCAGTGGTGCCGTGGGGCGCAATGCCTACAACGACGAAGAGGTGGCGCTGGAGCTGCTCGACGTACTGCGCCAGCACTATCCGCAAGCGCTGCAGGCACGCTACAAACTGGGCGACATCGCCGAGCTGCGCAGTGAACAGTTGCTGGAGGCGGTGGGCCGCAAGCGCGGTGCGCTGCAGTCGGGTGGCACGGTAGACACCAACAAGGCCGCAGAGATATTGATCCACGACTTTCGCAGCGCCGCGCTGGGCCGCATCACACTGGAGACGCCGCAGGAGTTCGCCCAGTGGCTGGCGCAGGGGCAGCAGCGCGATGCAGAGCGCCAGGCTAAAAAAGACGCCATTGAGCAGGCGCGCTTGGTGCGCCTGAAAAAAATTCCCCGGCCCGATCCGCCTGCGCCGACAAGCTAAGCTGCAGCAGTTATCGACGCGTCCAGCCACTGCGCAATGCAGTCGGCAAACGCTTGCGGTTGCTCCAGCATCACCCAGTGGCCGGTGGCAAAGGGTGCGACCTTGCAGCCCTCGCGTTGGGCCAAGGATTCAAGCCACTGTGGCGAGTGAAACATGTAGGGCTTGCGCTGGCCGTAGATGAACAGCACCGGGCACGCGGGATTGACCCGAATGCAACCGCGCAGGCCGCCGTGCAGCTTCATCCACAGCATAGCGTAGGGAAAGTTCTTTTGCCATTGCAGGTCTTCGCTTGGCGTGGGGCAGCCCAGTTTGCGCGCCATAAAGCGCGTTAGCGCATTGCCCATGCCGCTGCCCAGGTAGGCACCGGCATACCAGGCGCAGGCCAGCCAGTATTGGTACTTGAAGATGGCCCACTTTGCGCCGGGCGTGAGCGAGCGCATGTAGGCGCCGGTGTTGTGGTCGCCAATGTCTACCGCCGCGATGCGCGCCACCTTGTGCGGATGCCGCGCAGCGTACTCGTAGCCAAAGGTGCAGCCCCAGTCGTGTACCAGCAATGTCACCGGCGCATGGGGGCTGACTGCATCCACTACTGCAGCGATGCGCGCCGTCATGTCCGCCAAGGACAAGCCGCGTTCGGGCGGGGTGCCGTCAAAGCCCGGCAAAGAAAACCGCACGCAGCGCCAGCGACCTTGCAACTGCGCCACGGTGCTGTCCCACAGCCGGTAGCTGTCGGGCCAGCCGTGCAGCATGACGATGGTGTGTTCGCCATCGCCATCGATGTAAACCTCGATGCCGTCCACGGTTTGGGTGCTGGTGCTGGTGCTGGTGCTGGTGGTGTGCATACGGCTCCTGGTGTGCGGGTTGCGTGGATTTTTTGATGCACATCAAGCCCACACGGGGCAGAAGGCGCATCATGGAATGGTGTTCATCCACTACGTGAGAAACAAACCATGTTCAAAAGCATTGTGTTGGCAACCGATGGTTCCGCCGCTTCCACCAACGCGGCCCGCATGGCTGTTGGCTTGGCCCGCGTCCATGGCGCCAAGCTTACCGCGGTCTATGTGTCCGATCCGTACCCGTATTTGGGTGTGGGCGAGGTCAACCCCATAGGCTACCAGGCCTACAGCGCAGCTGCGCAGCAGCTAGCCGCCCAGGCGCATGCCCAGGTGGACGTGCTGTGCAAGGCCGCCAGCCCCGCGGTGCCGCTGGCGGTGCAGTTGGTGGAAGACGTGGGCGCTGCCGCAGGCATCGTGCAAACCGCGCACAGCGTGGGTGCCGATGTGATCGTGCTGGGCTCGCACGGCCGCTCGGGCATTGCGCGGCTCATGCTGGGCAGTGTGGCCGCGCGGGTGGTGGCCGAGTCGCCGATTCCGGTGCTGGTCTGTCGCTAAAGGGCGCAGAGACCGCGCCCCGGGCTGGCGGCCACGGTTCCGGGCATCAATGAGTTGGAGCGAAAGTTGGCCTTGCGGTGCGCGTCCCGCGAGGTGCACGGGCCTAGCGGCTCGCCTGCGCGCCAGCCACCATCCGGCGCCTAGGCGCTGCCGGACGCCTTGCGGTCGGCAACCACCTTTTGCGCCGAGGGGCGCTCGCCGATGCGCTTGATGTAGGGCTTGTAGTCGATGCCCGCGGCGCTGAGCATGTCTTCGCCGTACACCGCGCGGGTGGCCATGCCCACCAGCGGCAAGTTGTTAAAGGCCACCACATCGGCCATGGTGAACGCGTCACCGGTGGCGTAGGGGGACAGCTTCAACAGGTGCTTGACGCCTGCGATGTTGCGTTGCAGTGTCTTTTGGACGCGGGCCTTGGTGTCGTCGCTGACGGTGCCACCAAAAAACGCCTGGCCATACAGCTCGCGCGCCACCAGCTCTAGGTGCAAGTCGATGTACATCATCAGCTCGCGCACCTTGCCCGCTGCAAAGGCATCACTGGGGAACAGCGCGGGTTGCGGGTACGCGGCATCGACGTACTCCAAAATCGCCTGGCTTTCGCACATGCCGCCCTGGGCGGTCTTGATAAACGGGATCTTGCCCAGCGGCGAGATCGCAAGCACCGCCGGGTCGCTGCTGCGCGGCTTGACCATCTCTTCGGTGAACGGCGCGCCCTTTTCGAGCAGCGCCATCTTGACGACGTTGTAGTAGTTGGACAGGGCGAAGCCGCAAAGAGTAATCATGGAAGGTGCCTTGGGTTGAAGCTGGGGTTGGTGCTTGGATAGAAGCTTAGGTGGAGGCTCGGCGTTTGGGTCGGGCCAGGGTGTTGGGGTCGTGTTGGTGCCTGGGTTGGAGCGTGGCGGGCGCTGCGTTCAGTTGATGCCCAAGAACTTGCCAAGCGCCTCGGTGTCCAGCGCGCCGGTGTTGCTCACCACCTGGCCGGTGACTTGGTTCTTGGCGATGATGTGCGGCACCGAGGCCACGCCCAGGCGGTTGAGCAGCTGGGTGTTGTTTTTGATGGCGCTTGCGAGCTCGGGCGCCACGCTGCTGGACGCCGCCATGCCGCCCGCACCTGCGAGGATGGATGCCTCGTGCGCATTCATCGCTTCTACCGGGTCGGTGGCGGACATCAGGGCGGCGCCCTGGGGCTCGCTCTTGGCGTTGATGAAGGCCACCGGCAACCACACAAACTTGACTTTGTTGTGCAGCGGCAAGGCCTGCTGCCACAGGTGACCGCAATGGGGGCACTGCGGATCGAAGAGCACGTAGACGGTGTTGGCCGCCATCATGGAGCCGACGGTAAAGCCCCGCCCTTCTTTGGCCACGGCGTCCAGCGATTGGTCGGCTGGGATGCTGGCCACGGCTTCTTTTTGCGGGGTGTCTTTGGGTGAGCAGCCAGCCAGCGTCAGCGCGCTTGCAACACAGGCGGCCAAGGCAAGACCGCGCAGAGCGGAGGGGAGGTGGTTCTTCACGGGCAGCTTTCCATCAGGGTGAAAAATGAAAAGTGCATAGCGTAGCTGCAAAACCGCCCCGCACAGACCCCGCCGCCGGTAAAGCCCCGCAGTTGATGATTTCGCGGGCACCCCAGCGCAGCCCAATGCTGGCGCGGATTTGCGGGCTTGTGAACATGGTTATCCACAAAGTGGCCCACAGACTGCGTGGGTAAGTTGGTGGAAGGCCGGTGCCGACCAGAACGACGACCTATCCAAGTTCGCTCATCAGCCCCTGAACCGCGTCAAGCAAAACTGGAAAACCACGGCTGCCTCCCGCACATCCCACAAAAACGCGCGCGGGTCACGCTGCATAAACGGCCTCGCGGTTGCGATTGATGCCGGCCAGCACGTAGGGATTGCGGATCGCTTCTGGCTCGACCAAATCCACACCACGACCGAGCACGGCTTCGAGAGCAGCTTTGGCGCCGAAGAAGGTATCTAGGCTGGGTTGCACGCCGGGTGCAAACTCAACCAAAAAGTCAGCGTCGCTGTGGTCCGGGTCAAAATCATCTGCCCGCGCTGCAGAGCCAAACACTTCCAGACGCTGAATGCGGAACTGCTGGCAGATAGCAGAAATTTCGGATTGGTGGCGGGCGATTGCGGGATGCATGGGTGGGAGTTTAGCGGCGCACCATCACAGTAGGTGCTTCTGTAGCCTCGCTTAGGGCTGCACTGCCTTCGCTGCAGAGTTCTGGCGTTGCTTGCGAGTCTATGAGGCCGTGCGCGCTAGAACGACGACCCAGGCTCGCTCAAAAACGCCAGCTCCGCGGGCGTGGACGCGCGGCCCAGGATGGCGTTGCGGTGCGGGTAGCGGCCAAAGCGGTCGATGATTTCCTTGTGGCGCAGTTCAAAACGGAAGTTGTCCTCTAGGCCCGGCTGCGAGAACAGCGCCACCGCCTGCACATGCACCAGCGCCGACTCGCTGTGCATGTAGGGCATGTAGGCAAAGCTGCGCTGCGCCAGGGGCAGGCTGCGGTCTTGTCCGCTGGCCACCAACTCTTGCGCCAGCACCAGCGCCAAAGCGTCTTGCGCGAAGGCGCGCGGGGTGTCGCGGTACACATTGCGCGAGAACTGGTCCAACACCAGCACCTCCGCCAAGCGCCCCTCGGGCGTGGCGCGCCAGGCAAACAACTCGCAGCGCGCCGCAGCCTCCAGTGTGGCACCGAAACGTGTGCGGATGGCTTCGTCCAAGGCGGCGTCTTTGGCGTAGTGCTGCTTGGGGCTTAGTTCGGTGAACCAGAAGTGGATGATGGATTGGGGTTGCATGGGCACTCACGGTTCAACCGGCTTGCTGAGTGCACGCCCGCGCTCCACAGCGACAAGGCCGGGTTTAACGACGTGCAGGCCAAATGCCGTGATGAGCCCGCTGTGAGTGCGTGCAAGCTCGGAGGGCACAGGGGCATTAACCGTCAGCAACGCGGCCCGCGCAGCATCAAACATAGCGTAGTAGGCCCGATTGCAGGCCCCATCCACATCACCACGTGCCAGCAGCAGCTTGGCCGACGCAAGCGCGCGGCATGCCTTGGCCAGAAGTGCTTGCGGGGTCAAAGCGTCAGACCCTCGCGCGCGATGTTTTCCAACAGCCGCGGGTTGCTGTACCTCTCTGGGTGCGCCCATTCGGGCTCCCAAGTCGGAAGGGGCTGGATGCGTATGCCGGAGTTCAGAAGTACGTCATAGGCAACATCGTCGAGTGCCAGCTTGGTGGCCACAAAGTTGCCCGGATCGCCCTGGAGCAGCACCGCTACGTCGGCATGGCTACCCGCGCGGGCATTGCCTCGCGCCTGGCTACCAAACAGCATGGCACCCCGCATGGGCCACTGGGCCTCCACCCGCATCGCGAAATCGCGGGCAGCGCTCAGTACGATGGGTGAATGGGGGCGGGGGGATTGCATGGCGCGCAGTGTAACTATCGGTCGGAAAGGATGCCAAAGACTTCACACTCGCCCCGTTTACACAAAATTCGGGACACCCTCAGGCCTCCAACTGCGCCCACGGCACAACCCGCTGCATCTCTTGCACAGCGGCCCGCAAAAACCCAACGCCCCACAGTCCGCACCGCGCCAGCCCCTCACGCCGCCTGTCTGAACTCCAACGGGAGCAGCCCTTCTTTTTTTGCGTCCAGCAGCACGATGCCCACGATGGTGCCGTCCTCGGCGTAGCTGATGTTGGTGTGCCAGTCCTGTGAAACCTCGCGCACGATCGGCTTGTCAGAGACGCGAATTTCCAGAATGTCGTCTTTTTCAAAGTAGATGCTTTTCATGGCGTAGCTTCCCAGTGGTGCATGATGGTTTTCACGACGATCACATTGTCGACGACAGCTGCTGCGCACAGCAAATTGTCGGACCGGTTGCCGAAGCGCTTGTAAAACCAGTAGTGGCCGTTGCCGGCATCTTTTTCGGTTCCAGACTCAATCAACTCCAAGACCAGCGCTTCGCCAATGTCCCGTTCCAGCATACGTGCCTTGGCATGTTCGGTCAGAACCACGGGCAAATTGAAGCGCGTGCTGTGCACTACTTTCCCCAACTATCCCTCAACCCCACCGCCAAATTAAATACCGCCTTCACCCCCGTCACATGGTCCATCCGGTCCGCCACAAAGTACCCATGCCGCTCAAACTGAAACTTCTGATCCGGCATCGCATTCGCCAGTGAAGGTTCCACAAACGCGGTGACTACTGTCAGGCTGTTCGGGTTCAGGCTCTCAATAAAGTCTTTGCCACCCGCGTCCGGGTGGGCGTCGTTGAACAGGCGGTCGTACATGCGGACTTCGGCGCGCACGCCGTCGGCCACGCCAACCCAGGTGATGGCGGCTTTGACCTTCACGGTTTCGCTGCCGGGGGTGCCGCTTTTGGTGTCGGGCACCACGGTGGCCAGCACTTGGGTGATGGTGCCGTTGGCGTCTTTGGTGGCGCCGGTGCATTCGATGACATAGCCGCCCTTGAGGCGCACTTTGTTGCCGGGGTAGAGGCGCTTGTAGCCCTTGGGCGGCACTTCTTCGTAGTCTTCGCGCTCAATCCACACTTCTTTGCCGATGGTGAAGTGGCGCACCGGGGCGTGCGCGCCTTGCGCCTCGCCCGCGGCCTTGCCTGCTACCGCGGCCGGGCTTGCGCTCTGGGCCACATGGGGCAGGGCGGGCAGGCTGCAGGGCTCCAGGTAGCTGGCGCCGCCTTGGGCTGCAAACACTTCGTCCCAGTTGGTCAACACCAGCTTGACCGGGTTGAGCACGGCCATGCCGCGGTGGGCGGTGTTTTCCAGGTCTTCGCGCAGGCAGCCTTCCAGGGTGCTGTAGTCGATCCAGCTATCACTTTTGGTCACGCCAATGCGCTCGGCAAACAGTTGCAGGCTGCCGGGGGTGTAGCCGCGCCGGCGCAGGCCGACGATGGTGGGCATGCGCGGGTCGTCCCAGCCAGACACTTTGCGGTCGTACACCAGCTGGGCGAGCTTGCGTTTGCTGGTGATGACGTAGGTGAGGTTCAGGCGCGCAAACTCGTATTGCCGGGGCGGCGGGCTGGTCAGCAGGCCGCCCACCACCCGGCCGTCGGGCAGCGTGGTGGTTTCGGTCAGGCGCTCTAGCAGCCAGTCGTAAAACGGGCGCTGGTCTTCAAACTCCAGGGTGCAGATGCTGTGGGTGATTTGCTCCAGCGCGTCTTCAATCGGGTGCGCGAAGGTGTACATCGGGTAGATGCACCAGGTGTCGCCGGTGTTGTGGTGGGTGGCGCGGCGGATGCGGTAGATGGCCGGGTCGCGCATGTTGATGTTGGGGCTGGCCATGTCGATCTTGGCGCGCAGCACCATGGAGCCGTCTTCGTGCAGGCCGTCGCGCATTTCGCGAAAGCGCGCCAGGTTCTCGGCGGCGGTGCGGTTGCGAAACGGGCTGTCCACGCCGGGCTTGCCAAAGTCGCCGCGGTTGGCGCGCATTTGCTCTGCGGTTTGTTCGTCCACGTAGGCGTGGCCCGCCTCGATCAGGGTTTCGGCAGCGCGGTACATGAAGCCAAAGTAATCGCTGGCCTGGTAGGGCGCGGTGTTGCCGGGCTGGCTCCAGTCAAAGCCCAGCCAGCGCACCGCGTCGATGATGGAGTTGACGTACTCGGTGTCTTCTTTCTCGGGGTTGGTGTCGTCAAAACGCAGGTGGCACACGCCGCCATAGTCGCGCGCCAAACCGAAGTTGATGCAAATGCTTTTGGCGTGGCCGACGTGCAGGTAGCCGTTGGGCTCGGGCGGAAAGCGGGTGCGGATTTTGGCGGTATCGGGCGGCGCGGCTGCGTGGTGCGCCGCATCGCCCGGGCTGCCGGCCCAGCGGCGGCTGGCGTAGGTGCCAACGGACAGATCGTGCTCGATGATCTGGCGCAAAAAGTTGCTTGGTTTGGTGGCTCCTGGGGTGCTGTCGGGTGGGGGCGTGCTCATGCGTGCGATTCTAGACCTCACATCTTCCACAAATGGACCAGCCGCTCGAGTGCAAACGCACCCAAAACCGAGTTGCCTTTGGCATCAAGTTCGGGCGCCCACACCGCCACCGTGCCGCGCCCCGGAACGATCGCCACAATGCCGCCGCCTACGCCGGTTTTGACCGGCAGACCAATGCGGTACGCAAAGTCGCCGGCCGCGTCGTAGGCACCACAGGTCAGCATGAGTGCGTTGACGCGCTGCGCGTCGCTGGCAGCCAAAAACTGCTCGCCGGGGTGGCCCTTGGCGTCGATGTCGCGCCCGCCGTTGGCCAAAAACATGGTGGCCTGGGCCAGCTGGGCGCAGTTCATTTCAATGGCGCATTGGCGGCAGTAGTTGTCCAGCACCAGCTCGGGCGGGTTGACGAAGTTGCCATAGCTTTTCATGAAGTAGGCCATGGCCATGTTTCGGTGCGCGGTGTCGCGCTCCGACTTGGCGATGCGCATATTCCAGCTCAGGTCGGGGTCGCCAGTCAGGCGGCGCAGCACGCCCAGCAGGGCGATGTCTAGGTGCGCGTAGCGGGTCGTCAGCACATCGGTGATGACCAGGGCGCCAGCGTTGATAAACGGGTTGCGCGGAATGCCGTGCTCGGTTTCCAGCTGCACCATGGAGTTGAACGCCGCGCCCGACGGCTCGCGGCCCACGCGGTTCCACAGCGTGTCGCCCACGGTTTTGAGGGCCAGCACAAAGGTGAACAGCTTGGTGATGCTTTGTAGCGAGAAGGGCACATGGGCATCGCCCACATGGGCGCTGCTTCCGTCGGTCAGGGCCACGCTCATGCCGAATTGGCGCGGCGGCACCTGGGAGAGGGCGGGAATGTAGTCGGCCACCTTGCCGCGCCCGTACAGGGCATGGGCTTCGGTTTGAATGTGTTCAAGCAGGCTCTGGAGTCTCTGGGCGCTCATCGTCTAGAAAAATGCGGAAAACAGGGGTAAAAAAAAGCGCACTGTCAGACAGTGCGCTTTGGGGGGTTGGCAAGCGAGCTTGCCAACGCTTAGGGCAGTGATTAGCGAATCACAGCCAGTTCTTCGAGCTTGCCGCCCCGGATGGTCTTCAGGGTCAAAGCGCCGCCCAAGATGTCGCCCTTGCTGTCAAAGGAGATGGGGCCGGTCACGCCTTGGAAGTCTTTGGTTGCAGCCAGTACAGGCAGGTACTTGGCGGGCTCGGACGAACCAGCTTTGACCATGGCAGCCACCATCAGCTTGACGGAGTCGTACACATAGGGTGCATAGACCTGCACGTCGGTGTTGAACTTGGCCTTGAACTTCTTCTTGAACTCGTCCATGCCCACTTTGGCCTTGCCTTCGACGCCACCGGCTTCAGCACAGAACACTTGGTTGTCGGTCACTGCGTCGCCAGCGAGCTTCACCAACTCGGTGGAGCAGATGCCGTCGCCGCCCATGAACTTGGCGTTAATGCCCAAGGACTTCATCTGGCGCAGCATCGGGCCGGCCACAGCGTCCATGCCGCCGAAGAACACGACGTCAGGCCGCTTGCCCTTGATGGAGGTCAGGATGGCGTTGAAGTCGGTGGCCTTGTCGGTGGTGAACTCTTTGGCCACCACGGTGCCGCCAGCAGCCACAACGGCTTTGCTGAACTCTTCGGCCACGCCTTGGCCATAGGCGGTGCGGTCATCGATCACGGCAATGGACTTGCCTTTGAGGGTGGCCACAGCGTACTTGCCCAGGGTGCCGCCCAATTGGGTGTCGTCAGCCACCACGCGGAAGGTGGTCTTGAAACCTTGGCGGGTGTACTTGGGGTTGGTAGCGGAGGGGGAGATTTGGGGGATGCCTGCATCGCTGTAGATCTTGGATGCGGGGATGGAGGTGCCGGAGTTCAGGTGACCGATCACGCCGGAGACCTTGGCGTCTGCCAGCTTCTGGGCCACTGCGGTGCCTTGCTTGGGATCGGCTGCGTCGTCTTCGGTCAGGAGCCTGAGGGTGACTTTTTTGCCACCGATGGTGACGCCTGCGGCATTGAGTTCTTCAACGGCCATCTTGGCGCCGTTTTCGTTGTCTTTACCGAGGTGGGCGATTGCGCCGCTGGTGGGGCCTACGTGGGCGATGGTGACCACCGTGTTTTGGGCCATAGCGACTCCGCTGGACAGGGCCAGCACGGCAATAGCGACGGTATTAAGTTTCATGAGCGTTGAACTCCAGTGATTGATTTAAAAAAAGTGAAAATTTTTCACAGCCGGTAAGCTACCGCGATTCTATGCATTTGGGTATAGGGCTTACGCGGGGGTTTTGCGCAATGCCCCAGTCTTGGTTTTGGGCCGTACACAGGCTGTAAAGAACACTATCTAAGCAAACGGCATGCCACCTTCAGTCTAAACGGGCGCAGCCCGGCCGGTCCGCAGCGGGCGCAGCCCGGCCGGTCTGCAGCGGGCGCAGCCCGACCGGTCCGCAGCGGGCGCCGTTCGGCCGTGCCGCAGCTTAGGCCCAGCTTGCCTTGTAATCACTGGCGTACTGCGCCAAGGTGCGCGGTGCCCGGCCGGTGATTTCTCGCACATGGTCGGTGGTGCGCTCGGCGTACCCGGCCTTGAAATAGCCCAAGATCACCAGCAGGAACTCGGCGTAGTCTTGCGGCAGGCCCGCCTCTTTCAATGCTGTCAGCATGGCCTGCGGCGGGATGTCGGTGAAGCCGATGGGCTTGCCGCTGGCCTGCGTGAGGATGGCGGCCACCTCCTTGTGGTCCAGCGCCAACGCGCCGGTGAGGTCGAAGTCGCGGTTGGCAAAGGTGTCGCTAGTGAGCAGCCGGGCGGCCACCGCCGCGATGTCGCGGGCGTCAATGAAGCTGCCCTTGGCATCGCCTACTGGCAAGAAGATCTGGCCCGCAGAGCGTATGCCTTGCAACCAAAAGGTGTTGAAGTTCTGCATGAACCAGTTCGGCCGAATGATGTTGTAGGCCAGGCCCGAGGCCTCCAGGCGGCGTTCGGCTTTGCGCAGCGGCGCGTTTTCGTCCGCGTTGGCGCCCATGGCCGACATCAGCACCACCTTCTTCAGGCCGCGCGCCTGGGCTTCGTCTAGCAGCGGGGCCAGCAGAACGTCCTGGTTGGTATAGCCCGGTGGCGACAGAAAAAACGCGCGGTCCACGCCGTTGAATGCCGTGCGCAGGCCCTCGTGGTTGCGCAAATCAAGCAGCACCTGGTCTGGGGCAGTGGGCGCCCGGCTGGTCGCCTTGACCACGGTTTCGCCTTGGGCAACGAGCAGGCGGGAGAGTTCAGAACCGACGGTGCCGTTGGCACCAAGAACAAGAATACGCGGCATGGATGGCTCCTGTGATGATGAGGTTGCAAAGGCGTGCATAGTGCCTGGGGAAATCTGTATCTGGAATGGACAAAAATTCAATTTTCATGTTCAATCGTCCGCATGGACTTGCTATCAAACATTCTTCAAGACGCGGGAATGCGCCGCCGTGTGCTGGGTTTGCGCACCGTTGCGGACGACGTGGCGCTGCGTTTTCCCTGCGATAAAAGCATCGGTTTGCATGTGGTGGTGCAAGGGCCGGTGCATGTGCATGCGCCCACGCTGGCGCAGCCACTGGCCCTGGCCACCGGCGACGTGGCCTTCATGGCGCGGGGCTGTGACCACGCGCTCAGCGTGGGCCCCAGCTTGGAGGGCCTCAGGCCAGAGACGATCACGCAGGAGTCCGCGTCTGCCAAGGTAGGGAACAGCAGCACCGTGGTGGGCGGTGCCTACCAGCTGTGGAACACGCCCTTGCACCCCTTGTTTTCCGAGTTGCCGGCCTGGACGGTGTTGCGGGCCGATGCCCGGCCCCGGCTGGGCCCCTTGGCCTTGGCTGCTGGTTTGATGGAGCAAGAGATTCTTGCCGCCGCCCCGGGCAGCGACACCATCGTGCAGGCGCTGCTGGATGCGGTGTTCACCTACGCGCTGCGGGAAATTGCCACAGAGCGCGGCCAGGCCGGTCAAAGCTGGAGCCATGCGGTGCGCGATCCGCAGGTGCTGCGCGCACTCACGCTGATGCACGCGCGCAGCGCGCACCCGTGGACATTGGACGAGTTGGCCCAGCACGCCGGCCTTTCACGCACCGCGCTGGCCGAGCGCTTTCGGGACGCCATGGGCGACACCCCACTCAACCACCTGCGTGTGCTGCGCATGCAGCGCGCCATGCGATTGCTGGCAGAGACGGAGCAGCGCCTAGAGGCGGTGGCTGCCGAAGTGGGCTACCGGGATGCGTTCAGCTTTTCCAAGGTCTTCAAGCGTACCGTGGGCGTGTCGCCCAAGGCCTTTCGCTTGCAGGATGCAGCGACCAAGGCGCACCCCTGGCGCCTGGGTGCCGCCTAAGGTCTGTTCACACTGTGTGAACAGGCCCTAGTCCAACAAGGTGTCGGTGAATGCGTTGATGGCCGCCACGTCGGGCGGCAGCGCGGTGTAGTGCAGGCCCTCGCGCACCAGGGTGGCGCGCAGGCCGCGGTCGATCATCTTGGCTTGCTCTTCGTCCTGGAAGCGGCCGGTGTGTACATATTTTTTTTCGCCCCGCTCCACAAACACATTGACGTTGTTGTGCTGGCGGTACCACTGCAAGATTTGCTGCCGGGTTTTGCTGATGTCGCAAATGTTCTCTTCGTAGTGCTCGTTGTAGTACAGGATTTGGGGGAGCGAGCATTCGGTGATCAGGAACTGCACTTGGCCGTCGAGCAGGTTGAGCATCTCAAACTGGCGCTGGGCGATGAAATACTGGTTTTTGAGCACCTCGTAGTTTTGCTGCCAGACCAGTGACTTGGCGTAGTCGGGGATGGTCTCGGCGGTTTTGTGGCGCAGGTTGAGGTGCAAGACGATGGCCGCCGAAAACAGCGACTTGTCGCACCCCGGACCACCAATGATGTTGATGACCTTTGTGGGATAGAGCCGCATTTTGGATTCGGGCAGCACGTTGACGCTGGTGTATCGGAGGGTCATTGTTGGGCGGTTTCCGTGGTGATTGCAGTCTGTGCACGATGGTAGTGCGCCACCCCCGCCAGCGCAAGCCACGGCGGTGCGTCCACGCTGGCGCTGCGCTTCCCGGCGGCAGGCACCACGATGCCCGTGCGGCGCGGTGCTGTCATGGGACCTTCCTAGAATCGCGGCATGAAACGAAACTACTTGGTGGCAGGCGTGGTCCTGTCGGCGGCGCTGGCCGCACTCGCGTGGTGGTGGGTGCAGGGCGCGGACCGGGACGCCCCGAGTTACCGCAGCGCCAAGATTGAGCGCGGCAGTCTGCAGGCCAGCGTGGCCGCCAGCGGAACGGTCAATCCGGTGGCGCTGGTGACGGTGGGCACGCAAGTGAGTGGCCAGATCCGCGAGGTCTACGTGGACTTCAATTCCGAGGTGAAGGCGGGCCAGTTGCTGGCGCAGATTGACCCCGAAACGTTTGAGTACCGCTTGCGCGCGGCCCAGGCTGATCTGGATGCCGCCAACGCTGCGGTCATGACGGCGCAGGCCAACCAAACTGCTGCGCAAGCCCAGGTGGCGCGCGCGCAGGTGGACCTCAATGAGGCCCAGCGCGACCAAGAGCGCAAGCTGCATTTGGTGGAGCGCCAGTTCATTGCCCAAAGCGAGGCCGACAAGGCGCGGGCGCTGTTGAATACCACCGAGCAAGCGCTCAAGGCGGTGCAGGCCCAGGTGGGCGTGGCGCAGGCGAATGTGCGGCTGGCACAGGCCAATGTGGCGCAGCGCGAGTCGGCGCTGGCGCAGGCTCGCATCGACTTGTCGCGCACCCGGATTACCTCGCCGGTCAATGGCATCGTGATCAAGCGCACCATCGAACGCGGCCAGACCGTGGCCAGCAGCCTGCAAGCGCCCGAGCTGTTCATCCTTGCCAAGAACCTCAGTGATATGCAGGTGGAGGCCAGTATTGACGAGAGCGATGTGGGACGTCTGGCGGTAGGGCAAGCAGCCAGTTTCAATGTCGATGCGTTTCCGGGCCAGACTTTCACGGGGGAAATTCGCCAAGTGCGTAAGGCGGCCTCCAATGTGGCCAATGTGGTGACCTATGTGGCGGTGGTGGGTTTCTCCAACACCACCGGCAAGTTGCTGCCCGGCATGACCGCGAATGTGAAGGTCACCACCGATGTGCGCAGCGGTGTGCTCAAGGTGCCCAATGCGGCCTTGCGTGTGCGCATTGCCGGGGTGGAGCCGGCAGCGGGCACGGGCGCACGTGGCGATGGCGCTGCCCGTGGTGGCGCTGCCGCCCGGGTCTACCTGCTGGGCGCAGACGGTGCGCCGCGCGCCTATGCGGTGCGTGTAGGAATTAGCGACGGCGCTTTCAGCGAGTTGCTGGTGCCGCCGGGCTCTGCCGCTGCAGATGCGCTGGTGGAGGGCGCCGAGGTCATTACCGCTGCGGGGGCGGCAGCGGCACCGGCGTCGACCCGCCCCGCAGGACCCAGGTCGCTGTTTTGATGGGCGCAGCGTTGATCGGTCCCGACGGAACCCTCGCCGAGGCCACGCGCCCGGGGTTGGGCAACGTGGCGCCCACGCGCGCTGGCGGGCCGGCGCTGATTGCGCTGCGCCATGTTTCCAAAACCTACGAGATGGGCACACCGGCGCAGCGGCGCAAGGGCGACGGGCAGCAAGTGCGTGCGCTGCGTGACGTGTCGTTGGAGATCGAGGCCGGTGCCTTCGTGGCGGTGATGGGGGCCTCGGGTTCCGGTAAGTCCACACTCATGAACATCCTCGGTTGCCTGGACACCCCCAGCAGCGGCAGCTACCACCTGGGC
>JBIIZY010000202.1:0-5211 GCA_044346035.1 Rhodoferax sp. | reverse complement strand
TGCTTAGCACCTGCGGCACCAGAAGGTCCGGACGCAGCCGCTGCGGGGCATGCCGCTGCATGTAATGCATCTCCCCATGAAAGCCCTGCGCCAGCCACTGCATGAGCCCCGGCTCGGCCGCCGACAAATCCACGCCGGCCACGCCAATTTGGGAGAATCCCAGCTCCCGGGCCCAGGCCTGAACCTGCGAGACCAATTGGTTGCCATCAAAGTGCGTGCTGTTGATCGTCACCTGCCGATTGTAGAAAGCCTGACTTGGCGCGACGAGCAAGCCACCTGCGACTTTGCCCAGGCGCTGGCGTGGCACAGCGACTTGGCGCACCTGTTCGTCGCATTGCACGGCGACCTGGGCAGCGGCAAGACCACACTGGTGCGCCACTTGCTGCGCGCACTCGGGGTGACCGGGCGCATCAAAAGCCCCACCTACGCGGTGGTGGAGTCGTATGACACCCCAGGCTTCGGGGTTTGGCACTTTGACTTCTACCGCTTTGGCGACCCGCAAGAGTGGGAGGACGCTGGGTTTCGCGACATCTTTGCCGGCCCAGGCCTCAAACTGGTCGAGTGGCCGGACAAGGCCGCAGGTTTTTTGCCGCAGGCCGATATCGATTTCTGGCTGCACACCGATCCGCAGAACGAAGGCGCGCGCCAGGTGCGTGTCATCGCGCACACCGCAGCGGGTGCGCTGGTGCTGGCCGGGGTGGGCCAAGCGACACATGCGAACAGCGGTGCGGGCGCACAATCGGAGCCCACATCGGGCGCAACCGCGGTCTTACGGGACGCCCCATGAAGCGGCGCCAGCTTTTGCAATCGGGCAGCCTGGTGCTGGCGCTCGGCCTGCCGCACATCGCACGGGGCGCCACCATCGTCAACGTGCGTATTTGGCCCGCGCCCGAGTACTCGCGCGTGACCATCGAGTCTGACGGCGCGCTCGGTGCCAAATCCACCTTTGTTCCCATGCCACCACGGCTGGCGGTCGATTTGGAAGGCATCGTGCTAAACCCTGCGCTGAAGGAATTGGTTGCCAAGGTGCGCGCCGACGACCCCAACATTGCTGGCATTCGCGTGGGCCAGTTCAACCCCAGCACCGTGCGCTTGGTGATTGACCTGAAACAAGCCATCCGCCCCCAGGTGTTTTCGCTGGCACCGGTAGCGGCCTACCAGCACCGCCTGGTGCTGGACCTGTACCCTGAGAAAGAGGCCGACCCGCTGGCTGCCCTGATCCACGAGCGCACCACCGCCAAACCCCTTCAGCAGGCCGCGCCAGCAGCAACCCCAGCGTCCAGCAGCCGCCTGCCAGCGGGCAGCGCTGCCGGGGTTGGCCTAACCGCAACCGGCACAGACCCGCTCGAAGAACTGATAGCCGCCCAGTCCAAAAAGCTAGCACCGCCCTCCAACTCCGGCCAGCCGGGGCAAGCACCTGCCAGCGTGGTAGCGGGCGCAGCCACCACGCCCACCACGCCTGCCACACCCGCGACAGTGGCAAAACTGCCCGCCAACCCGCCTGGCAGCAGCACCGCAGCCGGTCCAAGTGGCAGTGGCCGGGCCAGCGCCAACGCCTCAGGGAGCACGCCCAACACGCCGCCGGGTGACGCGGCGCAGCGGGACCGCGACCGCACGCCACAGACCACCGAGCGGCTCATCATCGTCGCGCTCGACCCCGGCCACGGCGGCGAAGACCCCGGCGCCATTGGGCCGGGTGGCACCCGCGAGAAAGACGTGGTGCTGCGGCTGGCCTACATGCTGCGCGACCGCATCAACCGCACCAGCGTGCGCGGCAACCCCATGCGCGCCTTCCTGACCCGCGACGCCGACTTTTTCGTGCCGCTGGGCGTGCGGGTGCAAAAGGCCAGGCGGGTACAAGCGGACCTGTTTGTGAGCCTGCACGCCGACGCTTTTTTCACCCCCAACCCGCAGGGTGCCAGCGTGTTTGCCCTGAGCCAAGGCGGCGCGTCGAGCAGCGCCGCGCGCTGGATGGCGGCCAAAGAAAACAAGGCCGACTTGATCGGTGGCCTAAACGTCGGCACCAAAGACCGCACCGTGCAGCAAGCCTTGCTGGACATGAGCACCACCGCCCAGATCAACGACAGCCTGCAACTGGGCAACAAACTGCTGGGCGAAATCAAGCGGGTGGGCAAGCTGCACAAACCGCGGGTAGAACAGGCTGCATTCGCGGTGCTCAAAGCGCCCGACATCCCCAGCGTGCTGGTCGAAGCCGCCTTCATCAGCAACCCCAGCGAAGAGGCCAAACTCAACAGCCCACAGTACCTGGAGCAACTCGCCGATGCGCTGCTGCGCGGCATTGAAGGCTACTTCGCCAAGAACCCACCGCTGGCACGCAACCGCGCCAATGGCTAGGCCCAGCGAGCGGGCGCGCAAGGCTTGTGGCCGCCAGCTGACTGGCCGCGCGCTAGACCGGCTTGCTGGCGCGGCGGGCTTTGATGGCTCCAGCGATCACCACCAACCCCGGCACCAAAATCATGGCCCAAATGATTTTGCTGAAGTGGGTCTGCACCCACGGCAGGTTGCCAAACAGGTAGCCGGCCGTCACGATGCCCCCCACCCACAGCAGCGCGCCCAACACGTTGTAGGCGGTGAACTTGGAACGCGTCATCTGCGCTACGCCGCCGACAAAGGGCACAAAGGTACGCAAAAAAGGCATGAAGCGCGCAACCACAATCGTGATGCCACCGTACTGTTCATAAAACGCGTGGGCCTGGTCGAAGGCGCGCTTGTTGAAAAAGCGCGACTGCTCCCACTGAAATACCTTGGGGCCGATGGCGCGCCCAATGGTGTAGTTGGTCTGGTCGCCCAACACCGCCGCAACAAACAAAAGCGCCATCGCCAGCGGGTAGTTCATCAGCCCCGCGCCGCACATCGCCCCCACCACAAACAACAGCGAGTCGCCCGGCAAGAAGGGCATGACCACCACGCCCGTCTCCACAAAAATGATGGCAAACAGCAGGGCGTACACCCACACGCCATAGTTCTGAACAAACACCGCCAGGTACTTGTCCACATGCAAAATGAAATCGACGAGTTGGGTGATGAGCTCCATGCGCCGATTATCACGAAGGTTCACAGCGACCCAATCCTGCCTACCTCATTGCAAGTGATAGCGGCGAAACCGGTCTTTCAGTTCGCCGCACCGGGCAAGCCCAGAAAGTGATGTCAAGGGCACGCGGTCCTGCGCCCGCGTCAAAGCCTAGGTACGCAACCTAGAATCCCAGCGTGACTCCAACTTCCCCCCTCTACCCGACCCCACCCCGGCGCCCCATCCGCGATCTGAGCGATGAACTGATCAGCCAAATCGCGGCTGGCGAAGTGGTGGAGCGCCCGGCCTCGGTGGTGCGCGAGCTGGTGGACAACGCGCTTGACGCGGGCGCCACCCAGGTGACGGTGCGGCTGCTCGCCGGTGGCGTGCGGCTCATCAGCGTGGAGGACGACGGCATGGGCATCGTGCGCGAGGAGCTGCCGCTGGCACTGCGCCGCCACGCCACCAGCAAGATTGGCAGCCTGCAAGACCTGGAATCGGTTGCCACCATGGGCTTTCGCGGCGAGGCATTGGCCGCCATCAATTCGGTGGCCGAATGCGCGCTCTTGTCGTGTGCAGCGGGCAGCAAAGAGGCTTTTCTACTCGATGGCCGCACCGGCGAGTTGCGGCCGGTGGCACGCAGCACCGGCACCACCGTCGAGGTGAAAGAGCTGTTTTTCAGCACCCCGGCGCGGCGCAAATTCTTGAAGACCGACGCCACCGAACTGGCCCACTGCATCGAAGCCGTGCGCCGCCACGCGCTGGCCCGTCCGGACGTGGGCTTTGCGATTTGGCACGAGGGCAAGCTGGTGGAGCACTGGCGCCGCTGCACACCCGAGGACGTAGGCACGGCGCACGGCCTTTACAACGTAGCGCAAGCTGGCACTGCGTTCAGCGCGGACCCCGCAGGTTCCAACGCCACCGCACACGACCAGGCCATGCACATGCTGGACCTGCGGCTGGCCCAGGTGCTGGGCGAGGCATTTTTGGCCGACAGCATTCGGGTGGGCTGGCAGACCGCGGGGCGGCCTGGCGCGGCATCGCACGCCGCAGGGCAGGCCGGGGCCCAGGCGCCGTGGCCCGCCGGGTCGCAAGCCACGCACCGTTTCGCACCGCAGGCCGCGCCACACCCGTCATCGCAAGCCGATTCGGCGGCTGCGTGGCCCGAGGACGCGCCCAAGGTGCCTGCGCTGCGCGTGTGGGGCCGCGTGGGTGTGCCCGACGCAGCGCGTGCCCGCGCCGACCAGCAGTTTGCGTATGTGAACGGCCGCTTTGTCCGCGACAAGGTGCTCAGCCACGCAGCGCGCAGCGCCTTCGAGGATGTGCTGCACGGCCAACGCCAGCCGGTGTACGCCCTCTACGTCGCCATGGACCCAGCGCGGGTGGATGTCAATGTGCACCCCACCAAAATCGAAGTCCGCTTTCGCGACAGCCGCGAAGTCCACCAGGGCGTGCGCCACGCGGTCGAGAACGCACTGGCAGCGCCCCGCGCGGGTGCCGCTAGCGCCTATGGGTCCGCGGGTCTGGCCAAGCGCTTGGACGCAGCGGGCGCTTCAGGTCCCGACAGCGGCGCTTACGCCACCAACTCCGCTCCTACGTACAGCGCAAGCAGCGACTTGGGAATGGCCGGTGCCAACACAGCGGCTTCGATTGCAATGGAAAACGGCGCGGCTTACGCACCCGCAACCCCGCCCGCGTCCGCCATGTCGCGCTACGCCACCCAAACCGGCATGGCTTTTGGCATGCCACCCACCAGCGGCGTACCGGTGACCGACATCGGCGCGCTTTGGCAACGCAGCACCGCCGCCGCCGACACACCGGGCAGCGACCTACCGGGCGGCGACTGGCCGCTGGGCCGGGCGGTGGCCCAGCTGCACGGCGTCTACATCCTGGCCGAGAACCAGGCGGGGATGGTCATCGTAGACATGCACGCGGCGCACGAGCGCATCGTCTACGAGCGGCTCAAGCAGCAGTGGGCGCAGCACGACGGCGCCAGCGACGCAAGCAGTGCGATCGGAAGCGGTGCGATCGGAAGCGGTGCCGGAACCCACCACAGCGCCACCACCAGCGCCACCACCAGCGCCGCGACCATCCCCCGCAGCACCACACGCCTGGCCCACCAGCCACTGTTGATTCCTTTGAGCTTTGCCGCCACGCCCACCGAAATCGCCACTGCGCTC
>JBIIZY010000040.1:0-17510 GCA_044346035.1 Rhodoferax sp. | reverse complement strand
GGGCGGTGCTGCGGTCGAGCAGACCGAAGCGGTTGAGCAGCACGACCTTGGTGTCCAACAGCGAGATGCCGTCGCGGTGCTGTGCAATCTCGTCGGCGCCCACCCGCAGCAACTCGTAGGACTCCATCACGGTGCGTGGCGTGGTCAGCTCGATGCGCCAGGCTTGCGCGGCCAGCTTGCGGTGGGCGTCTAGCGCAGCGGCTTGCGCGGTGCCGACATAGCCCAGGCGCATGCCGGGTGCGCGCACGGCCTCGTTCAGCGTTTTCCAGGCCGCGTCGGGCACCGGGCGACCGATGTCATACGCGCCGCGGTGGGTGTGGCGCAGCAGCACCTGGGCAAACAGCGGGTCATTCTGCACGCTGGCGTCGGGCTCCAAACGGATGCGGGCTACCGGGCGGGTATCCACGTTTTGCGCGCTGTACGCGCCTTCGGGAAACAGGCTGATGTCGGCCCGGAGTCCGCGCGCTTTCGCGGCCAGATCCAGCAGCTCAAGAAAGGCGCCGTGGCTGATCATGATCTGGCGCGAGAGCGGGTCGGTGTGGGGTAGCAGGCGCTTGAGGTCGCAGCGCAACACGATTTCGTTATCGCGCTCCAGGTCGACCACCCAAGACTGCAGGTTGTGGGCATGCGGTGCCAGGATGGCGTAGGACAACATCCAGCGGCGCACGTCGGTGTTGGCCAGATCGGGCGCCGGGCCCTTCCAGGCCTCGACGGCACTCTCGGGCATGGTCGGGCTGCAGCCGCTCAAGCCCATCGATGCCAGTGGTGCCAGCGTGGCCGCCGCGATGATGCCGCCGCCGCTGACGCGTAAAAAGTTTCTGCGTTGCATGGAGTTCCTTCGTAGTCGTGGTGGCTGCCATTGTGGGAAGCGCATGGGGACTCCACAATGCCGAATTGCCCACACCAGCTATGCACCTATGAAGACCCCCAGAGCGCACCCGCAGCCCCCCAAAGCGTTTGACTGGAGCCTGGTCCGCTCTTTCCTGGCGGCCCTGGACCACGGCACGTTGTCGGGCGCTGCGCGTGCGCTCAAGGTGGGCCAGCCCACACTGGGGCGGCACGTGGCCGAGCTGGAAAGCCAATGGGGTGTGGTGCTGTTTGAACGCACCGGGCGCGGTCTGGCGCCCACGCCGGTTGCGCTGGCCTTGGCCGCTGCCGCGCGCGACATGGAGGCCGGGGCCTTGCAGCTATCTGGCGTGTTGTCCGGCGCGCATACCGCGCTGGGCGGCACGGTGCGCATCACCGCCAGCGAACCAGTGGCCCATTACCTCCTGCCGCCGGCGCTGGCCGCGCTGCGCTTGGCGCACCCTGAGATCGCGCTGGAGCTGGTCGCCAGCAACCAGGTGAGCAACCTGTTGCGCCGTGAGGCCGATATTGCACTGCGCATGGTGCGGCCCGACCAAAGCACGCTGGTGGCCCGCAAGTTGGGCGATGTGGGCCTGGGTGCGTACGCCCACCCCAACTACCTGGCGCGCCGCGGCACGCCGCAAACGGGCTCCGACCTGTTGCAGCACGACTTGGTGGGCGGCGACACTGACACCACCATTCTGGAAGGCTTTGGCGCCTTGGGCGTGCCTGTCGCGCGCGAGGCCTTTGTGTTTCGCAGCGACGATCTGGTGCTGCAGTGGCAGGCGGTGCGCGCGGGCTTAGGGGTTGGTTTTTTCGCGCACTACCTGGCGCGCACCGACCCGGTGGTGCAGCGTGTCTTGCCCGATGCGCTGACCATCCCGCCGTTGCCGATGTGGTTGGTGGTGCACCGCGAAATTCGCAGCAGCCCGCGCATCCGTTTGGTGTTTGACTTTTTGGCGCGCACCCTGCCAGCGACAATTGGCGCATGAAGTCCATCCGCCTGCGCGCCGGCAAAGAGCGCTCTCTGTTACGCCACCACCCTTGGATTTTTGAGTCCGCCATCGCCAAAGGCGGGGGCGACAGCGGCGAGACGGTGCGCGTCGACTCAGCCGACGGCCAATTTCTGGCCTGGGCGGCGTTCAGCCCCAGCTCCAAAATCCGCGCCCGTGCGTGGAGTTTTGATGCCAAGCAACGCATCGATACCGCGTTTTTTCAGGCGGCGGTGGCGCGCGCGGTGCGGGCCCGGGCGCGCTTGGATGTGCCAAGCAACGGCGTGCGTCTGGTCCACGGCGAGTCGGATGGGCTGCCTGGTTTGGTGGTAGACCGCTACGGCGACACGCTGGTAGCGCAGTTTGGCGCGGCCGGTGTGGAGCGCTGGAAAGACGTGCTGGCCGACGCGCTGCTGGCCGAGACCGGTTTGCACCGGTTGTATGAACGCTCGGATGCGAGCAGCCGCGCACTCGAAGGCCTTGCCGAGCGCACCGGCTGGCTACGCGGCGATGGTCCGGTCGACTTGGAGCTTCTGGAGCACGGTTGGACCTTGGGCCTGAACATTGCGCAGGGCCACAAAACCGGCTTTTACCTGGACCAGCGCGACAACCGCAAAAAGTTTGCAGAGGCGGTGCGCCGCCTGCAACTGCAGCGCGTACTCAACTGCTACTGCTACACCGGTGGCTTTACGGTGGCAGCACTCGCGGGCGGGGCCGCGCACGTCACCTCTATCGATTCCAGCGGCCCGGCCTTGGCGATGGCGGCGGCCAACGTGGCGCGCAACGGGTTTGACGCGGGCCGCACCAGCTTTCTGGACGCCGACGTCAACGCTTCGCTGCGCCTTTTTTCCGAGGAGGGCCGCAGCTTCGACGCGATCGTGCTGGACCCACCCAAACTCGCGCCTACGGTGGCCCACGCTGAGCGGGCCGCGCGCGCCTACAAAGACATCAACCGCCTGGCCTTCAAACTGCTGGCGCCGGGCGGCGTGTTGTGGACCTACTCGTGCTCGGGCGGCATCAGCGCGGACCTGTTCCACAAAATCGTGGCCGGTGCTGGCTCGGACGCAGGCGTGGACGGCTTCATCACCGAGCGCCTGGGCGCCGCCCCCGACCACCCCATGACCATCGCCTTTCCCGAGGGCGAGTACCTTAAGGGGCTGGTCATCGTGCGCCGTTAAACTGCGCAACTTCATTTTTTTGGACGCCGCCATGTCGCTCATTCCCGCCACCATCCTGACCGGCTTCTTGGGTTCGGGCAAAACCACGCTGCTCAAGCGGGTGTTGGCCGAGGCGCACGGACAAAAAATCGCGGTAGTGGAAAACGAGTTCGGTGAAGAAAACATCGACAGCGACATCTTGGTCAGCGACACCAACGAGCAAATCATCCAGATGAGCAACGGCTGCATCTGCTGCACCATCCGCGAAGACCTGCGCGCCACGCTGCGCGACCTGGCCGAGAAAAAGCGCAAGGGCGAGCTCGACTTTGACCGCGTGGTGATCGAAACTACCGGCGTGGCCGACCCCGGCCCGGTGGCGCAAACGTTTTTCATGGACGACGAGATCGCCGAGAGCTATTTGCTCGACTCCATCCTCACGCTGGTGGATGCCAAGCATGCCGCGCAGCAACTCAACGACCGCCAGGAGGCGCGCCGCCAGGTGGGTTTTGCCGACCAGATTTTCATCAGCAAGTCCGACCTGGTATCCGCCGACGAGCTCGATGCGCTGATGCACCGCCTCAAGCACATGAATCCGCGCGCACCCCAGCGTGCGGTGCACTTTGGTGAGGTGGCCCTGAGCGAGGTGTTTGACCTGCGTGGCTTCAACCTCAACGCCAAGCTCGACATCGACCCCGACTTTCTCAAGGCCGATGACCACGATCATGGTCACGATCATGGGCATGACCACGCGCACGATCACCACGATCACCACGATCACCACGATCACCACGATCACGACCATACCGATGGCGCGCACTGCGACCACCCCTCGCATGCGCAGGGTGCGCACGCGCACCACCACCACCACGATGACGATGTGAAGAGCTTTGTGTTTCGCTCCGAACGCGCGTTTGACGCGGCCAAGCTAGAAGACTTTTTGGGCGCCATCGTTAACGTGTACGGCCCGCGCATGCTGCGCTACAAAGGTGTTTTGCACATGCAGGGCACCGAGCGCAAAGTGATTTTTCAGGGTGTGCACCAACTCATGGGCAGCGACCTGGGCCCAGCCTGGGCAGCCACCGAGACGCGCTGTAGCAAGATGGTGTTCATTGGCATCGACTTGCCCAAGGACATCTTGTTGCAAGGGCTGGAACAGGCGCTGGTGTGAACCGCAATCTGGTGCATGATGCACCGCACCACTTTTTCGACGCCGGCACCAAGGTCCGGCGCAACACCACATGATTGTCTCGATTTTGCAACTCATGGGTTTTCCGATGGCGAAGCCTGTACACTCGCGCGCCGACAAAAACCCGGTCTCCAAGCCCCCCAAGGCTCCCGCCACGGCGCAGGGGACACCCCAAAAAACCCCCGCGACCTCGGCCAGGAGACCAGACGTGAAATCCCAATCCGGAAAGAAGCCCGCAAGCAAAGCGGCCCCCAGCCCAAAGAAGGCGGACGCCAAAGTGGCCAAAGCGGCGAAGTTGCCAGCCAAGCCCAGCACGCCTGCCAAATCGACCAAGCCCGTCGTATCGCCCAAGGTCGCGCCCAAGCCACCAAGCAAGGCGGGCGCCAAGCCAACAGCCAAGGCACCAGCCAAGCCTGTGGGTAAGGCCACCGCCAAGGCCACCAAGGTCGCAACGAAGGTCGCCACCAAAGCGGTTACGAAAGCCAGTGCGAAGTCCGGTGCGAAGGCTGCTTCAAAGCCCCATTCCAAGATGACGGCCAAGGTTGTTTCCAAGGCCACCAACAAACCCGTGACCAAACCCGCTACCAAACTCAACACCAAACCTGCAACCAAATCTGCAGCCAAATCTGCAGCCAAGGCAAGCAAGCAGCAGGCCAAATCCGCTTCCAAGCCGGTGAGCAAGCCCGCACCTGCAACTGCATCCAAATCCGGAGGCGCCAAAACTGTCCCCAAGGCGTCCTCAAAATCCACCAAGCCAAGCCCCGTTGCTGTCGCTTCCAAAGCCACAGGCAAAGCCCCAGCAAAGGCGTCCGCCCCTGTTGCGGCCAAAGCTCCGGTGAAAGCGCCGCCAAAGGTTGCTGCCAACACCACGGGCAAAGCCGCTTCAGTCGCCAAGCCTGTGCCCGCTGGAAAACCCCCGGCAGCCACCGCAGTGGTGGCGCAGCCTGCTGCACGCGCGGTGGCCACAGAGAAACCTATGCCCCCTTCCGCTCCCAAGCCTGCGCCTTCAGCAGTGCTGGCGCCGATTGGACTGCAGCAAAAGCCCGGCCGTCCGTCTTCGCGCTTGGCCCAGTTGACGGTGCCGTCGATGGCCCAGTCGGTGGCATCGACCGCCGCCAAAGCCAGCTACAGCCAGGCCGTTGCCGCGCCAGTTATCGTGCCGGTGGCGCCCACCTCGATCAAAAAAGACCCCAAACTGGCCAACCATTGGAAGACCAAGCCCGCCGTCGAACTCTCCGATGCCGAGCTGATGGCCATGCCCGATGACGAGTACATGAAGGACGTCCAGCTGGCGGCGTTTCGCCACCGGCTTGAAGTGCTCAAGCGCGAGATTCTTAACAGTGCGGGCGAGACCACCGAGCACCTGCGCGAAGACACCTCGGTGGTGCCCGATCCGGCCGACCGCGCCACCATCGAGGAGGAGCACGCCTTGGAATTGCGCACCCGCGACCGCGAGCGCAAGCTGCTCAAGAAGATTGAGCAGTCCATTGCCCGCATTGACGCGGGTGACTACGGCTACTGTGACGAAACTGGCGAGGCCATCGGTGTCGGGCGCCTGCTGGCCCGGCCTACTGCCACGCTGTCACTCGAAGCGCAACAGCGCCGCGAACTCAAGCAAAAAATGTTCGGCGACTGAGCCCGCCGCGTTGTCCCAACCTGTCGACACAGCCCATGGCCACCAAAGACGAGCGCCCTGGCCTTTTGTCGAAGGTGGCCTTGTTCGTGCGCAACCCGACCAAGGACTGGTCGGAGTTGGACGACCTGGCCAAGGCGCCCGAGCCGGGCTACGACAAGCAGGCCATCAAGGCCATGATGGAGCGCAAGCGGCAAAACGATTTTGTGCGCAAGCGCGAGTTTGATCAGCTGCGCAAGTTGCGCAAACGCGCGTTGGACGGCGTGCCCGGCGGCGATGCCCAGCCCTCGTCTTTTCACACCAGTTGGCCCAGTGACCACGATGGGCGTGCCAATACGCTCAAGAAAATCGACGCCATCGAGGCGCAAACGTCCACGCAGTGGCGCGGCAGCCAGTCCGACGCCAGCTCCCCGGTGGACGCGGCGGCGGGGGGCGATGATTTCGACACCACCCAGGCCAATTTTCCTGCTGACAAAGCCGCTGCAACGCCCTTGGAGGATGTCGCCACGATCCAGATGGGCCCGGGCGGCGGAACCCATGCACTGGCCTCAGAGTTTGGTGCGCCCGATTTGGGCCTGTCAACTGCCCGCACGTTTGCGGCCGTGCCCGGCGCGGTGGCTATCGACCCGGTTTTAGAACAGGCGGCCATCCGCTTTGCCAGTGGCGACGACTGGGGAGCCGAGCAAGGTTTGCTGTCCTCCATGCGCGCGCCCGGTTGCCTGCCAGCTGCATTGCAGGTATGGGCCGCAGCCTTGCTGGACCTGTACCGCGCCACCGGCAACCGTGCCGGTTTCGACGCCGTGGTGTTGGAGTTTTGTGCCACCCCCGGAAGGGTTCAGCCCGCGTGGGCCCGGCTGGCCGACTGGGGCGCCACCGATGCCGCGCCCATTGATGGCCCGTACAGCACCGGCGCGCCAACCTGGACCTGCCCCGAGTTGCTCAATCTTGCGGGTATGGAGGATTTGCGCGATGTCCTGTCGTCCCATCCCATGCCCTGGCGCATCGATTGGTCCAGCCTGACCCGCATTGCACCCGGCGCCATGCCGCTGCTGGGGGGACTTTTTTCCAGCTTGTGCGATGAGCCGGTTGTCTTGCAGTTTGCTGGTGGCCAGAGGCTGGTGCAGGCGCTTCGGCAGATGACGCCCTCGGGCGACCGCAGCGTGGACGCAGCGTGGTGGATCACCCGGCTCAACGCCTTGCGGTCAATGCAATTGCAAGATGACTTCGAGCTCGCGGCGCTGGACTACTGCATCACCTACGAGCTGGTACCGCCTAGCTGGGTGGACGCCCGCTGCAACTACAGCGAGTTTTCCGCTTTGGGCCTGGGCGGCACGGCGCAGCACAGCCCGCAGTCCTACGCTGCACCGGACCCGATGCAGCCTGGCTTGCGCGGCGAGATTTTGGGCGACGCCACTGCCGGTTTGGCCATGATGGAGATGCTCCACCCGCCGGGCCAAACCCTGGTGGTGGACTGCGCGGGGCTGCTGCGGGTGGACTTTGCCGCAGCCGGCAGCATCTTGAATTGGGCCAGCGGCAAGCATGCCCAAGGTTTGCATGTGCAGTTCAACCAAGTGCATCGCCTGGTGGCGGCCTTCTTTAACATCGTTGGCATCCACGAATTCGCCACCGTGGTGCCCCGCCCTGTTTGAACCTTATGGACGCATTTCACGGAACCACCATCATCAGTGTGCGGCGCAAGACGCCCCAGGGCGACCAGGTCGCCATCGGCGGCGACGGGCAGGTCACTTTGGGCAACATCATCGTCAAGGGCAGCGCGCGCAAAGTGCGCAAGCTCCACCACGGCAAGGTGCTGGCGGGTTTTGCCGGTGCCACCGCCGACGCATTCACCCTGTTTGAGCGCTTTGAGGCCAAGTTAGAAAAGCACCAGGGCCATCTGGTGCGTGCCGCCATCGAGCTGACCAAAGACTGGCGCACCGACCGGGTACTGCGCCGCCTGGAGGCGATGCTGGCCGTGGCCGACCACCAAGCGTCGCTCATCATCACCGGCAACGGCGATGTGCTGGAGCCAGAAAACGGCATCGTCACCATCGGCTCAGGCGGTGCCTACGCCCAGGCGGCGGCTGTGGCCCTGCTCAACCACACGGCTTTGGGCGCTCCCGAGATCGTAAAAAACGCGCTGGAAATTGCTGGCGCGCTGTGCATCTACACCAACATGCAGCACACCATTGAAACCCTGGAGCCGCCCCGCGCATGACGCCACAGGACATCGTCGCCGAACTGGACAAACACATCGTTGGCCAAGCCCAGGCCAAACGCGCGGTAGCCATTGCGTTGCGCAACCGTTGGCGCAGGCAGCAAGTCGATGCCAGCTTGCGCGCCGAAATCACCCCCAAAAACATCTTGATGATTGGGCCCACCGGCGTGGGAAAAACCGAAATCGCACGCCGCCTGGCACGCTTGGCGGATGCGCCCTTTATCAAGGTCGAGGCCACCAAGTTCACCGAGGTGGGCTACGTCGGCAAGGACGTGGACTCCATCATCCGCGACCTGGCAGACATTGCCATCAAGCAAACCCGCGAGGCTGCCAAGGCGGCGGTGCGCGCCCGCGCGCAAGATGCCGCTGAAGAGCGCATCTTGGACATCCTTGTGCCAGCAGCCCGTGGCGAGTTCGGCATGGTGCCCGCTGAGCCCGTGCCCGAAAGTGCCGCCCGCCAGGTGTTTCGAAAGAAACTGCGCGAGGGGCAGTTGGCCGAGCGCGAGATCGAAATCGATGTGGCCGCGCCCACGCCCGCACTCGAAGTCATGGGGCCACCCGGCATGGAGGAAATGACCGAACAGTTGCGCGGAATCTTCGGCCAACTGGGGCAATCCAAGCGCCAGAGCCGGCGCCTAAAAATTGCCGAGGCGCACAAGCTGCTGGTTGATGAAGAGGCTGCCAAGCTCATCAACGAAGACGAGATCAAGACGCAGGCACTGCACACCTTGGAGCAAAACGGCATTGTGTTCATTGATGAGATCGACAAGGTCACTTCCCGCAGCGAAGGCGGCAGTGCCGAGGTGTCGCGCCAAGGCGTGCAGCGTGACCTGCTGCCGCTGGTGGAAGGCACCAGCGTGTCCACCAAGTACGGGGTGGTCAAAACCGACCACATTCTGTTCGTGGCCTCGGGCGCGTTCCACTTGAGCAAACCCAGCGACCTCATTCCGGAGCTGCAAGGCCGCTTCCCTATTCGGGTGGAGTTGCAATCCCTGTCGGTGCAGGATTTCGAGGCCATCTTGACGCAAACCCACGCGTCGCTCACCCGCCAGTACCAGGCCCTGTTGGCCACCGAGAAGGTGACGCTCGACTTCCGGCCCGACGGCGTTACCCGGCTCGCCCGCATCGCCTTTGAAGTCAACGAGCGCACCGAGAACATCGGCGCCCGGCGGCTGGCCACAGTCATGGAGCGTTTGCTCGACGACGTCAGCTTCGACGCAGCCGCCTTGGCGGGCCAAACCGTGGTTATTGACGCGGCCTACGTAGACCAGCGCCTGGCCGAACTCAGCAAAAACGAAGACCTCTCGCGCTACATCCTGTAGCCCGCTGGCGTGGCCTGGGTTGGTGCCGGGCTTCAAGCGTTACTTTCAAATGCACTTCTAAGTGCTTCATTTAGAACGTTTTTTGCCACCGTTCTACCTCCAAGATCGCTTGTAAGTCGTTGATTTCATTGGAAATTTTTCTGTTGCGAGCATTCGCAGCGCTGGCAATTGCTGGTACAGTGCAAAAAAGTGCACTTAAGTGGTAAAAAATGCCACTGAGCTGCCGTCATTCCTGCCAATGGCCAACAGAGGTGTTTTGTCGTGTTTCAAGGGGCTTCGTCTCTCAGCTTGGATGCAAAAGGTCGGCTCTCGGTGCCGACCCGGCACCGGGACGTCCTGACCGCGACTGCGGCGGGGCAACTGACGATCACCAAACACCCCCACGGCTGCCTGATGGTGTTTCCCCGCCCTGAGTGGGAAAAGTTCCGCGACCGCATTGCTGCCTTGCCCATGTCGGCGCAGTGGTGGAAGCGCATCTTCTTGGGCAATGCGATGGACGTGGAGCTCGACGGTACCGGCCGCGTGCTGGTGTCGCCCGAACTGCGCGCTGCTGCAGGCATCACCCGCGACACCATGCTGCTGGGTATGGGCAACCACTTTGAGCTCTGGGACAAAGCCACCTACGACGCGCAAGAGGCGCAGGCCATGCAGGGCGACATGCCCGATGTCTTCAAGGACTTCTCTTTCTAGGCGCGGCGTGTGGACACGACATGGAGCCATGCCACCGTCTTGTTGAACGAAGCAGTCGGCGCACTGTTCAACGACGACTCCAGAACGCAGCGCATTGCGGCCGACGGCACCTATGTGGACGCCACTTTTGGCCGCGGTGGCCATGCGCGTTTGTTGCTCTCGCGCCTGTCTGCGGCGGGCCGTTTGCTGGCCTTCGACCGCGACCCAATGGCGGTGGCCGAGGCGGCCTCGATTGCCGATCCACGGTTTTCCATTCGCCATGCGGCATTTTCAAGTTTGCACGAGCTCGCGCCCCACAGCGTGGCCGGTTTGCTGATGGATTTGGGTGTGAGTTCGCCCCAGATCGACAACCCAGAGCGGGGTTTCAGTTTTCGCTTCGAAGGCCCGCTCGACATGCGCATGGACACCACGCGCGGACAGAGTGTGGCCCAGTGGCTGGAAACCGCAGACGCCAACCAGATTGCGGAGGTGATACGTGAATATGGTGAAGAACGGTTTGCTGGCCCCATTGCAAAGGCGATTGTTGCTCGCCGACAGGAACGGGGGCCAATTTCAACCACCACCGAGTTGGCCCAACTCGTGGCTGAGCAGGTCAAAACCCGCGAGCCGGGCCAGAACCCTGCAACGCGCACATTTCAGGCTTTTCGGATTTTCATCAACGCCGAGCTTGAAGAGCTGCAACAGGCGTTAGAAGCGAGTCTGCATGTGTTGCAACCTGGGGGGCGTCTGGCAGTGATCAGCTTTCACTCGCTCGAAGACCGCATCGTCAAGCAATTCATCGCCCAGCATGCGCGCGATGGGTACGACCGCCGCACCCCCTTTGCTGCTCCCAAGGCGATGAAACTCGAAGCCCTGGGGCGCACCAAGCCCAGCGCCGAAGAGGTTCGCAACAACCCGCGCGCGCGCAGCGCCATCTTGCGTGTGGCGCAAAGGACCGCCGCATGATGCGCACCAACCTCGTCTTGCTGGTGGCGCTGGTGCTTAGCGCGATCTACCTGGTCGGTGTGCAGTACGACTCGCGCCGGCACTTTGTCGAGCTCGACCGGGTCAACAACGAGGCGCGCCGTTTGGCGATGGAGCACGAGCGCTTGCAGGTGGAGCGGCGCGCCCAGGCCACGCCCGCCCGGGTAGAAAGGCTGGCCCGGGAGAAGCTCGACATGCGCCCGGCCACAGCGGCGATCACCACCTACGTCAACTACAGCGCACCGGTTGGCACCAAGCGCAGCAACGGTACGGGAACGCCCACCAGTGGCCAGCCAGCCACCACAGCGCCGGGGGGCTGGCCACAAGCGCCAAGCGCCAGGGCTGCGGGAGGCGCACCATGAGCCGCAGCGTGCTGTACGCTTCGAGCCCTTTGCTGGCCAGTCGCACGCCGGTGTGGCGCAGCAAGATGGTGGTGGCCGCGCTGGCTTTGGCGTTTTGTGGCCTGGCCGCGCGTGCGGCGTACATCCAGGTGGTGGCCAACGACTTTTACCAACGCCAAGGCGAGGTGCGTTTCGCCCGCACGTTGGAGTTGCCGGCCCATCGGGGGCGCATCCTGGATCGCAATGGCTTGATCCTGGCATCGAGCGTGCCCGCCCCCAGCATCTGGGCGATTCCGGAAGACGTGGACATGGGCCCAGAGCAGCGCAAAAAGCTCGCCAAGCTGCTGGACTTGTCGCCAGCCGATCTGGGCAAAAAGCTGGCTGATGAGGACAAGACCTTTGTCTGGATCAAGCGCCAGGTTGATGCGGATGTCGCCAAGCAAGTTGCCGACATGAACCTCAAAGGCATCTACCAACGCAAGGACTACAAGCGCCAGTACCCTGAAGGCGAGGCCGCAGCCCATGTGGTGGGCTTTACCAATGTCGAAGACAACGGCCAAGAGGGCATCGAGCTGCTCTACAACAAATCGTTGGTGGGCAAGCCGGGGATGCGCCGCGTGATTAAGAACCGCCTGGGCCACGCCGTCGAAGACGTGGGTGAGGTGATTGCGCCAGTGGACGGCACCGACATTGCACTGAGCATCGACAGCAAGATCCAGTTTTTTGCCTACCAAAAGCTGCGCGAGGCGGTGCGGGCCCACAAGGCGCAAGCCGGCAGCGTGGTGGTGCTCGACGCTATCACCGGCGAGGTATTGGCGCTCACCAACTACCCCAGCTACCAGCCAGACAAGCGCCAGAACCTCACGGGCGCGCAATTGCGCAACCGGGCGCTGACAGACACCTTCGAGCCCGGCTCGGTGATGAAGCCCTTCACCGTCGGACTCGCCTTGGAGAAGGGCCAGTACAAGCCATCGACCATGATTGAAACCGCGCCCGGCACGATGACGATCGCCGGCGCCACCATCCGTGACTCGCACCCACACGGCGCCTTGAGCTTGGAGCAGGTGATTCAGGTTTCCAGCAACGTGGGCACCGCCAAGATCGCAATGCAAATGTCTGCGCGCGAGATGTGGGAGACCTTCTCGCAAGCTGGCTTTGGCCACAAGCCACAGGTGGAGTTCCCCGGGGCCGTGTCGGGCCGCTTGCGCCCCTATGCCAAGTGGCGCCCGATTGAGCAAGCCACAGCGTCCTATGGCTACGGGCTCTCCGCGTCCCTGTTCCAAATGGCGCGCTCTTACACCGTGTTCTCGCACGACGGACAAATCATCCCGGCCACCTTGCTCAAAACCACGCAGCCCGCCGTGGGCGTGAACGTTTTTTCCGCCCAAACCGCTGCCGAGATCCGCAAGATGCTGCAGATGGCCGCAGGCCCGGGCGGCACCGCGCCCAAGGCGCAAACCGTGGGCTACTCGGTGGGTGGCAAATCGGGCACTGCGTACAAGCAGGTCGGCAAGGGCTACGGCACCGACGGCAACCGCAAGTACCGCAGCTGGTTTGTGGGCATGGCGCCCATCGATGCGCCCCGCATCATCGTCGGGGTGATGCTCGACGAACCCAGCGCTGGCAAGTTTTACGGTGGCGAGGTTGCAGCGCCGGTGTTTAGCGAAACCGTGCAACAGACCTTGCGCATGCTCAATGTGCAGCCTGATGTGGCGGTGCAGCCCTTGATTGTGGCCAGCGCGGTGGACGAAAGCTTCTGATGGAGCAGTTGCACACACCAGCACAAGCAGCCCAATGGCTGCGCGAGCGCGTGCGCGGCACGCTGCGCACCGACAGCCGCCTGGTGGCTGCCGGCGACGGCTTTGTGGCCTGGCCCGGTGCCGCGCACGATGCCCGCGCCTTTGTGCCCGCAGCGCTGGCTGCCGGTGCGACGGCCTGCTTGGTGGAGCATGAGGGCGCTGCGGACTTTGGCCTGCGCGGTCCGGCGGCGACCTACCACGGACTCAAAGCGGCCACTGGCGCCATTGCAGCCCACTACTTTGGTCACCCGTCTCGCTCGCTGCCGGTGCTTGCGGTCACTGGCACCAACGGAAAAACCTCTACCGCCTGGTGGCTGGCCCACGCGCTGTCGGCATTGCCCACCGCGCAGCGCCTGCCAGCAGGACTGATCGGCACCTTGGGCGTTGGCGCAGCGGGCGCGGACCTGGTGCCCACCGGCATGACCACGCCAGACCCCGTGCGCCTGCAGCAGGCCTTGCGTAACTTTGCAGACCAGGGCCTGCGGGCCTGCGCCATCGAGGCATCTTCTATCGGCCTGGAAGAGCGCCGCTTGGAGGGCACCGACATCGCGGTGGCCATCTTCACCAACCTGACGCAAGACCACCTCGACTACCACGGCAGCATGGCGGCGTACTGGGAGTCCAAGCGCCGACTGTTTGCCTGGCCTGGGCTGCGGGCGGCCGTGGTCAACACCGATGACGCGCACGGTTTTGCGTTGGCACAGACCCTGCAGCATGCGCGTTCGGACGACCTTGATCTGTGGACCTACTCTATGCAAAGCAGCGCCCGCTTGCAGGCGCGCCACATTCAGCACGGCGCACATGGTTTGGTCTTCGAGGTGTGGGAGGGAGCACAGTCGGTGCAACTGCGCACGAACTTGCTGGGCAGCTACAACGTGTCCAATGTGTTGGCGGTGTTGGGTGCCATGCGCAGCCTGGGTGTACCGCTGGCGGACGCAGGGCAAGTTTGCAGCGCGCTGCGCCCGGTGCCGGGACGCATGGAGTGCGTGGACGCACCCGGTGGCCCGGTGGTGGCGGTGGACTACGCCCACACCCCCGACGCCCTGGACCACGCGCTGGCCGCCCTGCGCCCGCTGGCGCAGCAGCGCGGTGGCCAGCTTTGGTGCGTGTTTGGTTGCGGCGGCGACCGCGATGCCACCAAGCGGCCCCTGATGGGCGCGATCGCGGGCAAGCGCGCAGACCGTGTGGTGGTAACCAGCGACAACCCGCGCAGCGAGATGCCCGAAGCCATCATTGCGCAAATTCTGCGTGGCCTGCCACCCTGTGCCACAGTAGAAGTGGAGCAAGACCGCGCCCGTGCAATTGGCCACACCGTGGCCGCGGCCCAACCCAACGACGTGGTGCTGCTGGCCGGCAAAGGCCACGAAGACAGCCAAGAGATTGCAGGTGTCAAAACCCCGTTCTCTGACCTGGCGCACGCACGCCAAGCGCTGAATTTGCGCGCTGGTGCAGCCTGTGGGGTGACGCCATGACAGACACCGCGCCCATGCCGCAGACCACGCCGATGATGCCGCTGCGCCGCGCCTTTGCGTGGCTGCACGGCGCCACGCTGGTGGGCGACGGCGACACCCCCGTGATGCGGGTGCACACCGACACCCGCAGCCTGTCCCCCGGTGATCTGTTTGTGGCCTTGCAAGGCGAGCGCTTTGATGCCAATGACTTTCTGGCCGAGGCCCAGGCGCGTGGTGCCAGCGCGCTGCTGTGCCGGTCTGGTCTGCCCCCAGCGGCGTACCCGCCTGGAGTGGCGCGCATTGAGGTGCACGACACCCGCGCGGCGCTGGCCGCGCTGGCACGCGCTTGGCGCATGCAGTTCGATCTGCCGCTCATTGCGGTCACCGGCAGCAACGGCAAGACCACCGTCACCCAGATGCTGGCCAGTATTTTGCAGGCCCATGCGCCGGGAGACGGCTCGCTGGCCACCCTGGGAAATCTCAACAACGACATTGGCGTGCCACTCACGCTGCTGCGGCTGCGCGACACCCACCGCATCGCGGTGGTCGAGCTCGGCATGAACCATCCCGGCGAAATTGCTGCGCTGGCCGACTGCGCCCGCCCCACGGTGGCGCTGGTCAATAACGCGCAGCGCGAGCACCTGGAGTTCATGCACAGCGTGGACGCAGTGGCCCAGGAAAACGGCAGCGTGCTGGCGGCGTTGCCTGCGCACGGCGTGGCGGTGTTCCCGTCCGAAGACACCTACAGCGCGTTGTGGCAGTCCATTGCCGGTGCGCGCAAGGTGGCGCGTTTTGGCGGCAAACCCGGCTTGCCCCATAGCGGCAACACCTTGGTGTGCCGCAGCGCCCTGTGGTCGCATGGGGCTTGGCGGGTGCATGCGCAAAGCGCCCACACCGAGTTGCACCTGGTGCTGCACATCGCGGGCCGCCACAACGTCCAAAACGCGCTGGCTGCCGCCAGTTGCGCGCTTGCCGCGGGAGTGGGCGTGGCAGCGGTGGAAGTGGGCTTGGCCCGGTTCGTACCAGTCAAGGGCCGTTCGCGTGCGATGGAGGTTGCACTCGCCGCCAGCGGCCACCGCTTCACATTGGTGGACGACAGCTACAACGCCAACCCCGATTCGGTGCGCGCCGCCATCGAGGTGTTGGCCGAACTGCCGGGGCCGCGTCTGCTGGTTTTGGGCGACATGGGCGAGGTGGGCAGCGAAGGTGTCACGCTGCATGCCGAGGCCGGACGCTACGCCAAGGCCTGCGGCATTGACCGCTTGTTTACGTTGGGCGAACTGGCGGCATCGGCCCGAGCTGCCTTCGGTGGCGCGCAGCACTTTGGGCACATAGACGCCCTGCTCGATGCGGTGCGCGCCGCCTTGCCCGAGGCGGCCAGCGTCCTGGTCAAAGGCTCCAGGTTCATGCGCATGGAGCGGGTGGTGCAAGCCATTACCGAGGTGGCGCAAGCAGAGCCAGAGGGAGGCACCGTATGTTGTTGAGTTTGGCCCAATGGCTGCAAACCCTTTCGCCGGAGCTGGGGTACTTCCGGGTGTTCCAGTACCTTACCTTCCGGGCGGTCATGGCCGCGATGACCGCGCTGCTCATTGGCTTGGTGGCTGGGCCCGCCGTTATTCGCCGCTTGCGCGCGCTCAAAATCGGCCAGCCGATCCGGGGCTACGGTATGGAGTCGCACCTCAGCAAAAGCGGCACTCCCACCATGGGCGGTGTGTTGATACTGCTTTCCATCGCCATTTCCACCTTGCTGTGGTTTGACTGGAGCAACCGCTTCGTTTGGATTGTGTTGATCGTGACCCTGGGCTTTGGTGCCATCGGCTGGGCTGACGACTGGCGCAAAGTGGTGCACAAAGACCCCGAGGGCATGCGCTCGCGTGAGAAGTACCTGTGGCAGTCGCTGATCGGGCTGCTGGCAGCGCTCTACCTGGTGTTTAGTATTTCTGAGAGTTCCAACCTGCGGGTGCTGGAGCTGTTCCTTAACTGGGTCGGTTCGGGCTTTGACGTGAACCTGCCGCCCAAGGCCGGTTTGCTGTTGCCCTTTATGAAAGAGGTCAGCTATCCCCTGGGCGTCTTGGGTTTTGTGCTGCTGACTTACCTGGTCATCGTGGGTTCGAGCAACGCGGTCAACCTGACCGACGGGCTCGATGGTTTGGCCATCATGCCGGTGGTGATGGTGGGCTCCGCTTTGGGTGTATTTGCCTACGTAGTAGGCAGCGCGGTGTATTCCAAGTACCTGTTCTTCCCCCACATTCCTGGCGCGGGCGAGTTGCTGATTTTCTGTGCTGCCATGGCGGGCGCGGGCCTGGCCTTTTTGTGGTTCAACACCTACCCGGCGCAGGTGTTTATGGGCGATGTGGGCGCGCTCGCATTGGGGGCCGCGCTGGGCACGATTGCAGTCATCGTGCGCCAAGAAATTGTGTTGGCCATCATGGGCGGCATCTTTGTGGTCGAGGCCCTCTCGGTCATGTTGCAGGTGGGCTATTTCAAGTACACCAAACGCAAGTACGGTGAGGGTCGTCGCTTGTTGAAGATGGCACCGCTGCACCACCACTTTGAAAAGCAAGGCTGGCGTGAAACCCAGGTGGTGGTGCGTTTTTGGATCATCACCATGCTGTTGTGCTTGGTCGGTCTGTCCACGTTGAAGTTGCGCTAGACCATGAACGAACTGCGTGATCAGGTGGTCTTGGTGCTGGGCTTGGGAGCCTCGGGCCTGTCCATGGCGCGCTGGTGCGCGCGCCTAGGCGCGCAGGTAACGGTAGTGGACAACCGCGCCGAGCCGCCGCAGCGCCAAGCCTTGCAAGACACCGTGCCACAAGCGCGTTGGCTGCATGCGCCTTTCACCGCCGACCTGGTTGAAGGTACGCCGGTTCGCGCGGTGTTTGTGAGTCCCGGACTGGCCCCCGCAGACACGGCCG